>JAJRPE010000163.1 GCA_024280935.1 Candidatus Hydrogenedentota bacterium
ACGTAATCTGTTTATTCAAGGGGGTATGCGCACCGATAAACGGGACGCATGGGAAGTCTTCGGGAAGGCGGAAGTATAGCAGACGGCGACGACAGGATTCGACGGGGGCCAGAAAATCAAGGAGGTTGGGCATCCCTGCCCGACACAAAGGGCACGTCGGTCAAGGGCCCGCTTTGCAGGTCAATAGACACCCAAACAGGTATAGCCGGGTTCTCCTACGAATACATAATTTCGATAACCTCTCCCAGATCCATCACACCACGAGACGCGACATTCAGGAGGAAAATAATGGTGTACATAACCGGCTTCTGAATCATTGGAACAATAAAAATAATTGCAATGATAATGCCCATCGGTCCAATCCGGGTGAGGAATTCCTTGCCTTGTTGGGGCAGAAAATAGTAGAGCACGTGATGACCATCCAGCGGAGGAAGGGGAATCATGTTGAACAACGCCAACACCACATTAATCTCAATCATCCGCCCAAGAATCTGAACGAGGACTGGCATCACCGGCCCGCTAATCGAGTGCGCCATAAGCATGAGGAGGATACGGAGTAAAACCGCGCTGGTTAATGCCATAGCAACATTCGACAAGGGCCCCGCCAGCGCAATAAGCACCGGATCGCGACGGTAGTTGTTCAGGTTTCGCGGGTTAAAGGGGACGGGCTTGGCCCATCCGAACAAAAACTGGGCACCGGTGAACATCATAATCAACGGCAACGCGACAGTGCCGAGGGGGTCAATGTGCTTCCTCGGGTCGATGGTCATGCGGCCCAGAAGACGGGCCGAGGGGTCGCCGCACCAATTCGCCATGGCTGCGTGGGCCGCTTCGTGGACGCAGAGCGAAAAAAGCAGGCTGAAATACGCCATCAGAATATAGCCAAAATCGATATCCATATAAAAAGGTGGTCCTTACGGGATTAACCTGGGGTGAGTGCGACCGCGTCGCGAGTCAACTGCCCCAACATGCCGTCGGGTCCAGTATAGTGAATCGGCCCAATCCCGGTCAAAAATCAACGAAACAAATGGTAGCCGCAAAAGAACGCAAAGAGCGCAAAGAAAAATAAAAACGGCTTTCTGAGCTCTTTGCGTTCTTTGATGTTCAAATTTTTTATGTTCTTCATTTTTCTTCGTGCTCTTCGTGGCCTTCGTGGTAAATATTTTTGGTTCCGGCCAACGGCTGCGCTAAGTCCATTCGTGGTTAACTTAACATTTCTCCTTATTACGGCCCTTCAACCTCAGTTACCTTATTGTGCGCATCGACGTGAACAATCGTTGGCACAAAGGCCCGGGCCTCCTCGGCGTCCATCTGGGCATAAGTCAGGGCGATGATCAGGTCGCCCGGCTCCCCGAGGCGGGCCGCAGCCCCGTTGAGGCAGATAACACCACTTCCCCGCTCGCCTTCAATAATGTAGGTAGAGAATCTAGCGCCCGTGTTTATATTAAGGACATGCACTTCCTCGTTGGGAAGCATATGGGCCGCTTCCATCAGGTCGGGATCGAGTGTCAGGCTGCCCTTGTAGTGCAAATCCGCTTGGGTCACCACAGCGCGATGGATTTTGCTCTTGAACATGGTTAACAGCATGGGACATTTTCCTTTGCAGTCATTTCGAGCGCGGCCTCATTGTCTTGGGGCACCGCGAATTTAATGTTGTCTATCAACCGGGCGGAACCCATATTGGCCGCAACAGCCAGCAGCACTTCGCCGCATATCCTATCGACCGGAACCATGGTCCGGGCATCCACCAACACCACATAGTCAATGTCCAACGGAGCCATCCCCTCGCGGACCGCATTGACAATCGCGGCCCCGTCCCGCTCGCCCGCTGCAAGCATAGCTTGTGCCCGCCGGAGCGCGGCGGAAATATTCAGGGCCTTCTGGCGCTCTTCGGCGGAGAGGTAGCGATTCCTGGAACTCATGGCCAGCCCGTCCGTCTCCCGAATGATGGGCATCTCAACAATCTCCACCGCCAAATCCAAGTCCTCGGCCATCCGTTTGATGATGGCGCACTGTTGGGCGTCCTTTTGCCCAAAGTAGGCCCGGTCGGGCAGCACCGTACAAAAGAGCTTGGTCACCACGGTGGCCACCCCCCGGAAAAAATGGGGCCGGGTCAGGCTACAGAGTCCTTCGGACACCCCCTCAACAGTGACATAGGTGGCATAGCCTTTCGGATACATGGATTCGGGGTCGGGCGCATAGACGATGTCCACACCAAGCTTTTCAAGCAGGGCGCAGTCCTCTTCAAAGGTCCTCGGATAGGAATCCAAATCTTCGTGGGGGGCAAACTGGGTCGGGTTAACAAATACACTGGCTACCGTCACGTCATCCCGTTCCACCGCAGCACGCACCAGGCTGGCATGGCCCTCGTGGAGCGCACCCATGGTGGGGACAAAGCCGATGGAACGGCCCTTCGCCTTCTCCGCGATGGCCCACACACGCATTGCTTGCTTATCGTGAATGATCTTCATTGGTAGCCATGCTCCTCTGCCGGATAGGAACCGCCTTTCACGGCCGCAACGTAGTCCGTAGCGGCCTGCGCAATGGCGGATTTCACATCAACGAAGGTATGGGCAAAGCGGGCCTTCCCCCACCCCAGAATGTCGTGGAGCACAAGAATCTGCCCGTCGCAACCCGCGCCCGCGCCAATGCCAATGGTGGGGATGGAAAGACTCTCAGAAATATCCGTCGCTAACTCCGCCGGGATGCACTCCAGCACGATGGCGAAACACCCCGCCGCTTCCAGGGCCTTGGCATCCGCCTTGAGTTGCGCTTTCGCTTCGTCGCTTCTTCCCTGCACCTTGAACCCGCCAAACTGATGAACGGATTGGGGCGTCAGGCCGAGGTGCCCCATGACGGGAATGCCCGCATCGAGGATGTGCGACAGGGCCGCTCCGATTCGGGACATGGGGCCTTCCAGCTTCACGGCATGGGCACCCCCTTCCGCGAGAAATCGTCCCGCGTTGCGCACCGCATCTTCGGGGCTGATGTGGTAGGAAAGAAAGGGCATGTCGGCCACGACCATGGACCGCGTTGCCGCACGGGAAACCATGCGGGTGTGGTGCAGAATGTCCTCCACCGTCACGGCAAGTGTGGAGGCGTAACCCATGAGGGCCATGCCGACGGAATCGCCGACAAGAATAGCGTCAACACCCGCCTCATCCAACAATCGCGCCGTGGGATAATCGTAGGCCGTCAACATCGTTATTTTGTCGCCCTGGGCCTTTCGGTCGCCAAACGACAGGGTAGTGACCTTGGTCACATGCATATCCTCCTGAACCGTAGACGTACCCGTCCCGGTCCCGTAGGCTCCAAGCGGAGCGGTTCAGGGAACTATTTTTTCGCGCTTTTCGATCCAACCTTCCATGTTGGGCCGCCGCGCCAGATCCGCAACGGTCTCGCCGGTAACCGGGTCAACCGCTTCGGGGGAAATCTCCGCCATGGGGACGAGGACAAAGGCCCGATTCCGAAACTCTTTGTGCGGAAGGGTCAATTGCGCTGAGGCAAGGACCGTCTGGCCCCACAGGATGATATCAATATCAATTTCCCGAGGACCCCAGTGGGCGGACTCTTTCCTGCCCAATTTCTGCTCGATTGCTTTGACTGTCTTCAGGAGTTCAAGCGGATCCAAGTCCGTCTCGATCTCGACCGCCATATTCAGAAACGGAGGTTGGTTTTTGATGCCAATTGGCTCGGTTTCATAGCAATGGGAATGAGAAAGCAACGCCACGGAATCCATCGCCGCCAATGCCCGCAATGCGGCTTGGAGGGCAGCGGCGCGTTCGCCCAGATTGCTACCCAGACTCAACTGAACATACATGGGAGAAACCACCTTGGGGACCGTGAGCACGCTTCAACTTACTATGAAGAGTATACCACAGGCCCCAGTCCCACGAAAAACGAACTGTACCCATTCAAGATCGTCATCCCCGCGAACGCGGGAACCCAGTGAAGTATCGCTATGCCCTGCCGCGTTCGGGATTCCCACGTGCGTGGGAATGACGTGGCGCTTTCTTGTTTATTATTGGCCTTCCGGAAGAACAAGGCGTTAAGGGGGCCTCATCCGTTGCTATCAATCGTCTGCTTGAGTTCATCTTCTTCGAGAGTAAGTGGCTCCAGTTGGCCAAGCTGAATGGGTGTGCCCTCTGGGGTCTGGTTCTTCCAGAATGCTTCCCATTCGCTGACCGAAGTCAGGCGCTTCTCCCCAAGCTTCTCTTCCCACAGCGCCGCCAGGGATTCGCGGCTGGCCCCGGAAACCCGAAGATCCGCGTGGGACAACAGGCCGATGAGTGCGGGCGTGGAGCGGCGAACGCCCATGCTCGCCAAGGCATAGGCCGCGCTAATTTGAACCGGCTGACTAAAGTCCGCCAACCCGCGTGCAATGATGGGGGTGCTCTCCTTGTGACCCAAACGTCCCAACATCTCGATGGCAATTGCCCGGGTGCCGAAGTAATTGCTCTGTGCGCTTTCCTGTAAAAGGGGAAGGCTTCGTTTCGAGTCCACCTGAGTCAGCACGCGCAATACATTGGGGGCCAGAAGGGGGGAAAGCTCTGCGTAAAGCGAAGCAATATAGCCCCAGGCATCAAACTCTACTTGCAGGGCTTTCAGTTGATCGCGAACGGCCATCCGCTTGGATGCATCCTCGGTCTTGAGTTCAAACATGAGTCCGCGCACCAGACGACGCTGCTCCGCAGTAAGCCCTGTCTCCTCGGTCAGCTTCTTGTTGCGCTCCTCCCAACGGGCAAGGAGCGCTTTTCTATCCAGATGTCCAGTTCGATCATTCTTCTCGACACGATCTATTTCGGTCTCCCGGTAGAAAAGCTGGCGGTTACCCGCCTTCACTTTGTAGAGTCCCTGCTGATCCGGCACAGGCGTTACGGTTCCATCGAAACGAACGCCGTTCTTCAGGTATACCGTATCCGCGTGAACCGATATCAGAGTCAGCAACGCCAAGGCGATTGCTACGACAATCTTACTGTCCATTCATATTCCTCCGAAGTCGCTTGCGCAACATCGACTGTCTGCGGGCCTCTCAGCCCTTGGCAAAGTAGAATGCGGCACGACGAAATTCAACGCGATCCGTATCCGCCACGTTCAAAAATCGCTCTACCCGCGGATCATACTGCAAGCTTAGTCCACCGGGGACAAACATGCCCAGGTCTGCGGCAATAACGCCGCCACGAAGGGTCATCTTTCCCTTTGTGTTGGAATTGTGACGCGTACTGCTGCGCACAATGCTGAATATGGAGTTATTGCTGTAGAGCAGACCGTCAAACTTAAAATCACGCCCACCCGAAGGACGGCTCATCTCGTCGTCAAACCAGAACTGGCGCAATTGATCTTCGGACATCCAGTTCCCCGCAGGGTTGAGATAGTGAACGGCAGCTTTGTTGAGAATATCAAGGGAATAGCCCTGTTCCACGATGAAATCGCTGAGGAGCTTCACGCCACTCTCCGAATAACGGACGGAATGCTCATCACTTGAATCATAAACCCAGATGTTGTCGGGCTGGCTTTCCCGCAGACCGTAAAATCGCGGAATGTATTCAGAATCCGCCACGGCCTTTTCCAATTCCAGGTTGTTAAAAACCTGTAACTCCGACATGGTGAAGCTGAACTGTTGTCCTGGTTTTCCCGCAACAGGTTCATTCGGATCGGTGGACCATTGATCAAAGTAGCCCCATTCCAGCGTCTCGGTAGAACCATTCTTCGTAATGGTATTGGTCTTGTTCGCGTCCCGAGTAGCAATACTGTATTGGCTCCACTTGGGATACTTCTTGTTGTTGTAGTAACTATGGTTAACACCACGGATAGTCGTGTAGTCGCCCATGAGCACACTGCCGCCGGAAACGAGGGCAAAAGCGTTGGTATCGCCGTTCTCGTTCACACCAAACTCACCCGGCGCGTCTTTGTAGGTAACATCACCAATAATGTAGGCGTTGCCCCGCACCAGCAGTTGGCCTTCCCCTTCAATGGGGCCCTTAATGATCAAGTCACCATCGACGGCGACCGTGTTCTGAATCTTGATGGGATCGTCGTCAGTGCCAATAAGAATTAGATTTCCGTTGTAATACCCCTCGCCAGACAGGGCCGCCAAAGCGCCGTTGGAAGAGACCGGCAACGTAGCATCGGTATACACGCTGCCGTGGGGAATGCCATAAGCCACGCCATTGGTGATGGCCCCGTTCGGATCTTCTTCACCCAGTTCAAAGTCAATGGCACCATTCGCCGTGTTTACGATAACATCAAACTCGGAATCATCCACATAGCGATCTTCATTCGTGTCAGGATACGGTGCGGGAAAGCTGCTCGGCAGGGGACCATCCGTCTGTGCCTCTGGATCGGTGGGATACTCCAGGTAAAGGTTGGCAAATTGATCCAAGTCACCATCACCGTTGGTGTTCGCGTTCACCAAGTCGACCGTAGACATGCCGCCGCTGCCATCCTGAATAATTTTTCCGTCATCGCCATTAAAGTTGTAGGCGTCAAAATTGGTGGCCGCCAAACCCGCCGCGTCATAGAGGGAACCATTGGGTTTGTAGACCTTGCCGCGAGTATATATCGTGCCCGCAACGGTGGAATCCGAACCCGTCCCGGTTCGAACGAGCAACGATTCCAGTGCGGCAATCTTGATGCGGTCAAAGGTGCCAAAGTTTCCAGCATCGGTATTTCGTTCCAAATCCAGCGAACGAAATTCCGCGTGACAGAGGATACAGCTAATGTTGTTTGCAAGAATAGCGAACTGGCCGTGGTCAAAAGGCTCGCCCCCAATGCGCAGCACCTGCACCGCCGTCTTGGTCTTGCCTTCAAACGAAGCTGTAGAGCGTATCGTTAAACGCGACTCATAAACGGTGTCGTAGCGTGCGATGTAAACCGAATCCACCGTCGCGATAACGGTCTCCGTACCCGGCTTCTTGAATTCTATGGGCGCGTCAAGCAGAGACAGGCCATATTGGCCCACGCCGACGGGCAGGGTATCGAAAGCGCCGTCGCCGTTCCCTTCTTCGCCAGTATCCCTCGTGCCGTTGAAATTCAGGTCCTCGTTGATGGGCACGTTCAGCGTGTTGTTCAGATAGAATTTATAGGAAGCCACATTGCCTGTGGTGTTGCCGCTGGTGGCCCGATAGGAATTCCACAGTCGTTCCACAGCCACATCGATGCCAGCCTGGGCTGCTTCTTCCAATACGATGTTCGTATAGGCGTGATCAGTTTCTTTCTTAGCCCGCTGGACACCAGTCATAACCAGGCCCATGGAACCCAAAATAACAATAATAGCCATCATGACAAAAACTAATGCAATACCGTCCTTGCTTCCTCTTTCATAGCGTCTCTTGTCCATAGATGCCTCCTTTCTTAGTTCACGAGGCGGATGTCGGCTTCCATTTCAGAACGAACCAACTTCCCATCTCCGGGTCCATAACGCTTGCTGCCAGTTAATACAATATTTACTGTCGTAAGATTGGTGTTGCCCGCCGCCTGATTCTCCACGAGCGTAAAGAGCACGCTGTCAAGCGAGTTTGCACTCGCAACAGCGGTCGTTGCCCCATCTTGAATTCGCACAATGCGCCGAGTGAGCACACCATCGCCATTGCTGTCTTCGCCGTCGTCGAGCCTTCCGTTGCCGTTTTCATCCTCATATTCCAACGTAAAGCTAATGGGTGTCGAATAGCTGAAAAGTGCTTCACCCGCAGTGGGTTCAGGCACCTGAAAGATGATATTCAGACCGCCTCCCTCCACCAGGACAGCGGCAAGATCCTCGGGGGCACCCGTTAGTTCTGTCGTTTCGGTAGTCACAGCTTCGCGCAGCTCGCTGGTAATCACACTCATGGTGTCGCGAAGATTATTTTGCACGTCCACTTTGGCGGTCGTAAGTTGAGCCGACTCCGTCGAAGACATAAGCACGACGAATCCCAGCAGCGACACGACCCCCAGGACCGAGGAGGCCATCATAACTTCTACCAGACTGTAACCCTGTGATTTCATAGTCATCCTCCTACTCCCCCGTAAGTATACTGACAACCGTGGCGGACAAGGTGTGCCCCCGGCGGTCCTGCCAGGTAGAGGTTACATGCACGACGATTGGATTGTCTCCAGCCCCCGCAGCATCGCCTGCCTGATTGAAGCAGTCCACCACGAGCGTTTGCTCGCTAAGCTCGATATGAGCACTGTTGTCCGCAAGAAAGGAAGCCCAGGAGGCCTCATTATTTGTGACCGTCCAAGCAATCAGATCTTCGGGAAAGGTGTCGCTGAATTCCGCACGCTTCTCGCGAATGGCATCCATAACACCCCGGCACGCGGCGACCGCCTCCATCCGCTGCTCTTGCACGTCGATTGCTACATAGAAGGAAGCCAGTGATTGCGCGGTGACACCGATAACGCCTGCAAATATTGCGACCGCGAGTGTCACCTCCATCAGGGTAACACCCCGATTGTCGCCTGATAACCGTTTAATGTCCATGCCCTACCCTCCTCTTTGTCACAACCTGACTATTGTTCGTGGGAGAAGCCATCTCGGCGGGCCGCACACCACACCGCCAAAAATGGATTTTTGCGATAACTCTGTAAACCATTAACCTACTGATTATGCCATGCACCCCGGTGATCGCACAAGTGCAGGGGAAATAAATGGGTGCGCAAAGTGCGCAATATCAACATCTTACAACGTGATATATAAAAAACACGCCCCGCCACATGAAATACCCCAACGACCCGAGAAGCCGCTGGAATCCCGCACGTACGGGAATTGATGTGCGCTGCGATATCGGGTTGTGCGTGAAGGTGTATTGTCTTCTGAATCAGCGGATGGCCTTGCCGCTATCGGGGTCAAAAAAGTGAAAACATGGAGTGTTTGCGTTCAGACGCAGACGGGCACCCACGATAGGCGGTGTCTGATCGTGAATTCGGGCCGTCAACGCTTGACCCGCGACGCTGAGATATACGTAGGTTTCGGCACCCATCGGTTCTACCACCTCCACATCGGCCTCCAGCGTGCCTCCGTTTGACGTATCCGATCTGCTCGCCACGCTGAGGTCTTCGGGGCGAATTCCCAAATCAACAGGTTTACCGGCAAAATCCGCCAACACCGCGCCCTGTTCCTCTGAAACTTTCAGACACGTGCCCTGCTCCGGCGTCACAAAGCAGAGCGCCCCATCCACGAACGCCAGCGCCCCCTGGAGCAGGTTCATGGGCGGGCTGCCGATGAAGGTAGCCACGAAGGTGTTTGCAGGCCGCCGGTAAAGTTCCAAGGGTGCTGCCACCTGCTGGATGAGACCGTCCAGCATGACCACTATACGATCACCCATGGTCATGGCCTCAACCTGATCGTGGGTCACATATACCATTGTGGCCTCCAAACGTCGGTGGAGCTTGGATATCTCGGCCCGCATCTGCACACGAAGTTTCGCATCCAGGTTGGAGAGGGGCTCATCAAATAAAAACACCTTGGGCTTACGGACAATGGCCCGCCCCACGGCCACCCGCTGCCGTTGCCCCCCCGAGAGAGCCTTCGGTCGGCGATGAAGCAGATCCGTGATGCCGAGAATATCGGCGGCCTCCCGAACACGCTTATCAATCTCGTCCTTGGGAAAGCGGCGCATTTCCAAGCCAAAGGACATATTCTTATAGACGTTCTTGTGGGGATAGAGGGCGTAATTCTGAAAGACCATGGCAATATCGCGGTCTTTCGGCGGCACGTCATTGATGCGGGTGCCATCGATATGGATCTCCCCCGCCGTAATATCTTCCAGCCCGGCAATCATCCGCAGGGTCGTGGACTTCCCGCAGCCCGATGGCCCGACAAGCACTACGAACTCCTTGTCATTGATGGTGAGATTGGCATCTTGAACTGCCGTCACATCACCCCCGTATATTTTTTGCACATGGGTCAGCGTTACTTCAGCCACGAATGTCCGATCTCCACACGGGGGCGGACATTCCACACGTTGGCGCAGTCAATCCATCGTCCAGCCCCGTAGCATCGGATAATAACAACGCACTCCGGGGGATGCAAACAGGCTGCTCAGGGACGTACCCCCGCACGGGCGCGACACGGTAACGACACGCGCTGCGTGGCCCGTGCCGAAATCCCAGAGAAGCGCGGTCCACTAGAACGCGGGGGCATGTCCCGGTGGAACATGCAGCCCAGCCTTAACCTCACCCCAGCAACCTTCCAGCCTCAAAGGGAATCTACGTGTGCCACGGGTAGACCCGAAGGGTTTAGCCGTGCAAAACCGTTGTCTCATAGAACTGGATGTTCCCCTCTTTGTCGGCAGGCATTTCACGGGTAAAGCCCTGATAGGCCCAAGGCTACCTTTGCCCACGGGGCAGTGAATACTCTTCGGTCAAACGGGCCAGGAATTACTTGCGTGCGTGCACGTAGCTTAGGCTTCCAGCCTGGTCGGTAGGCACAGGCATTCCCAAGCGGAGCGTGGGAACGAGAGAAAGATAGGTTTCACCGCTATCGCTACGTGCGTCAGATTCGCCCTGATGAAGCTGCTTGCTGCAACGGTCGCTGCCAGCCACGCAGAACTGCAACATGCGACTATAAACGGCAGCCCACCGTTTTCCACCTACCACAACACCCTGACCAAGCTGGAGAATCCGCTGCCCCTCCTCGCGAATTACCCCCAGTACATCCAACCCGTGGTGGAAGAAATCCGCTATGAAGCGCCCGCGCTCGTCAAAGATGACGACAGCGATCTCAACGTGCGCGCCTGGCGTTTCTCCTACAACGCCCGGGGCATCATCGAAATGCCCAACCGTCTCCGTGCGGCGGACACGGCGATCATCGTAGTTCATCCCTGGGCCATCGACGATAAGCAGGGATGGCGCACGCCACAGCCTGCGGGTGTGGCGGATTTTTGCACACCGACGAAAAACCACCTTTCCTACCAGCACATCAAGGAAGTGTTGAATCCTTTCCTCAAGCACATGCGTGACAAAGTGGGCATGGTGGTCTACAGCCAGCGTGGAACGGAAAAACCCGTGCTTGCCAAGATCTACCGCACCGTGCATAAGACCCCCACAGCGGAAGAGCGTGCCGAAGGCAAGAAGGATTTGAGCGAGATTCTCAACAACTTCGACTACAACGCCAAAGATGTTCCCGAGGGATTCGCCTCGACGACGAGAAGACGGTCGCCGATTATTTCAAGAACTTTCCCGGTCTCGACTCAAGTGACCGTTACAACGGCAAGGGCTTCTGGGAACTCCCCGTGCCCGTGGTGGATGCTATCGAGGTCGCGCCGAACGACGTGGTGCATTATGATGCCGATGGCTACGCTGCCATTCGCGATTTTCTCAAGGAGCACGGCATCCGCCACATTCTTATGACGGGCTACGCGACCGATATGTGCTACATCAGTACCACCTGTGGCTATAACAATTTCTCCAAGGACTTCAACGTGTTTCTGGTAGGCGACGCGACCATGGCGACCTTTCCAGCCAATTCTTCGCCCGCCTATGCCACGAATGCCGCGATTTCTTTTGCCTCACTGAATCATTTGATCACGCAGGTTTCATGGGTGAAGCTGGTGGAGGCAAGCAGCGATGAATGATGCTCCCGCTCGCTCAATGGGACGTATGAGTCTTATGGGACCTATGACGGCGCCGATCCCATAGGTCTCATAAGACCCATATGTCCCATGAAACCCAAACCGAACACGTAAGAAACTACAGCCAACGCCCAGGAGACTCCCAAATGAACCGCAGAAACTTTCTCAGCTCCGCAGGAGTCGCCGCTGGCACTGTCCTTGGCCTGGCCGCAGCCCAGCCCGCCGTAGCGAAGGGGAAGACCCCGTGGCCCAACGGAAAGAAATGGGTCTACTCCATCACCTACGACGAGGGCTGCGAAGAACAGCTGAAATATTCCGCCCCCATCCACCGCAAATTCGGCATTCCTGGCCATGTCGCGCTGGTATCATCCCAGTTGGGCATGAAACGCAACGTGCCCGGCAGCAGTTACCACGACATGATGATCCTGAGTCCCGAACAGATGGGTAGCCTCATTGATGAGGGCTGGGGCGCGTCCTGTCACTCCATGACGCACATCGGTGTCACCGCTAAAAACGCCGATGTGGAGGTTGTCGAAGCGCGAAAGGTATTGGAAGAGGCTCTTGGTGCGGAGATTCCAATTTTCACGGTCCCCGGCAGCAACCATGGCCATCCGCCCGCCATCGCCACCGCGCCCGGCGCAGGCTATGACGCCATCATGACCATTTACGACTGGTCAATACGAAATCCACCGACCTGCTTTGGCTGGGCCGCTGCAAGAATAGATGCCTTGTACTCCAACGACATAGTCCCGAAGGGACGGCATATCGTAGCCCGGGGTAAAGGGAGGTACGAGCGGAACCCTGGGATAAGAAGAACAACACACCATGAACCCGCGAAGCGGGTGGCATAGATGAAAAGGCGGGCGATGGCAGTGGCAGTGGCGACACATTTTATGCCACCCCTTCGGGGTTCATTTCTCGGGTGGGTGAGCGAACCCAGGGTTCCGCTGCGCTCCACCCTGGGCTACGATATGTCGTCCCTACGGGACTAAATGGATAGGCTTCTTAGCGACCGAAATATGGTACTGATAAGAGGGCAGGATGAGCTACGTCCGCACGGGCTGAAACGCAACAATCAATTCCGTTGCCCACGCGCATATAGCGTTGGGATCGCGTTGCTCCAGCATGAGATCAGGGCGATGACCAGTAATGGCTTCAAGCATTGGGACAAGGTTGACCACTCACTTTCCTGTCGGACCGTTACAGATTTCATCCCACCAACGGCTTGAGAAAGGCCACGCTGTCGCGGATGTTATCGTCTGCGCCATGGCATTCAAGCGACACGACGCCATCCCAGTCGTTTTCTTTGAGCAGGGCAAGGCAGCTCTTGATACTATCGGCGATGACGCCGCCCCCGATGGGCACTTCGCTGCACGCGATGCCCGAGTCCTCGCCCCGCGCCACGGCGGCCAATCCCGCGCTGACATCCTTGATGTGGCAGTGGGAGACGTAGGGTAGGAGCGCCTTGAGGTATTCCAGCGGATCGTGGCCGACGATGAAGGTGTTGCCCGTGTCGAAGTTGCAGCGCAGCCATTCGGAGTCGAAGTGTTTGAAGAGCTTGAGCATGAATTCGATGTCGTTGGTGTAGGGGCCGTGGGGTTCGATATTGATAATGACTTTATAGTCTTCGGCCCAGGACAAGACCTGCCGGTAGTTGTCGCAGGTGATGCGGAAGACTTCGTCGCGGGTATAGCCCTCTATCTCGGAGGCCCCGTCCACGGTGTCCACCATGGGGCAGTTCAATTCTGCGGCAAAGCGGATGGTCTGCTGGACATACTGCACGCCAAAGGCGGAGCCTTCGGGACCCATGAAGGGGAAGGAGCCATCGACTTGCGAAATCATCAGCCCCTTCTCGTCGCAG
>JAJRPE010000164.1 GCA_024280935.1 Candidatus Hydrogenedentota bacterium
TCGTGCCCACCCTGGCGAAAGGCGCTCCGCCTTGTTCAAAAATTTGATGGACATTCGCAAAGGACTCGACGTTGTTCACCACGGTCGGCTTCCCGAACAATCCCTCCGTCGTCGGATAGGGCGGTCGGACGCTGACTTCGGGCCTTCGTCCTTCAATCGATGCCAGCAAGGCGGTCTCTTCGCCGCAGATATAGGCCCCGGCTCCTTTAACGATGTATAAATCAAAATTAAAGCCAGACCCGCCGATGGATTCGCCCAGCAGACCGGCCTCTTTTAATTCGTCAATCGTCCGGTCAATAACCGCGATAGACTCGGGATATTCTGCCCGGATGTAAAGCACGCCTTCTTCCGCGCCAACAATTTTTCCGGCGACCATCATCCCAAACAGTACCAGGTGGGGCTGTTTTTCCAGAAGGTAGCGGTCAATATAGGCCCCAGGGTCGCCCTCGTCCGCATTGCACACGATATATTTCTTGTCGCCGGGCGCGGCCTGGCACGCCTCCCATTTAAGGCCTGCGGGAAAGCCTGCCCCGCCCCGGCCCCGGAGCTTGGAAGAGTTCATTTCGTCCAGGAGTTCGGCGGGCGATTTTTTCAAGATTACGTCGTTGAGCAATCTGTAAAACCGCGAGACTCCCGGAAAGTATGCGGTCAAAACCGGTGTTTCGAGCATGGATTCTACGTGGTAACTATCGGAGGTGTTCCTGGCTTTGTTTTGAACAATAGCGGAGAGATTATCTACATCGTTTCCCGAGTAATTTCTTCCCGAATAAGAAAACGCGCTGTTCCCGTGGCAGCGCCCGAGGCACGTCATTTTTCCAATTTCATCCGGTGAAAAATGCTTGCCAAGTTCCTCCGCCACCGTGTCCTGGGTCCGCGCACACAAACAAGCGGAGCCGTCGCAAACATAAACCTTTTTTCCCTTGTTTTCTTCCTTCAAAAAGTCATAAAACGAAGCAGTCCCATAGGGAATGGCTCCCCCAACCGTGTAATCGCCTGCGAGTTTTGAATAGGCCGCTTTATCCGGTGTACCCGTTTCGGCAGCGGATTCAACCAGATTCTTGAAGAAATTATCGGAAAGACCCTTTTTGCCACTTAAACGACTGATATTTTTTGACATCTATATCTTCCCGCGATTTGATTTGTCGCTTTATCTTTTTGTTCCAAATAGGCATCGCTACACGGAGTGCGTCAATGAAGTATATCGCGGCCCTCGGAGATTGGCAACGTCTTAAGGTGGCCCGTGAGAGGAGAGGGTATACAGAGGTCGCCAAAGCGCGCTAACGTGGGTTAGGCATCTTGCCTGACTCGGTAGACTGGAAATGACATCGCCATCGCAGGTCCGTTCGTAATTTCCCACGCGGGAAGGCAACAAAAAGCCTTCATGACCCTTAGCTCCTCGCAGGGATTGCCACCTAATCCTCTGGGAGGTAACCCTGCGCTTCCATTCTGTCGTGAAGAATCCGCAGCACGAAGACTTCGTCTTCGTATTCCAGGGTGTAGACGACGATGTGGCGGGGCGACTTGATGCCCGTGCCGCTTCGGCGCTTGCTCAACGCAATGCGATAACTTCGCACCTGCGCGCCCCATTCGGGGTGTGGTCGGCTTGACGGGCGCTCGGGATCGATCCGCACATCGTCTAAGGCTTGATCGAGTAGCATCTGGTACCGGACGGCCTGATCAACGTCGTACTTCTCTTCAGTCCACTGCCAGATGCATTCCATATCCGCCTCGACCAGGTCACTTAATCGAATCGGTCGAGGCATTATTCTCTTTCAGAAGTCTCTCGCGGCCACGGCGGGAGATTTCCCGTCCGAATGCGTCAATGTCCTCCCGGCTATTCAGCTCGATATAGCGGCCCGCTTCACGGTCGTCGTAGCCTTTCTGCAATTCGGCACGGACCCAGTCCAAGTTGGCCTGCTGGGCATCCTTTTGTGCTTTCAGGAGGCGCAGACTTTCGCGGACGAGTTCGCTGGCGTTGTTGTAGTCCCCGGACTCCACGCATCGGCGGATGAACTCGGACTGGGCATCGGTAATATTTACGTTCTGTGTGGGCATGTCTCGATTATCTCAGGATTGGCAATCTTTGTCAATTTTCGGGGGGTGGGCTCAAGTTGGCGCAATAGAATTAACCCACCCACAGCCCCTCCGAGGAGGGGAGCCATGTGTTAGATTCTCAGTAAGTGTTCACCGTCTGCTCTGGGAGCTGCGGGCAAGGGGGTTGGGCTTTCCAGCCCGCCTCCGGCGCGTCTCTGACCCGACATAACGCGCACGGTGGGTGTCGAAAACGCACGTAGTGTTCGTGGTGATACGTTGATTGCCCAAGACTGTGTATAGTGTTTTTCCGCTCGAATCCAAAGCGGCTACATGTGTCGGTGGCGGGCCTCATGTCCGACGTGCCTTTTGTGTCGGGCTGGAAAGCCCAACCCCCTTTGCCCGTAACGAGTAATGGTTTTTCAGTCGCTTGCCGACTGAGAAACCTCGTTGCACTGAACGCTTTGTGACGATCACGGCTGCTGTGGGCCTCAGTCGTGTCGCACGATCCCCAAAAGGCGAGTCTAACGAGTCCTGACGGGTTCGTGCGTTGGCGTGAAGCAAGAGGTATCTGGGACTAAGAATAAGGCAGTCGCGCCCCGTGCCAAAGTACTTTGGGCGCTTTACGATGCCGTTGCCTCAAACGCACGAACCGGCTGAGACCGGATCGTGCGGCACGTCCAACAGGATTGATGGGTGTGCAATGTCGATTTGACGCGTGCGATGCTACGGCGAAGCCGTTTAGTTCAACGCTTACGATTCTCAATTCACTATTCAAACTTCACCAACTCCGGGCGGCTGTATACGGTGGCGCGGTTTTCACGGCAGAATCCCACGATGCACATGCCGAAGTGTTCGCCCATCTCGACGGCCAGGGAAGAGGGCGCGGAGACCGACAGGATATAGGGCCATTGAGCTTGGTAGGCTTTGAAGACGATTTCATAGGATGCGCGCCCGCTGACCACAATGCCAATCCCATCTTGGAGTCGGCCCTGCTGGATAAGGTCGCCGATGACCTTGTCGACGGCGTTGTGGCGGCCAATGTCTTCGTGGGCCGAAAGCACCGTGCCGTCGGACCCGAAGGCCAGGGCACCATGGACACCTCCGGTGGCCTGAAAGAGGGGCTGGTGAATGGCGAGGCACTGGGTCAGTTCCTGGATGGCATCGATGTGGAGGCGTTGCTTCGGGTGTGTGGTGATGGGTGCCCCGGTCATGTGCAACTCTTCCGGCTCCCGAATGCCGCAGAGACCGCACGAAGCGTTCACCATCGCCGAACGCCGCCCTGTCACATCCTTTGCGAGGGATTTTTCCGGTACCGTGATTTCCAGGCAGCCCGTGTGCCCGGCATCGTGATCGGGCACGTGATGATACTCGGGGATGACGGTGGTGTCCACCAGAACGCCCTCCGTAAAGAGGAGGCCCCGTGCGAGTGCTTCGTCGGCACCGGGGGTGCGCACGGTGGTGGTATAGGAAATGCCATTCAGCTTGAGTTGAAGGACGGCTTCGACGGCAAGGTGGTCTTCCACATGTTTGGCCGAAGACGGACTGAATCGGGTCGCTTTGAAGGATTTGCTGCTCACGGGCAAAGCATAGCACAGGCGGGCTGCCGACCTGACAGTTACTGGAATCCTTTCAGCCGTTTGTACTGCCCGAGTAAACGATTAGTTCGGGCACCCGATGTGGTGAGACCCCAGATTGTGATACCTGCCTGTCGCGGCAGCGAAAGCCGCGTGCTACAATATGCGTTGCGTTATAATAGTGGACGAATGGAACCCGCCGCGTAGCAAATGGTAGTGCGGAACCTGACTGGGAAGGGTTTGTTCGTTTTCGTATTGGCAGCAGTGGCCCACCAGGGCGCAGAGAGAGTATATGTATATGAAGAATGCCTCATCTCAGGTGCGTGACGTGGCGGATGAACAGCAGAGTGCCCTGCATGCGCTTCGATTGGTGATGGTCAATCGTTCCCTCTGGGTTATTGTCGTTCTGGCGGGAATCCTCCAGATCGTCGCTGGCGTGGAAGAAATACAGCGTGGCCGCTATGGCCTCGTGGTGTTCTATGTTGGACTTTATATTTTATTAATATTGACCGCAGTTAAGAAATCGCTGCCCTACATCCTGCGTGCCCTGTCCGCGCCAGTCATTTTCTATCTCGTCGCCGTTTCCGAGCTTTTGTATTTCACTATCGTCAGTAACGCCTTGCTGTATCTGTTCTCGTTTGTCATCCTGACCGGAATTTTTGTGGGATTTCGCTCCGGCCTCCTGGCGCTTGCGGTGAGTGGCGCAACATTGGCCATATTCGCCTGGGCCTACACAGCAGGGATTCTGCCGGCAGAGCCGCAGCCCGCGCACCTGTTGTTGAGCCGCCCTGAATTGTCCCGCGATGTCCTGAACTGGCTGACTATGGGTGTTCCGTTCGTGTTTGTCAGTGGTGCTATCCTCGCCTGTCTCACGGCGATGCTACGTGCGCTGATCACGAAAACCGATGAGGCAGAGAAGCTGGTTCGCCACCTGAGCGAGGAAATTGAGGAGCGGCGTGCCGCGACACTGGAGCGGGAGACGGCCCTTGCGGCACTCCGGGAAAGCGAGGCGACCTACAAGATGTTGGCGGATAACGTTCGCGATGTTATTTGGACCGCCGATCTAACGGGGAAGTTTACCTACGTCAGTCCCTCGGTAGAGCGTATGCGTGGATATACACCAGCGGAGATAGTGACGGGCGGCATGGTCATGAGCGTCCCGCCGGAAGATACCGGGGTGTTTGTGGAGGCCATCGGTGAAGAACTCAGCCTTGAGGAAACGGGGGGGGCCGATCCTGATCGTGCGCGTGTATTCTTGCTCAAATCCTCCCACAAAGACGGCTCGACCATTGACACCGAGGTCCTGGTGAGCTTTCTCCGTGATGCGTCTGGGGTGCCTTGCGGCATATTGGGTGTTACCCGGGACATTACCGAACGTAAGCGGGCAGAGGAGGCACTGCGAATAATTTTCGACAACAACCACGATGCTTTGTTTCTGCACGCTGCCGACGGGAAGATTCTAGATGTCAACAATAAGATGCTTGATATGTACGGCGTTACGCACGAACTCGCGTCCACCTTGTCTATCCAGGACGACTACACGGCAGATGATTGGCCCACGAATACGCTCTCGGAGACGTGGGAGGCGGTCATGGCCGGGGAGGCGCAGTTATTCGAATGGAAGGCGCGACGCCCCAAGGACGCATCGACCTTCTATGTCGAGGTGGCCTTGCAGCGGATTCAGATTCACGATGAGCTTCTTGTGCTGGCCAATGTTCGGGACATCAGCGAACGCAAGCGGGTAGCGATGGAGAAGGAAAAGCTTGAGGAGCAATACCGCCAGGCTCAGAAGGTGGATGCCATTGGTCGTTTGGCGGGGGGGGTGGCCCACGATCTGAATAATCTACTTACGCCCATTCTCGGGTACGGCGAAATGTTGCGGGATGAGTGCGATCTTCACGAGGAACAGCGCGATTTTGTTGCGCAGATAGTACTTGCCGCCGAGGGGGCTCGGGACTTGGTGGGGCAGCTACTGGCTTTCGGTCGCAAGCAGACCCTCCAATACACGATATTGGATGTGAATGAGACGATTAAGGGCATCGAGAAACTCTTGCGCCGCACCCTCCGAGACGACATCGAGTTTGGAGTGCTTCCCGGTCTCGATCTGCCTCCCGTGAAGGCTGACATGCGGCAGATTGAGCAGGTTGTCATGAATCTGGTTGTCAATGCGCAAGACGCCATGCCGGAAGGCGGCAGGTTGACGGTGGAGACGGGGTTTGTCGCCCTTGATGAGTCCTCTGCGGGAGAACATGTCAGTGTTTCCGCCGGACGTTACGTTGTGATTGCTATCAGCGATACGGGGGACGGGATGGATGAGGGAACTCGGTCGCTCATATTTGACCCGTTTTTCTCTACAAAGGGGGAGCAAGGCACTGGTCTGGGCCTCGCTACCGTGTTCGGCATCGTAAATCAGCACGGTGGCAGTATTTTGGTCGATAGCGAACCTGGCAGGGGCACAATGTTCAAAGTCTATCTGCCTGTGTCGGCGGAGCCCTGCGCCGAGGTCAAGCGCATAGAGGTTGATCTCGAAGACTTGTGCGGCTCGGAGACTATCCTGCTGGCCGAAGACAACGCCGAAGTGCGCAGCCTTGCCCATGCCCTGTTGGAGCGACAGGGCTATACTGTTTTCGTAGCGGAAAGCGGTCCCGAAGCGTTAAGGGTTCTGGCTGGCCTCGATAAGCCCGTGCATCTTCTGGTGACCGATGTGGTCATGCCGGAAATGAGCGGGAAGGACCTCAGCGACAAGGTTGCACGGGAGCATCCGCACATGAAGGTGCTCTACATGTCTGGATATGCCAATGACGTGATTTCCCGAAAAGGCGTGTTGGAAGAAGGAGTCGCGTTTATACAGAAACCATTTTCCCTTCAGACACTGGCAAGCAAAGTGCGCGAGGTGCTCAGACAGGGGTAGGCGTGCGTTGCCCATGGGTTCGTCCGGTTCAACAGGGTTTCTTGGAAACGCGGCACCCTATGCCAACAAGTCCCGCGCTACGTTTCCCGCAACGTCGGTCAGGCGAAAATCGCGGCCCTGAAAGCGGTAGGTCAGGTTTTCGTGGTTCATGCCGAGGCAGTCCAGCACCGTGGCCTGGAAGTCGTGAACGTGGACGGGCTTGTCGACGACGTTGTAGCCGAAATCATCGGTGGCCCCGTGGACGATGCCACCCTTAATGCCGCCCCCAGCCATCCAGATAGTGAAGGCACGGGGGTTGTGGTCGCGCCCCATACTTTCTTTCGAGACCGCGCCCTGGACCATGGGGGTGCGCCCGAATTCACCACCCCAGATGACGAGGGTTTCGTCGAGGAGTCCCCGTTGTTTGAGATCCTTTACGAGGGCTGCGGCGGGCTGGTCGATTTCTCGGGCGACCACGGGCAGGTGTCCGACGAGATTCTGCTTTCCCTGACCGCCATGGTGGTCCCAGCCCGTGTGGAATAACTGTACAAAGCGGACACCCCGTTCCACAAGTCGGCGGGCGAGGAGGGCATTGTTGGCGAAGGCGGTCTTTCCCGGCTGGACACCGTACATTGCGCGGACAGATTCGGGTTCGCTGGCGATGTCCATGAGTTCGGGCACACTGGTCTGCATGCGGTACGCCAGCTCGAAGGCCTCAATGCGCGTTGCAATTTCGGGGTCGCCCACGTTTTCGTATTGCCACTGGTTCATTTGGTTGATGGCGTCGATGGTGCTGCGGCGGCGCTGGGCGTCGATGCCTTCCGGGTTGTTTACGAAGAGTACCGGGTCGCCCTGGCTTCGGAATTGCACGCCTTGGTGCGTCGAGGGCAGAAAGCCATTGCCCCAGTAGCGGCTTTGAATGGGCTGGGTTCCGGTTCCCGAAGTGAGCACGACGAAGGCGGGCAGGTCTTCGTTTTCGCTGCCGAGGCCGTAGCTGGCCCACGCGCCCATACAGGGTCGGCCCGCCAGGGGCGAACCACTGTTGAGGAAAGTAACGGCCGGATCGTGGTTGAACTGTTCCGTGTGCATGGAATGGATGATGGCGATGTCGTCGGTGATGGTGGCGATGTTGGGCAGCAATTCACTTATCCACGCGCCACTCTGTCCGTGCTGTGCGAATTTCCAGCGGGTGCCGCCAATATTGGGCACCCCCTTGATGAAGGCAAAGCGCTGCTCCATGAAGGACTCGGGCACCGGTTCGCCATCGTGCTTGACGAGGTAGGGCTTGTAGTCGAAGAGGTCGAGGTGGGAGGGTGCGCCCGACATGAACATATAGATGACGTGTTTCGCTCGGGGCGCCATGTGGGAGAGTTTGGCGTTGATTGCGGCCTCGCTCTTAACGCCGAGGAGGGATGCCAACGCCGCCGCGCCCACACCCGTGGCCGAGCGACTGAAGAATTGCCGCCGGGTGACGGCTTTGCTGTAGGCCAAGCCGAATTCCATGGTTATCCTTTGTTTGTCGGTCTGGGACGTGCCGGTTGTTCCGCCGCCAGTGCGTGCCAGACCTGTCTGAAAGCGGCACAAAAATAAAAAATCTTGAACCACGAATATACACGAATTCGCACGAATTAAGAAAATAGGGAATAGAACCTGAACAAATAGGAGACGACGCTATTCTGGTGGTTTGGAGCTTGGAGATTTCTAATTCGTGCAGATTCGTGTCCATTCGCGGTTCAGATATGCTTCTACTTGCCCCGTGTTATTTGTGAAGTCTATCGGGCGCTTCTCGTACTTGGGAGGTGCCATCAGTTGACGCAGGGTATCGTAGACCGCCCCAACTTGAGGTCACAATTTGTGACCTCAAACGTTCGAATTCCTCCTTGGATATCCGAAACATGAAGCCTTCCGGGAATCGGTTTCTTTCACTTCCAACAGTGATTTTTTAGACGGTAATGATGCACGTGTTCATTTGAGCAAGTTTGCCGCTCTACCAAAAGCGCTGTTCGACAATTTGTTCATAGACAGCGAGGTCAGCCTTGTCTGCATCAATAATTGCGGTCTTGCCTGGACCCACATTTTCCCCACACAGCCCACAATTGTTTTGGGCTATTTGAAGAAATGTGGGCGACTTACATGCTGAACAGAAGCTCAGTCTATGGTTTCGAAATAGGTCACGTATGTAATCCATATCTTTCGCAAGTTGCAGTGCCCTCAGATTGCAGACTCTGAGTATTATTAGATGCAATCAGCTTATTGAATAAATCTTCTTGACACTCTCCCATTTGAAGTCCTTTCTATGCATATGTTGGTCGATTAGTATTGGTCCGTACGCTTAGATGGTAGCAAAACAGCACTCGAAATGTGGTCATTGTAAACGATCACGCTACCAGCGTCGTATGTCTCGGTGGTATGCGTCCAATTGCGAACTAAGTCCGCCTCCGCCTCGTCACCCAACCGGAGTTGACGATTCATTCATTTCTTTCGCCAGTCTCTCTCGGCCA
>JAJRPE010000165.1 GCA_024280935.1 Candidatus Hydrogenedentota bacterium
TGACGACCATGTCATGCCCAATGGACTCATTGGCGATCTTCAGCGAGTCCTGCTGATACGCGATTCGCTCAGGAAAGGCAGCTTCGCTGACGCGCACGCGGAACACGGTGAAGTCTGGGCCGTGTACGGGAATTTCCAACCAACGGCCTCGCCCACGTCCGCGCCGTGAATGAACGACTCCGTCGCGACCACAATACCGTCCAAGGTCGGTCCCTGGCGACGAAACTCAGCTACTTCCACCCACTCCTTCGGACACTTCGGCCCGTTCGCTACCAAGGACCCCAAACGTGAGCACCACAATCACAACGAAAAACATGACAAACACCGCCATGGTCGGAAGCTCCGTCGCCTTGTGATACAACCCATAGGATTCTCGGCTCAGGAAAATCCAGACATCGGTTCCCGGCACATTCAACTTGAACCACGATGTAGCACCCGCCCTGAGTACCCAAGCATCCTCCCCCACAGCCAAGCCCGTTCTCAGGGACGGTATCGCCACGCTCATTAGAGAAAGCAATCCCCACGCCAACGCCGCCTTGATACTGTTCCGCGTCAATCTCGGGGGGGAATCACACCACCATACCCAAGAACTACAAAAGGCCAGCACGACAGTCATCCGTAGCAGCGACATGGGCGCGTACTTGAGCGCAGTTCCCAACGCCAGCGCGAAAGTCTCCCAATCGGGTGCGCCGACAAACCACAATGCCAACCAGTCCATTCGAAAGAGAAAAGCGACCGCGCACCAAAGACAGGCAACCAAAAGCCAGGGAAAGGCCCCTTGCATTCTTCGGCCCCTGCCCGCTAATCGAAAGCGCATCCCACCCGCAACAATCATGGAAAAAAGCACAACATTCACCACCAGAAAGGCGGCAACAAGGATGTACCGATGATCATGCCATCCCCCGCTACGAATGGTTTGGGTTAAGAGTTGATGGAGTACAGCAGGGTCCAAAAGCACGCCATCCAGAATTCCCCACACCCCAGGCATGATCCGGCTTACTCCAAGCAATCCCAGGAATGCAATACCCAGCCTCCCCGTGCTACATCGGGAAAACCAGACCCGCTCTCCGCGCTTCATGCGACGCTTCCAACGCACGAAACAAAGCCAAGGCATCAAATACGCAACGGCACACACCCCCTGCATGACGTAGCGATTGGGAAAAGGCTTGGGGCTCGACGAATCAAATATAACGTCTGCAAAATGCGCCAACCACGCCACACCTTGCACGCACACCAGCGTCGTGATAGCGGCCACCAGCAGTCTGCGAAACAGACTTCGCTCCACCACCTCTCGATGAACATCCTGAAACATCCCCTTCACCACGGCGGCATCCCCAAAATGCTCCTTCACCAGAATGAGCGCATCTTCGGGCATAACCGGCTCTTCCCCGTCGATATAGGCCAGGAGCTTGTCTTCTATATGCCCGTAGAGTTCTTCCTGAATCTCCGGGTCGAGATCGTGGGCCACGGTGATACTGTTGGCCAGTTCGCGGGCCTTCGCCTGGATTGATTCATCGAGTGACTTATCCATGGTTTGTGTCCCCTCTAGGTGTAAGTGCCTTGTAGGAGTGCATCCCGGTTCCAGCGCAAGAAGCCCGAGCTCGTCTCAAGAAATCGAAATGATTGGAACCGCCGAAAATTCGCCGCAGAACGCACCCGTATTGGCTGCATCGCGCAGACCGTGCGCAATGCCTTTCGTGCAACGAAAGTAGGACAGGCGTCCCGCCTGTCATGACAGCCGGGACGGCTGTCCTACATTCTTGTGGACACTTCATGCTGTGAATCGAAGCACTATTGGTGTACGTCGAGTTTCCTGCTTGCTTATCCATGGCTCCTATCCCCCAAGGCAGTAATCAACTTGTGAAAGCCTGCCCAATCTTCCGTGCCCGTGGCGAGGGCACCGCGCCCCGTGGCCGTGATGTAGTAGTACTTCCGCTTGCGGCCGGTGTCCGCCTCTTGCCATTGGGTGCGGACGAGTTCCTCTTTCTCCAGCTTGTGGAGGATGGGATAGACCGTGCCCTCCTGCCAGACGAAGAGTCCCTCCCCTTCCTTGTTGATCGCCCGGATGATGGCATAACCGTAGTTTGCCTCCCGTGCGAGGACGGATAGGAGGAGAAGCCGCGTGCTCGCCCCGATGAGTTCTTTGGTGGGTGCCATGGTGTGCCTCCTTGTTGGATCACAATATACCATGAACTTCTAGGTCTGTCAAGGTGGTTTCTCGTGAAGCCATAATCCAAGGATGCTACACCCCACTTCGGGTGCCACAGACAAGGGGCGGTAGCCCTTGCCCGTGCTGGGGGCACTATGTTCAACAGCAGGAAACTCGCCCCCTGTTTCCGCAGGGGCAAGCCCTATCGGGCTTGTCCGTGGCACCCAGAGGTTATTTTTACAGACGAAAGGAGCACCCGTGTCGTGGATGCATACCCAAAATGAATAGAACCCCCACGCCGTGTGTATTCCCCTCAGCGAAACGTGCCAAGGGCCAACAAGAATTGATGGCCCAGAGGTACCAACGAAAGGAAACGACACCATGATCATCAGCGGCGCGGATCCGGCCTACTTCGTCGGATGGGGCACCCTGGCCCTCATCAACGCGGGCCTCGCACAAGGCAAAAACTTCAGCGGACTGCTGTGGTTTATTGTGTCCCTGTTCCTTGGGCCTATTGCCACGTTTTTTGTCGTGGTCATAGACAAGCGGATGCCGCGCTGAATTTTCGAGGGGCAGGGGTCTGATGCCTCATTCAGGGACCTAAGGGACACAAGAGACCAAAGGGACAAAAAGCTGGTCTGCCCACCACAACTGCGTATGACAAAAGGTCTGTTCTAAAAACACAGATCTGCGGCTCCGCGTTTGTTTCTTCGGTCTCTTTCGTCCCTCTGGTCCCTTTTTCGATTTGGTGATTTTCCAAAGGCCCACGAAAAAAGCACCGCCCTCAGGCGGTGCTGCAAATTCATCGTGTGCGTCGACCGACCTAGGTCAGCATACTCTTCAACTCACCCATAAACTCGTTAAGATCCTTAAACTGGCGGTAGACCGACGCGAAGCGCACGTAAGCCACTTCGTCGAGTTGCTTGAGCCGGTTCATCACGGCTTCGCCCACCGCCACCGTGCTTACTTCGTGCTCGGTGGAGTTAAAGAGTTCCCGCTCGATATCATCAATGAGGGCATCAACCTGTTCGAGACCAATAGGGCGTTTTTCCACCGCCTTTAGGATGCCGCTCTTCAGCTTCCAGCGGTCGAAATTCTCGCGACGACCATCTTTCTTGATAACCATCTGGGCCACTTCTTCGATGCGCTCATAGGTCGTAAAGCGGCGGCCACACTTCAGGCATTCGCGGCGGCGGCGAATTGCATCGCCTTCCTTGGAAGACCGGGAATCGACGACACGGCCATTGGTATCGCTACAAAAAGGACAACGCATAGCTGCTCAGGTACCTTATTTTGACCGCAAGACGGCGTAAAAGCGTATGGATTAGACACTACAGCCACTATAGAGGCCACGCCGAGTCCACATATTGTTATCTATGAGGGTATCAAATACCATATACGGTGTCAAGCGTAAAAGGACAAGGTGGTCTTCCCGTATCGTTTGCGGCGCTGGCAGCTCAGGCCCCCGGCACCATCCGGCAAGGTTTCCTTGGAGGTATGCTCGACAATCACCTGTCCCCCGTCTGCAAGCAGCCTCGCTTCACTTATCGCCGTCAACAGCCCTGCATAATTCCCCTGCGCATAGGGCGGATCCGCGAAGATTATGTCATAAGAGCCGCCAATCTTACGCAGATTCTCCGGCAGACCATAATGCATCACCTTGGCCCGGCTTTCCAGCCGCGTCGCTTCCAGATTCTTGCGTATACAGATTTGGGATTGGGTATAGCTGTCCACAAAAACTGCCGACGCCGCCCCCCGGCTCAAGGCTTCAATTCCGTTGGCTCCGCTGCCCGCGTAAAGGTCCAAAAAGGACGCGTCGGGCAAAACGGGGCCAATAATGCTGAAAAGAGCCTCCCGCACCCGGTCGAGCGTCGGGCGCACCCGATCACCCG
Organism: Candidatus Hydrogenedentota bacterium; assembly: GCA_024280935.1. GTDB lineage: Bacteria > Hydrogenedentota > Hydrogenedentia > Hydrogenedentales > JAEUWI01 > JAEUWI01. The sequence continues at coordinate 4,042 of JAJRPE010000165.1, forward strand.
GTGGCGGAACCAGTTTCAGCCCTCTCGCTTGACCTGCTATAACCCGCATGGCTGGGTATCCCGTGGTTGGATTACGTCATATGTTGTATTTTGAATACACCATCTAAGGATTCTTGACCCGAATCCACCGTTCTCTGGTGGATTACTTGGTCTCATGCGCCGATGCAGATAGGCACTACCATATTCTCGTAGTATTAGCAAGTCTGCTAAACCATTGGCACAGCATATCTTACGAAAACGAGAAAGTATTTTATACGACCAGGGGCCAGTAGACAGCATAAGTGGATAACATGTGGAAAACAGGCCGATACTACTGGAAGGTAGATAAGCAGCACCGCCCCGAATATGCCGTAAGCACAACAAATCCACCTGTTTAGCACATGCGGTCACGTCTATCTTACTCCTTGAAAAGTCCGGCACGGTTCCGCACACGAAGGCGCAGCGCGTTCAGATTGATGAAACCGGTCGCTTCGGTCTGGTCGTAAGCCCCTTCGTCCTCTTCAAAGGTGGTAATCTGCTCGTCATAGAGGGTTTTTTCGGCCTTGCGCCCCACGAGGTCGCAATTGCCTTTGTAGAGCCGGACGCGGGCCGTGCCGGTCACGTTTTCCTGGCTCTTGTCCACAAAGGCCATCATGGCCTCAAACTCGGGGGCGAACCAGAAGCCGTTGTAAATGAGCTGGGCTATCTTCGGGGAAAGCTGGTCACGCTGCAACATGACCTCCCGGTCCATCGTGAGGGACTCCACGCCGCGATGGGCGGTGTAGAGAATCGTGCCGCCGGGCGTTTCGTAGATACCACGGGACTTCATGCCCACGAAGCGGTTTTCGACGATGTCCACGCGGCCCACGCCATTCTCACCGCCAAGACGATTCAATTCGGCCAGCAGATCTTCTGGCTCCAGGCGCTTGCCATCTACCGCAACGGGTGTGCCCTCTTCAAAATCGATTTCCACGTAGGTGGCTTTGTCCGGGGCCTTGAGCGGGTCCGTCGTAAGAACAAACATATCCTCGTGGGGTTCGTTCCAAGGATCCTCCAAGAGGCCGCCTTCAAAAGAGATGTGGAGCATATTCCGATCCATGGAATAGGGCGATTTTTCGCGCTTCGCGGCAGGCACTTCAATACCATGCTTCTCGGCGAAGTCCATCATCTTCTCGCGGGTGTTCAGGGTCCACTTGGGGTCGCGCCAAGGCGCTATGATTTGCACATTCGGCTCGTGGGCCAAAAAACCAAGCTCAAAACGGACCTGATCATTGCCCTTCCCCGTCGCGCCGTGAGACACCGCATCAGCGCCGGTCTTGCGCAAGATACGGATGTGCTCTTTGGCGATAATAGGACGGGCCACGCTGGTGCCCAAGAGGTAGGTGCCTTCGTAGATCGCGTTGGCACGCATCGCCGGAAAGACATAATCGCGGACGAATTCGCGGCGCAGATCGCTGACGTAAACTTCGCAGGCACCCGTTGCTTCCGCCTTGATGCGGGCGGGTTCGGTCTCTTCGCCCTGGCCCACATCGGCGATATAGGCCACCACATCCGCCTTGTAGGTTTCCTGGAGCCATTTGAGAATGATAGAGGTGTCCAGCCCGCCCGAATAGGCCAGCACGATCTTCTTTACGTCTTTACCCATGTTCGTAATCCTTCTGAGAAATCCGTTTATTCGTTATGTCATCCGCCTGTGGCGGATGAGCTCGTTAATTGGGCCGCACCGCTCTAGGTGGACGTTGTGGACTAAGTGGACGACGTGGACCGTCTTCGCCGCGCAGGTTGTCCACCGCGTCCACAACGTCCACGCTGTCCACAAGCCCTCCTGGGCACCCTGCTATTTCATCAACATCGCCATTACAGCCTTTTGAGCGTGAAGGCGGTTTTCGGCTTGATCGAAGACGATAGACTGGGGCGAATCCATCACGGAATCGGTAACTTCGCTGCCCCGATGGGCGGGCAGACAATGCATGAAGAGGACGTCGCCTTTGGCATGGGCCATGAGAGCATCGTTTACCTGGTAATCCGCAAAAGCGTGCTCCCGCTCCGTCGTCTCCTTCTCCTGCCCCATGCTCGCCCATACATCGGTGTACACCGCATCGGCATCCTTCAGGCCACCAGCCACATCATGGGTCACCTCGATGCGGCCTGCGGCGGTTTTCTGCGCCGCGTCCACCAACGCAACGTCGGGTTCATAGCCCTCGGGACACACCAGCGTAAGGTTAACCGGCACCTTGGCAGCAAAGTGGGCCCAGGAATGAAAAACGTTGTTCCCATCGCCCACGAAGGCCAGCTTCACGTTAGAAAGGTCTTTCCCGCGGTGCTCGCGCAAGGCTTGGGCATCCGCCAGAATCTGGCAGGGGTGCAGCTTGTCGGTGAGGGCGTTGATCACCGGAACCGTGGCGGATTCGGCCAACTGCAACACATCGGTGTGGCGAAAGGTCCGCGCCATGATGCCATCCACCCAGCGGGTGAGGTTGCGGGCCACGTCGGGCACGGATTCCCGCGCGCCAAGGGTCGTCTCAATCAGCACCGAATCGCCTCCGAGCTGGAACATACCCGTGTGAAACGTAACGCGGGTACGCAGGCTCGGCTTCTCAAAAATCATGGCGAGGGTCTTGCCTTCGAGAATACGATGAGGCTCGCGCTTCTTTTGCTTGGCCTTGAGCTCATCGGCCAAATCAAGAAAGGCCAGGATTTCCTCGCCGCTGAAATCGGCGAGGGAGAGAAAGTCTTTTACCATTTCAGGTCTCCGAGGCAGGTCTTCAAGAGCGAGACGACCCGGTCAATATGTTCTTTTTCTACAATGAGAGGCGGCAGGAAGCGCAATACATTGGGTCCTGCTGGCCCACAGATTACACCGGCTTCAATGAGGCTGTGTACCAACGGCGCGACCGGCTTGTCGAATTCGATGCCCACCATAAGCCCCTTGCCCCGAACTTCTACAAGCGAATCGCAATGTTTCGCTATCTCCGCAAGTTGTTCAAATAGATAGGCCCCGTTGGCCACCGCTTCATCGAGAAAATCCGGCGCGGTTAATACGTTCATCGTCGCCACCGCCGCTGCCGAGCTCAGGGGATTGCCGCCAAAGGTACAGGCGTGCGAGCCGATGTCGAAGCCCGTGGCCACGGCATCCGTACAGCCCATAGCGCCAATAGGCACCCCATTGCCCAGCCCTTTGGCCAAGGTCATGATGTCGGGAATAATGCCATCCCCCTGGTGAGCAAAGAGCGGGCCGGTCCGGCCGAGGCCCGTCTGCACCTCATCCAGAATCAACAACACATTGCGGTCGTCGCAAAGCTGTCGTACTTGCTTCCAATAGTCCGCACCCGGTATCCGAACGCCGCCTTCGCCCTGAATTGGCTCCAACATGACCGCGCCGACATCGGGCGTGATGGCGGCTTCCAAAGCGGCAATATCATCAAAGGGAACATAGCTGAAACCCGGCACAAGAGGCTGAAAGCCATCGTGGTACTTCGGCTGGCCCGTTGCCGTAATGGTCGCAATGGTGCGCCCATGAAAAGACTGTTGCGCCGTCACGATGCCCGGCTTGGGCGTGCCCTGCTTATCCCAATAGCGCCGCGCCAGCTTGATGGCCGCTTCATTGGCCTCGGCACCGCCATTGCAGAAGAACCACTTGTCTGCAAAGGAATGCTTGCAGAGCAAGGCAGCCAGCAAGGTCTGGGCCTCAATATAGTAGAGGTTAGAAACATGGACCAGCTTTTGCGCCTGATCACAGATCGCCTTGGTCACCGCCGGGTGGCCGTGGCCCAGATTGCAAACCGCGATGCCCGCAAAAAAGTCCAGGTATTCCTTGCCTTCGGCATCCCAGAGGCGCATACCGTCGCCCCGGCTCAGCGCGATGGAACGTGCGCCGTAGGTGTTAATGACGTGGGCATCATTGAGGGTTTTTATTTCATCGGTCAAAGTCATAGGAACGGGACTTTCCGTAAGTACAGGGGGCATGGGACATCTCCAAGTTTCGCCTCAAGGTTCCTACTAAGAACCGGGCTATGCATAGTGGAAATGATGTCCCCAAA
>JAJRPE010000166.1 GCA_024280935.1 Candidatus Hydrogenedentota bacterium
AAGGCCTATAAAAAAAGAGAAGGTTTATGCGAGTCCCAGGATAAATTCCTGTAACAGTCAGTATTTCAGTTGGTTACGGATATTGACATGAGTGCGAATACTGTAAGCAAGTTTTTGGGTTGTGGGCGAAGCTCACCTTAGTACAAACAAGCATTGGCTTGTCATGAATATAGAATCGAAAGAAGACGTTGGGACTGCCCTTCGCGATTGCGACGATTACAATCCGTCAACCTCCATCATTCGCGCCGCGACAGTCTTGGTGTCCCATTTTACTCGTCCCGCCGCCTTGAAACGAATAAGGAGCTCCTTTGCAGAAATATCCACGGTTGGCGCGTTGTCGATCGGTACCGTCTCCTCCAACTCGTGCCAAACATGATCGCACGCAAGGTAGGGAGTCTCTTGCAAATCTTCAAGCCCTACCTCCGATGGCATGAAGAAGCCCCCTTCATATAGGTGGGGCTTCAATTGCGCTATCGTCACTTCGCCCGCCAGAACCACCTCCCCGAACTGTTTGTAGTTCTCGCCATCCCGGTACATGTATTCCAGACGTGTGTTCAATTGCCATCCCTCGATTGTTTCTGCTTCTACCAAGTACTGATTATGCCGTAGGGACAGCATCCTGGTCCAGCGGTCTTCTTCCAGGGTTTGGCCAACAAACTTCTTGCCTTCTCTCTCAGTTCCTGCTATCCTGCCATTGTGTTGTAGAGGCTCTCCACAGGATCAGGAGGCAAGTATCATGGGTCTGGCATGCTTCAGTTTTGTTCCTCACGCATTCGATTCCAAGAATGGGGTCACAGCTTCTAGGGCGACGCATCGGCACTCCAGCCACCACACGTCTATGGGGGAGGGTCCGGCTTCGGTGCCGCGAGTTACTCCCAGCGGATATCAACCGTGAACCGTAAAGCCAATAGTATGAGCGGCATCCATAGGTTCAAGGGATCGGAGCACTGGGACGGCGTAGATATAATATGGTGCGACAGCGAGGCAGTGGATGGTTACCTCCACGCGAACTACTATGGGGAGGTCTTACCAGCCGGGTGGTACTATGAGCCGCTGGTTCTAGTAGGCCAGCGCGAATATACGCCGCGAGAGCGCTGTGAGGGTCCCCGTGGCCCATACGCAACGAGCAACCAGGCCTTTCGTGCCGCCGTGTTCGAAACTCTCTACTACGGTTATATCTGACACAAAACGATAGGGGATGATAATTACCAACGAAGAAGAATGCAAGTCTTTTTCCGCACGCTCCTCATTTCCAACGAATTTTCGCGCCATAGCAAGAAAAACAATTACTCATGGGCGCGTTCCTCTTGGGATGCCTCAATCAGTCGGCGCTCTTTCTCCATCTCCAGCCGCAACTCCTCTTCGCTGGGCAGGAATTGCAGGTACTTCGAGGCAAATATCTGGCGCCCTTCGTTCAACACCGAGTATTTTGCCACCGCCTCGCCCTTCTTAGAGCACAGAATCAGGCCAATGGTGGGGTTATCGCCCGGCACCTTGAAGCGGTCTTCAAACAAACGGACGTAGCCGTCCATCTGCCCCACATCCCGATGGCTCAGCTTGCCGATCTTCAAATCGATCAGGAGGAAGCATTTCAACATGTAGTTGTAGAAGACGAGGTCTACGTAAAAATCGTCATCGTCAAACTGGATTCGCTTCTGACGGGCGACAAAGGAGAAGCCCTTGCCCAGCTCAAGCAAGAAGGCTTGCAGGTTGTTGATAATCGCCTGCTCAAAAGCCTTTTCATGCAGTTGCGGCGCATCCGGCAAACCCAGGAACTCCAGCACATAGGGCGATTTCAGAAGCTGCTCAGCAGAAACGGCATCACCGGGGAGCTGTTCGCGTTCCGTCGAAGTCAATCCCGCCTGCCCACGGTTTGAGATAATCCGCTCATAGTAGGACGACTGAATCTGCCGTTCGAGTTGCACCTTGCTCCAGCCGCATTCAACCGCCTCTTTTTCGTAGAACGCGCGGGCATCATTGTCCTTCACCCGCATCAACGCCCGATAATGCGACCAGGAAAGGTTCGGCGAAAACCCTTGTGTCAATTCCGCGCCCGGTAGGCGTTGTTTTTCGGAAGGAGCCAATTCTCTCCCCGACAGGGAGAGTTTCAAATCTTCGGCCAATTTTCCACCCGTCGGGTGGAAAATCTCAAGTCGGCCTGGAAAAACCTGATAGAACTGCCTGAAATAGAATAGATTGGTAACTGAGAATCCTCTGCCGTACTTCCCCGTCAACCGGGCTGCGAGGTTCTCGACGACCTGTTTTCCGTACGCTGCCCGCTCCTCACCCGCCTGAACCTCCTCTACAATCTCCCGCCCGATCAGCCAATAGGCCGTCACCATGTTCGTATTAACCGCCCGGACGACGTTGCCCCGCGTTTGTTCCAGAATCGAAACCACCCGGTCGAACAAGTCAACCGAAACGCTTGTGGATTTGTCGTGGACACCGTCACTCATAGGTCTGTCTCCATCGGTCCAAATTCTTACTTCCATCGAATTTTCGCAGCGTAAATGGCGTTGTCCGACCCATACTTCTCACATCCCACCGGTTGCTGAACGAATTGAGAATAGTGAATTGAAAGACTTGCCTTGGGGCCGTCGTCCGTTTTTCCAATTCTCCATTCACTATTCTAAATTCATTATTTCCAACGAATCTTCGCGGCGTAGATCGCGTTGTCTGACCCATACTTCTCACAACCCACGGGCTGCATCCATTCCGTGACCGTTACCCAGGTTTCTTTGTCGCTTACCTTGGTCACGGCGAAATTCCCCAGCCTTGCACCGCGCTCTGCAACGAGGATGCGTTCGGTTGCTCGGATTACCTGTAGCTTCTCGGGATCGACTTGGGCGATAAACAGGGGGGCGCGGTGGCGGAATACGTGGTCGTTGTTCGCGCCTTTGCGGGTGTACACGAGGAAGAGGCCGTCGGGATGGGTGACCCAGTGTTGCTGGGTGTTGTAGGAGCCGAGTTCTTCGCCGTCATCGAAGGTCCATTTTTTCGCTTCGTCGAAGTGGAGGCCATCGTCGCCGCTGGTGACGTAGCCCGCTATGTCGTTGCGCAGGGTGAGGTAGTAGCGTCCCTTGTAGCGCGCGAGGGAGGGTTCGGGAAATCCGCGCTCGACGGGGATCGTGTGCATGGTGCCGTGCTCGACGTAGGTCAGGGTTTCGCCGTCGAAGCGGCACCGAAGCACCATGGCGCTGTATTGCTTGGCGTCCTTCGGCTTGCAGTACACGGGCAGGAGGATGTCGCCATTGGGCAGGTCAACACGCTGAGTACAGCCCGCACCCACGTTGAAGAAGTAGGGTTCGTCGGGCATTTCCATGTTGCGCCACGTGCTCCACGTCCGGGCATCGGGATTGTAGACCGCGTAGGCCGTCGTCCGGGCGCGGTTGGTGTGGATGAGCTTGTTGTTCTTGTCGTACATGGCCGTGTGGCCCGTGCCGAGGAGTTTGCCGGTGTTCGCGTGCCACTTGGGCGTGAAGTCGCAGACCACGGATGTGCCCCCGTCGCCATAGGGGATGCGCCCGAGGTTTTTATGCTCCGTGGGACCGGTCCAGGTTTTGCCCAGGTCATCGGTGCGGAATTCGTTGAGGGCGTAGAAGATGTCGGAGCCGCTCAGCAGGAGCTTTTGCGTGGTCAACACCACCGTGGGCGTTTCGCCGGGGATGGTCCCGGCGCGGGCCTGCACCCAGCAGGTTTTTTTGTCGAATCCGGTATGGATTGTTTCGACTTGTATCTCATAGTCTACAGGCGCTACTGCGGTCGCAGCAGCCGTGATGAATAGTGTGGTCAGTAGCGTGAAAAGCCGCATTGGAAATCCTCCCGGTTGTATGTCAGCGGCTATTATGGGGAGTGGGCGTAGTGGGTGCAAGCCGCTCCGTCATTCCCGCGAACGCGGGAATCCAGAACGCGTCGAACTCACCTCCGAAACGGCACTGGATCCCCGCGTGCGCGAGGATGACGGTGTGGCTTGGAAACTCAATGAGACGCATAGCTCCTATGGCACCTATATGCCTTATAGGTGTAAGCGTTCAGTCCACAGGCCACTATACTCGACAAAAAGGCCGGTGGGTGCCACGGGTAGGCCCGCCAGGGTTTACCCGTGCAAGCACTTTGGTCTCTGAATCTGGATAGTCTCCCTCACCGGAGGAGCTACACGGGTAAGCCCTGAGAGGCCTACCCGTGGCACCCGCAGGTTGTTTTTGATCCACGGGCCGTGAACGCTTACCCATAGGTTCCCCTCCTTGGAGGGGAGCCTTTTCGGTCTCATGAATTCTTACCCTATTCAAAATTCTCAATTCTAAAGGCGATGTACTCGTCGCCTTCAACAGTTCCCATTTTGCCGCCTGCCGCAGCAATCACCACGTATTGCACGCCATCGACCATATAGGTTGCGGGCGTGGCATAGGCACCAGCGGGCAACTTGGTCTCCCAGAGCAGCGCCCCGTTTTTCTTGTCGTAGGCGTGGAACATGGCGTCCTTCGTGGCACCAATAAAAATTAACCCGCCCTTCGTCACGATGGGGCCGCCATAGTTCTCCGTACCGGTCTAGGAGAGACCCTTTTTGCGGAGCGCGGGCGTATCGCCCAGCACCGATTTCCACAGGATTTCGCCCGTGTTCATGTCGATGGCGTTTAGCGTGCCCCAGGGTGGTTTGATGGCGGGATAGCCCTCCTGATCAACAAAGCGGTTCCAGCCCGTATGGCGAAAGATCGGCGTGGCCTTTTCCCCAGACTGATCGAGCGTTTTCTTTTTCGCCGTGCCCGATTCATCGGCGGCATAGATGAAGTCCAACACATTTTTGACCCCCGCCTCACCGAGGTTCGTGAAGGACGGCATGAAACCCCTTCCCGCCAGCAAGAGGGCCTGGGCATCTTCCCGTTTGACCCGTTCGCCAATGCCCTGCAAGGACGGGTACATATTGAAGGGATTCCCCTCACGCTCCACGCCGTGGCAAAAGAGGCACTGCTTCGCATAAATCATGGCGCCCGTGCGCAGTGCGGGATCGCTGCCCAGCTCGTTGATGTCTACCATTTGCAGGATCCACGGCATCTCACTGGCGTTGATATAGAGCACGCCGTCTTCAGGATCCACCGCCGCGCCGCCCCATTCGCCGCCCCCGTCAAAACCGGGAAAGACCAGGGTGCCCTCTCGGCTTGGCGGCATGAACACGTTTCCCTTGCGGATGGTGGCCCATCGGTTTTCGGCGTAGTCACGGGCCGCCGGGCTGAGCACCGTGATGCCGTCATAGCCAAAGCGGTGGCGGGAGAAAGGCTTGGGCAACGTAGGCACGGGCTGGGTCTTGGAGACCAGTTCGCCTTCCAGTGTCGACGCGGGTACGGGCACCTCTTCGATAGGAAAAAGGGGCTCGCCCGTCTCCCGGTCAAACAAAAACACGAAGGCCGACTTGGTGATCTGGGCCACCGCGTCGATGCGCTGCCCATCGTGCTCCACGGTCAGCAAGTTCGGTGGCGCGGGCAGATCACGATCCCACATATCGTGGTGTACCGTCTGGAAGTGCCACTTGCGCTCGCCCGTGGCCGCGTCCAGCGCCAGCAAGGTATTGGCGAAAAGGTTGTCACCATGGCGGTCGCCCCCATAAAAATCGAAGACCGCCGCGCCCGTGGGCACATAGACGATGCCCCGCTCGGCATCCAGACTCATCCCGGCCCAGGAATTCGCACCCCCGGCAAATTTGTAGGCTTCCTTGGGCCAGGTGTCGTGGCCAAACTCGCCCGGCTGCGGGATGGTATGGAAGGTCCATTCAATCGCCCCCGTATGGACGTTGTAGGCGCGAATATGCCCCGGCGCGGCAGGGTGGGTTTCCATGGTCCGTATGCCGATGATGTAAAGGTCCCTGTACACCACCCCTGGCGACGAGGCCTCCGCATAGATCTTGTCGGGATCGCGGCCCAGGCCCTCGGACAAGCGCACCCGGCCCTTATCGCCAAAACCCGGCACCGGCTGTCCTGTTGCAGGGTCCAGCGCATAGAGATACGGACCGCCGCCATAAAGCAACAGGCGTTGGGTGCCATCCGTCCACCAGACGAATCCACGGCACACCGATTTCTTGGGTTTCTCCGGCGTAAACGTCCATCGCTCTACGCCCGTGGCGGCATCCAGGGCAAAGACCTTCATCCACGGCGACACCCCGTAGAGCACGCCATCAATCACCAGGGGATTGCACTGGATTTGGCCGCTTCGTTTCTCATTGCCTCCCTCACTGGCATAGGTCCAGGCGACTTCAAGCTGCGTCACATTGTCCACATTGATCTGGTCCAGGGAGGAGTATTGCCCGCTGTCGGTGCCGCCAAGATAGGCTGACCAGTCCGCGCTATTCTCGGCGGCAGCGGCGTTCGCTGTGACAAGCAGGGCGCCAAGGCCGAGGAGATATGCAATGCGTTTCCCACGTGTCATATATCGTTTTCCTTTGAGGTCTGAGGCAAGATCCAAGCAATGCGTCTTATGTCCCGCAAGAAAAGGGACAGACCCGTCTGCGCTCGTACCTCGCTGCGCTTGCGTCAGTCCCTTTTTTGCTAACCCTCAGCCAGCATCGCCACCAACCAACTCGAAAGGCTATCCCCGATTTGCCGATAGCCTGCGGCAGCCGGATGGACCCCATTATTCAATCGCGTTATCGTTGCATCGGTCCGACTATTGGCGGGCATCGCCTTCTGTGGATAATTTCGGTAGCAATCCAAGTTAACGTAGGCCGGGATCAGGCTCAGGTTTTCCGCTTCGCGCCCGCCATAGGTCTCCGTCATCCGCTCCACCGTCCGGTGCTGGTTCCGCCGATACTGCCAGCGCGTTTGCCCGCTCTTGTAATTCTGCCCGAAAGGGTCCTGGGTCGCCGCCGGTGGTACCGGAGCGATAAGGCCAATCTTCGTCGTGGGACTGTAACCATGAATCATCGCGACGAGCGCGTCCATGTGGGTAAACATGGTGTCGATCGCA
>JAJRPE010000167.1 GCA_024280935.1 Candidatus Hydrogenedentota bacterium
GCCACGTGGCTCGCGACCAAGTCATCGTCGCTGAGCTTGGTGTTCATCAACTTCATGGCATCCCAGGATTGCTTCACCACGTCTTCGTCCGACATGGTGTAGGAAGGGTGGTCGGTGGCCACATAATAGGGCACATAGACGATGTGGTAATCGTGCTCCGACATGGGGTTCAGGTTGGTGTATTCGATGATTCCGTTGAAGGGGATTCGCTCGTCATTCACGTTGTACCAGAAGTGCTTTGACACCGCCTTCTTCAATTTGAGGGAGACACAGACCACGCCGATGTAATCAATCCGGGCCAGCTCGGCGGCATAGTCTTCCCAGTCCGTGGGGATGAGTTTTGACAGCACCTTCAGGGGGACGGTGGAGACGACCCGGTCACAGGAAAAATCCTCGTGCTGCGCAAAGGCGAGTCCCGTCACCCGGCCTTCCGCCGCAAGAATGCCCGATACCGGCTGCTCGGGATGGATGGTGACCCCCAATTCATCAAGACGCGCTCGGAGGGTATCAAGAAGCCGTTTCGTGCCTCCTTCGAGGTAGCCCATCCGTCCTTTGGATTTTGCCACGCGGAAAATACGGTGCCAGAGCCACGCGGCGGAGATCTTGTCGTGAAAATCGCCAAATTTCAGTTCCAGCAGGGGCTCCCAGATGACTTTATAGCATTGCTCGCCCAAGCGGTCAATGAGCCAGGGTTTGGCCGTGAGTTCATCGAGTTGGGCCCATTCTTTCCGCGAACGGGCTTCGAGGGCAAACATTCCGAGGCGGATGCGCTGTGTGAAGGGGATGCCAGAAAATCGAAGCAGATCGAGGGGGGATTGAAAATTGTAAGGCGTGCCCGCGTAATAAAAGCCCGTAGTGGCGCGGGGGAAGCGCAGGTGCTCGGAGAGGCGGAGTTCCTGGCAGAGCTTGAAGTAACCCATATCCGTCGTGCAGAGGAAATGGTAGAAATGCTCAATGTCGATACCGCCAAAGTCGAAGGTGGCAACGAGGCCGCCCAGATCGGCCTCCCGCTGGAATACATCAACTTCGTGGCCTGCCTTGCGCAGTGCCAACGCCGTGCTCAAGCCGGTTATGCCCGCGCCAATGATTCCTACACGCATTTATTTGTGCCTTGTACTGTCGATAGTGACCGAGGCGCAACGCCAGGATTTATGGTCCTGGTTACCCTTCGGCACAGCAAGTTCTAGTTTTCTACGGGCCTTTTCTGGCCAAAAAGAGTTGAACCACGAATGGCCACGAATTTTCACGAATAAGAAAATAAGAGCGATACGTATTAAATCTCAACCGGAGGTATTTATTCTTCGTGAGGTATCAAGACGAAACTCACAGGAACAACGGTTAGCCACAAAGAACGCAAAAAACTCAAAGAGCGATTTTTCTGTGTGCTCTCTGCGTTCTTTGTGGCTAATAATTAGGTGTCCATTCGTGGTTCAAATAGTTTGTTTGATGCATCACTCCACGATAGCATACAGTGCGTAGTCTTCTTCGGCAAATAAACGCGGCAGGTTTAGATTCCACGCTGCGGGCGCGACGACATGGGTGAATCCGTAGGTGCTTGCGAGCGCCCGCCATTCCGTTTCGCTGCGTTCTTGCCATAGGGCATCCCAAGGCTGTGGTTCCGCTGCGTCTTCTTTGGGGATGGTGAATCCGTATCCATAGATATCGCGATACAGCGCATCTATCGATGGGCCGATCCCGGGCACGTAGCTGATGAGCGAGGGGGTCGTTGCTTCGACGAGCACGGGTACGCCCGTAGTGGCTTGGAGAAGGATATTGTCCGGGGCTGCGAGCAGCATGGCACCCTTGGTATCGCCAATACTTGCTCCTGCTCTTTGCGCGAAGTCAGACACGGGCAAGCTCTTGCGGTAGTTGTGCTGGTGCATCAGTGTTGTTGCCACGCCCACGACCAAGAGCACGGCGGGAAGCGCCAGAATAGGATGAACAACGGTCGTTTTTTTTGGAGCGCGGCGTGTGACGGCATAGGCCCCGACGAGTCCGAGCACCACACACACGGCCCCGAAGCGGTGGTAGGTCGCGAGGGGTGTCACGACGAAGAGGGCGAGGAGGACGACAAAGAGGCGGTCGCTGCCTCGTGCGGGAGCCACGGCCAGGAGGGCGGCGCCATAGAGTCCAAAGGTGACCCAGGCTCCATCGGCGATATAGCGCTGGGCAAGCTCTGTCCCGAATACGTGGGGCCACAGGGGTTGGAGGATGCCCGCCAACACCGCGCCACCCACCATCCCCCATCCACGGACGGGCCAGCGGAGGAGGATGGTCGCGGTCATCACGGCCAGCAGAATAAGGGGGATATGGTTGATGAGCCGATAGGGCATCCACGCAATTAGTAGAAAGGGCATCTCCGCGCCAAACCAGGCATGGAGCGCCATGGTCAGCCAAACGGCTGCGCCGATGCCCCCGCAGTAGATGGCGAGCCAGACGCAGGTTTTTCGGAGGGTGGCTTCGCGGCCAAAGAAGGCTCCCAGTACACAGAGGAGGATGGCTCCCACCAGGACAACATGGCCGTTGCCCGGCGGGAACTTTCGGTGCAAATCGTGGAGGGCGGTGTAGCCTTGCCACACGGCGTTGGTATCACCCGCGACCGCGAAGGGGCCGGTCGTGGGCATGGTAACGGTGAATCGTTGCTGTATCCCATAGAAAAGGAGGGTACAGGCTAGACCGAGGGCGGTCATGCCGAAGAGGGGGAGCGTCTTTATGTTCCCCTCCTCGGAGGGGGTAGGGGTGGGTTCGAAAGAATTCCCCTCCTCGGAGGGGCCAGGGGTGGGTTCGCGTGTGTGGGCGAGAATTAACCCACCCCCAGCCCCTCCGAGGAGGGGAGCCTTTCGCTCTCGATGGTGGATATAGAGCAGGTAGGCCCCATAGACACCCATCGTGCCAACCAGGGTCGGCCACTGGCCCACGTGGATGCAGGGGATAAGCCCCAGCAGAAAAAAGGCGCTTCGGTGCGCTCCCGCCAGGAGGGCGACGAGGGCCAGCAAGACCACACCGCCGCCGATGTGTCCGTTGGA
>JAJRPE010000168.1 GCA_024280935.1 Candidatus Hydrogenedentota bacterium
ATGGGCTTCATGCCGCCATCCAGAAGGGTCAACATGAGCCTGGCCTGTGCCGCAAGCATGGTTGGCCCTTCGCCACTGGCAATCTCGCCAAGGCGTTCACGGACGCCGGGGGCGTTGGCCGCCGCGACATCGTAAACCCGCCACAGCCCGCCGCCCGCCCACGTATCCGCCTGAAGCCGGGCGCTGTTTGTAATGGGAATAGGATGGCGAAGCACCGGGTCGTTTGGGAATTCAACGAGCGCCAAACGCTTTCGCTTTGCGATATGGACGGCGCTGTCCCTGGCGCTGTCAAGCACGGCGATGGCCTGTTCGGGGGTCTCGATGGCCTCGTTCATGGGATTGGCCAGTTTGTAGGCGTAGGCGGTGGATTCGTAGTACTCGAAGGCCCGGAGCAGCAACGTGGCGCGGGCCTTCTGCTTTTCGGTGTCAGCCTTGACCAGCACCCTATCGAGAAGGGAGCGACTCTTTCGGATTTCGTCGAGGCCCACATCGTTGAGATAGGCCGGGTCGTAAAAGTTCAGATACTGCCCGCCTTCTGTGAACCACGCTGAGTCGAGCACGCGGTGCGTCCAGAAATCCTCCCAATGGGCGTAGTACGCGGCCAGATGAGGCGCGGCTTCTTTGCCCACGCACCGGACATACCATTCTTGCAGTAGCGCGTCCACATCCAGCGACGGATCCCATTGCAGCTTGAGCGAAACATAGAGCTTCGGCCCCTCGCCCCAGTTGGGGTAGGCTTCGGCGTAAAGCGCGCGCACGCCGTTTGCATGGCCGAAACGGTAGTACTCGGCCATGTGATGGAACCAGACCCGGGGCAGGCAATAGGGGGTACCATAGATATAGTCATACCAGCCCAGCACCGGACTCTTGGCGTGCCAGTCCGCCGTAAGCGCCTCACCCGTCTCGCGGAGCCCGGCGTTTTTCCATTTCATGCGATCATAGGTCAGATAGGGGATAAGCCGCGGGTGGACCTTGACCTTGCCCGGCGGCGCGGCTACTTCGCTGTAGGCCAGACAGCCGAACCACTTGTCGGGATGTTTTTGGAGCACACCCTCGATGACCTGGTTCGCCCAGTCGTAATAAAGGTCCGAGTAGTCCGTCCGCATCAGGAAATTCTTCCCGCCACTGATTCTTGCCAGGCAGTTCTCGCACGTACAGTAGCCGCTGCTGTCGTTCGTGCCCAGGGAGTAGGAGGGGGTGTCCGGGTTTGCGTCGAAATAGGCGTTGATGTTCTCGATAGCCGCTTCCACAATGCCAGGCGCGGTAAAACAGGGCTGCCAATGGTGTGCGCTATTCGTGGTCGGCAGAAAGCGCTCCCTGTCGTGTACGGGAAAGAATTCGGGGTGGGTTTTCGTATAGGTTTCCGGCGGAAACAAGTGGAGCAGGTTGTGGTGGAAACTGATGCGACCGTGCATGCGGTTGCGGCGCGCCCAGTCCGTTTGGGCCGCGCCCTGCAATCCGCTGAAAAGCCTGGAGAAAAAGGCCGGTTCGCTACGCACGGACTCGGCGGGCACCAGAAGGTCTTCTTGGACGGGGACATCGGTGCCGTCCTTGCCCGGCATCAGCCAGCGAATGCCAACGTATCGCTCCAGGAACTCGTAGACACCGAACTCCGTGCCCCAGCCGGTCGGACCTTGGATGGCAATACTGCGTGCATCGGGAAAGGCGATCACATAACCGTCATCGTCGAGTCCGGTGAGGTCTAGCTCGAATGGGTTGGGTCCGATGAAAAGAACGGTGCCTTCGTCGGGCACTGCGCTGACAATCGGCAGTGTTGCACCGGTCGATTCCTGGACATAGGCAACACACAGTTCCGCCGCCGCACGCGCCTGCCCCCCGGCATCCGCGCCGACGCAGATGACAGCCGTCGGCTTTCCGTCGCGAACGACATCCACTCCCCATGCCATCGACACCATGGCCACGAGCGCTACAATCAATATTCGAGACAACATGGAAAAAGACCCTCCTTTTCTCACCCCCATTTGCTCCTCTTCAGCCTGACCACAGTGCAGTCATGCTCCTACCCAGTATGGCAACAAATGGTTGTCGATCCAAGTATCTCTCCCCCAGGGCCGACGCATCTAATTGTGGCTCATCCGATTTGAGCGTACATGGGGCTGCATGCATCCATTGTGGGCGTGCATTCCCTTCGTGCAAAAAGGTGCGTTTTCCAGCCCTTGTCATAGCCCCTGTATTTTGGTGGATAATAGTCCCAGACTTCGCTTGCAGCCGCCGCCCCGAAGGGGCACAACAGGTCAGCCCAGGGCAACGACCTGGATTAGCTGGGACACTAAAGTGGATGCCCTGAAAGGGCACAAGAGGAACGTATCGACATGCTTTTAGGCCCTTTCAGGGCGAAAAAGAGTATATGAATCCCGACCCAGGGCGTTGCCCTGGGCTAAGCTCTTGAGGCCTTTCAGGCCGAAAACGCAAACTCATAATTAATTGTCGATAGCAGGCCCCAAAGGGCCTATTTCACCTTGATCCTATAAAACAACCACCGGGTGCCACGGACAAGCCCCGTGGGGCTTGCCCGTGTAGAAAACATGGGGTCGGGTAAACAACGGGGCATTGCCTGTTGTGGTGTTTTCCATGCACGGGCAAGGGCTATCGCCCCTTGTCCGTGGCACCGAATTCAGTCCACGATGTCCTGGCACTTAACAGGTAATCATTGCAACGTCCTGTCTTGATCCCTATAATTGGTTATAACAACATAGGCGCTAATCGGCGCAAGGAGAATACTGATGACCTTCGAAAACAGTCTGCCATCCTACCGCAATTCATTCCAGTTCCCAGCAATGCTTCTGGTTGTGGTTCTGTTCGCCTTGGCAGCGCTCTGCCCGGCACCCGGTTATGCCGCGCCGCTGGATATCGGTTCTCGTCTCGAACCCTTGGTGGACGACTATCTCATCGCGCAATTGGACGGCGTCGAACAGCGTTTGCACCAGCCTGTTGCACGGGAGATCGCTATCACCCTGGACAAACCCTGGGAAGGCAACATCGGATGCTACTTCACGGTCTTCCAGGATGATGACTTGGCTCGCATGTACTTCCGTGGCGCAAACTACGACGTGGAAAATGGCACCTATAGCACCGAGTATTTCTGCTACGCAGAGAGCACGGACGGCATCACGTGGACCCGTCCGGAGCTGGGTATTGTGGAATTCGAGGGTTCCAAAGCGAACAACATCATCATCGAAGGGATAGGCACCCATAACTTCGCGCCCTTCAAGGACACCAACCCCAACTGCAAGCCCGAAGCGCGCTACAAAGCGCTGGCCTCCGGCAAAAAACACGGATTGGTCGCCTTTACGTCGCCCGATGCGATTCACTGGACCCTCGTGAGCGAGGAACCCGTAATCACCAAGGGCGCCTTCGACTCGCAGAATCTCGCCTTCTACGACAACGTCCGGGGCCGCTATGTCGATTTTCATCGGGGCTTCAAGGATGGGGTGCGCCATATCATGACCTGCACCTCGGAGGACTTCCAAAACTGGACCGAGCCGCAGTGGGTGGATTTTGGCGACACGCCCGATGAGCACCTCTACACCAACGCCACCATCGCTTATCCCCGAGCGCCCCACATTTTCATGGCCTTTCCCAAGCGCTTCGTGCCGGGGCGGGATTCGGGTGTCCACCCCATTCCGGGAGTCTCCGACGGGGTCTTCATGACCAGCCGCGATGGGAATCACTGGAACCGCTGGCGCGAGGCCTTCATCCGTCCGGGTGCCCAAGACAGCCGCTGGGTGAACCGCAACAACATGACGGCCTGGGGGATGTTGCAGACGGCGGCTTTCTTGCCTGACACCCCCGATGAATATTCCCTTTACTCGACGGAAGGCTACTACGTGGGGCCTTGCCGCCTTCGTCGATTCACGATTCGGCAGGATGGGTTTGTCTCGGTTCACGCGGGTGGGGAGAAGGGCGAATTTATTACGAAGCCCCTCATTTTCTCCGATGACCCCAAAGTGACCGTGGCACCAGCCACACGCAAACGTGTTGTTCTCACCGACGCGGCCATCAACGGGAAGCAATCGCTCCGTTTTGACCGTGCGGAAACCATCACAATGCCGAACACCCAGTCGCTGGGTGCCCAAGCGACTTTCGCCGCCGTCGTGCGCGATGTGCCCAAGGGCGGGCGACGCCTCTTTGCCGCCTACAACGGCGGCGCTGTGACGACGACCCAAGGCGAAATGTGGTTCGATTTTGATTCCAGCGGAAAGAAAACCGGCATGCGATTCGGTTGTGAAGGCGAACTGATCGAGGCCGACCCGGAAAAGCTCGTGGACTGGAGCAAAGGCAGCGGGGACAGCGACCCGCACCTGCTCGTCGCCACATGGGATGATGGCGTCGTCACGCTCTATTTCGACGGAAAAATCGTGGGACAGGGCGGCACAGCCGGGCGCGGCGCACTGAACTTCGCCCACGGCGATGTATTGTTTGGCGAAGACTACGCCCCCGCCGCACGGGGTAATGAGCCCTTCCTGGGTGTGGTAGACGACATCCTCATCCTTCGCCGCGCCCTGTCCCCCGCTGCCGTCGCCGCCCTGGCCGAACGGGGTGCGGATAGCCTCACTGGTGATGAGGGTGATCTGCGTATCGATTTTGAGACGGATGATGAGGGGCGTGTTCTGAACGCATTCAACAAGAGCGAGGTGATTTCGCTGCCCGGCTATCAGGGACCCGCCGACACCGTGTTAAGCCTGAACTACGCCACCTCGGCGGCAGGGAGCATTCGTTGCGAAATTCAAGATGCCGACGGCACCCCTATTCCTGGATATACCTTGGCCGATTGCGACGAGATCTTCGGCGACCAAATTGCCCACCCGGTGAGCTGGGGTGGCAGGGCCGAAGTGAACAGCCTTGTGGGTAAGCCGGTGCGGCTCCGTTTCGTCATGTTTGATGCCGACTTGTATTCCTTGCGTTTCCAGTAGCGGGAAGCGCGAACATCTCACCTGTTGGGTTGCGAGGCCTACTATCCTCCTGCGTCAATCGCACCAATTTTGCCATGTGACCTGTAATGGAAAGTAGGATAGCCGTCCCGGCTGTCTCGGTCACAACGTGACCGAAAAACACAGGCGAGACGCCTATGCTACATTCGCGGGAGATGAAATAAAATCCTACGCCGTGTAGTTCAACAACGCGTCGGCGACTGGCTTCGAGGCGCACTATCCTCTTGCGTCAATCGCACCGTTTTTGCCATCTGACCTGTAATGGAAAGTAGGACAGCCGTCCCGGCTGTCAAGACAGGCGAGACGCCTGTCCCACATTCTTGTACGAGTCCGCGCTCGCGTTTCTGGCGTTCTTAATCGATACTACGCGATATAGTTGAGCAGCGCGTCGGCGGCTTTGCCTCGGCTGCCATCGCTTCGGAGGAAGGACGCGATCTGGGTGATGCGGTTTCCGCCCGCTGCCCGTTGGTCTACTTCGCGGTAGTTCAGGTCGATCTCTTCGATGCCCGCTTCTGCGAGCCTGAGTAGTTCGCCCGATTCTGTCACGCCGTTTCCGTTGTCACGGAAGAGACGAAGGTCATTGTAGACGGCATCTTTTCGATTGATTACACCGTCGCCGTTATCATCAAAGCTGCGCAGTTCTTCAAAGCCGTTTCTGGCGCCGTGTTGTTCGCCAAAGAGTTCCTTGCCGCTGTTGATGACGCCATCGCCATTGCGGTCCAGGGCCAGGAAGGCATCGCCGCCCTGGACGAAGGAAACCTGCTGCGCCCGGCCACTGCCGATCAAGTCGAATTGCGCGCCCCGCTGATAGCTGGAGAGTTCTACACCGTCGTCATCCAGGTCGAACACAATGGGATCACCCTGTTCTACGACGACCTCTGTACTGGAGACAGAGGCGCTGAATTCAAAGTTAAACTCCAACTGCACACTGGTGGCCTGCGTGGTCGCACCCGATCCATCGCCACCGCCGCCCGCCCTTGAGGTGCCGAGCGCGGGCAGTAGATCACTCCCAAGGGTTTCGTAGATTCCGGTGATAAATTCACTGAAGAGTTTATTGAGGGACTCCGCGCTGAATTCGCCGCCACCACCACCGATCAAGGAAAAAAAATCGCTCAGCAGTTCATCGGTCTGCCCCAGCAAATCTTCCGTCACGGCGAGGAGGCGGTCAATCAAGGCATTCGAGTCCGCCGCCCCTTCCGCCGTCGAGGCGAAACCATTCAGCGCCGCGCCCGAAATGGAAATAGAAAGCTCGAAGCGCGTCGCTATTTCCGTACGGGAGGCAAAAAAATCCGCCTGGTGGCCTTCGTCGAGTCCCTCCCCCACGGCATCCGTGCGGCGCTGAAAGAGGGCCAGCTCCTCATAGCGGGTTTCCTGAAAGAAATCGAAGGACAATTGGGCGGTTTCCACCCGTGCGGCGGCGCTGTCACCGCCTTGCCCGAATTGGGCCTCCAGGGTTGAGAATTGCAGCGAAAGTGATTGGCGAGTTTCCAGGGAGCGATACACAGCGCTTTCATACGCTTCGGTGAGGGCTTGCGCCTGATTGGATTGGACAAGGTCAACAACATCCCGTTGCGGGACAGGAGGTTGCGAAAGGAGCGTACGCGCTGCGCCGCCCCCTGGAAAGTCGAAATTGGGCAGGTTGGGCGGCGAGATCAAACTCGCAAATGAAGACAGGGCGGGAGTTCCCATTGTTTCAGCTCCTCCAAGGTATGGAGTTCCAAGTAATCCGTCGCACGATCCTTATCGGCAGCAAATCGGTGAACTTTAGGCCGTTGAGGAATAAGGAGTCATAGCGCCCACTATGTATCCTTCGCCTACTCGCTCTCCCTGAGTGGCGGCGATCCAGATATCCAAGCGGTCAAGATTGCCGATACCGGCAGTGCTTCCCTGCCCGATTTCTCAGACACCACCACGTATCCGGCTACGGCGCTGAATCTGTTCCTGCCAGGCATCACGAGTGATGAATTCCTCACTGGCGAGATACCTGTGCAGAACGAAAGACGAGCAAATGGCCCCAATCAAATCCAAGCCCCTCTCATCATAAAACACCGTTGGGTGCCACGGGTAGCCCTATCAGGGCTTTATCCGTGTGTTACCTGTCGGCAAAGAGGGGACTATCCAATTCTGGGAGACCTCGGGTTTACACGGGTAAACCCTGCGAGTCCGTGGCATCCAACACAGGTCTTTACAAAAAATGCCAAACCCGATTCCGCCGGGAGTAGGAAGTCTGAACCCCTTGGATCGGTCAGGGCCAAAGCGCCTTGAGCGCGGCCACCGTCTCATCGGTTATAACCTGGCCCCCGTCTGAACCGACATCGTTGCTCTGTACAATCGCGCTGTAACCCCCACCGGATTCGGCGAAAGACGTGGGCACATAGGTTCCCGGTCCGCAAAGCTGGATAAGGAAGGTTTGGAGCGCGGGACTCTTGGCCTTCATCTGGATGCCGTACTGGATGAAGAGTTCAAAATCGTTGGTGGCGATGGCAATATCACCAAGACGCAGGGTGTGAATTTTTTGGTCGTAGGGAACGATACTCCCGGCCTGTTGGCGCTCATAGCGCTCCACCACCTTTTGGTGCCATTTTACGCGGCGATAGTATTTGGCATCTTTCTTCGACCACTTCTCGATTTCTCGTTTGGCCCCTTCCATCTCATCCTGCGTAACGATGCGTTCGGGCAGAGCCACGTGGGCCACCTGATGGACGAAGGGCAGATCGGCGAACTTCTCCTGTTTCGCACCAGCATGGGCCTCTTCCCAGGCGATCACGATACGGCGGGACAGTTCCCCGAGGTGGTCCACACCGCGAAAGTCGCGCATGCGCTTTTCCGCCGCCTTGCGAATCTGAAGGTGGGGTGTGATATCCCCTGCGGCACCAATCCAGCCCAAGACAACAAGGTCATCACCGTATTTGGCCTTGAGCACCTCGCGGACCGGATGCCAGAAGTCGGCGTTCACCGCGCTGCCGCTCCCCGCACGCTGGGCAGGGCACGCCAAACTCACGGCGGTCGCAATAAGGGTGTCTTTTTCGTCCCAAAAGAAGAGCACATCTACGCCCGTGTCGTCCGGACCTTCAAAACCACGAAACTCATCCGTGGTCTTGCTTCCATGCATGATCGCCGTGCCGTCTTCGTAGATCATGCGGCGGTTGTGCCCGATAACCGCGTGGCCCAAACCCCAACCGGCCTTTGCGGGTTTGCGGGCCTTCCACGCTTTCTCCGCCGCATCCGCCACCTGCTTCGTGAAAAAGTCGCGGTAGGCCGCCGGAGACATCACACCCTCGGGGATGTGGTAGTTTCCATCGACCAACACAGGGGCCGTGTGGGAATGGGTGGCGCTTAGTATCAGCTTGTCGATGTCGAAATCGGGTATCCGAGGCGCTAATTCCTCCCGTACCATCTCCCCGATGCCACCCCGAATTGCCACCAGCCCACAGGCCACGAAAATAGCCTGCTCCAGCACTTGGTCTCCGTCGTGCGATTCGATGGCCAACACGTTTGCCAGTACCGGACTCTCCACCTCCGTCGCCACGCGGGTGTGCATTTGCCCAGAGAGGGCCACCGGCAATTCTGGCGTGATGGACGTGGATACCGCCCCCACGTGAAGGGTGGCGGCGTGGGCAAGGCTCGTCCCAAACAATACCAGAATAGACAACACCACAATTGAAACTCGCATGTGTTTTGATCTCCTCAATATTCTACACCGCACTCGTTCCCACGCTCTGTGTTGAAACGTATCGGCGGGCGATTAGGCCCGGTAAGGAGAACGCAATACACCACGGAAAGCCTCTACGCGGAGCGTAGGAATACGCATTCCCAAGCAGAGCGTGGGAACGAGGGAGTTGGCTGAAAACTCCCATGGCAATTTTCAGTTCTATGCACGGCCTT
Organism: Candidatus Hydrogenedentota bacterium; assembly: GCA_024280935.1. Classification (GTDB taxonomy): domain Bacteria; phylum Hydrogenedentota; class Hydrogenedentia; order Hydrogenedentales; family JAEUWI01; genus JAEUWI01. The sequence continues at coordinate 8,838 of JAJRPE010000168.1, forward strand.
ATAAAACGCCGTGTACTCCTTGGTCATTGGTTGTTCACTCCCTCCTCCGCCCTCTACTTCTCCGCCCACAGCCCTTTCACCGCAGCGACCGTTTCATCCACCAGCGCCTGACCACCTTCGGGACTCACCTCGTTGCTCTGCACAATCGCGCTGTAACCACCGCCCGCCGCCGCATGGGGCGTGGGCACGTAGGTGCCGGGACCCGCAAGCTGGATCACGAAGGTGTGGAGCGCGGGACTCTTGGCTTTCATCTGGATGCCAAACTGGGTGAATAGCTCAAAATCGTTGGACGTGATGGCCACATCACCAAGCCGCAAGGCATGGAGTTCCATGCTGTAGGGAGCCACCTCACCCGCCTTCTGCCGCTCGAAACGCTTGAGCACTTCCTGGTGCCAGACGACACGGCGGTGGTTCTTGGGATCCGGGGACCATTTCACGATCTCTGCTTTGGCTTCGTCGTATTCTTCCTGGGTTACGGCCCGACGGGGTAGTTCGATGGGCTTCACAATATGCTGCAACGGAACATCATCAAACTTCTCCCGCTGCGCCCCTTCGTAGGCTTCTTCCCACGCATCGATGATGCGCCGGGCAATTTCATCGAGGCGGGTCAAGCCCCGGAATTCGCGCATACGGTCTTCGGCGGCCTTCCGGTAACGGATATGGGGCGATTGATCACCCGCCGCGCCAGGCCAACCCAGGACAACGAGATCCTTGCCATATTTTGCCTTGAGTCCCTCGCGGACCGGATGCCAGAAGTCCGCATTGACGGCACTACGGCTCTCCACCTCCTGGGAGGGGCAGACCACATTCACAGCGGTGGCGATAAGACGGTCGCCCTCGCCCCAGAAAAAGAGGACCTCCACAGCATGGTCTTCGGGGCCTTCAATGCCGCGAAAACTGTCGATATTGATATTGCCGTACATCTGCCCGTGGCCGTCTTCAAAGAAGGAGCGACGATTGTAGCCCACAACGGCATGGCCCATCCCCCACCCCGCCTTCGCAGGCTTTCGGCCTTTCCACGCGGCCTCCGCCGCATCGGCAATGCGCTCCACAAGGAATTCGACATAGGCGGCGGGCCGCATAACGTCTTCCTCATCAATTATATAGAGGCCTTCAATGGTGGTAGGCGCTGTATGGGTGTGGGTTGCGCTGATAATTAGTTTGTTTGCATCAAAATCGGGGATGCGCGCATTCAGTGCCGCACGGGCACCCGCATACACATTCTGCGGGATGTAGGCGAGACCACAAGCCACAAATAACGCCTGATCCAGCACCGTATCGCCATCCCGCGATTCCATGGCCAGAGCGTTGGCCTGCACTTCGCTTTCCACCGTGCGGGCAATGCGTGTATGCATCTGCCCGGCCAGGGCCACGGGCGCGTCGGGTGTAATGCTCGTACTCTGCGCCCCGACATGGAGCGTAGCGGCCATCACTGGGAGTGACAATAAAAACAGGAGTGACATAGCCGCTATTGGCAGTATTATCTTGCAGCTCTGTTGTCGCATCGAATTTGTACTCCTTCTTCATTTTGGATGATGGTACCAGCAGCGTACAATACCATTGCAGCATTGTCTATGCCCTCAACGGTGATCTTCGCCGTGTTGCCGATTTGGTCTTGCATCGGGGTCATACGCCATCGTCGTCAGCGTGCGCGGCCTATACGTTCAGAAGTTGAACTATCTCTTCCTTGATCACGGACACATCGGTTTCCGAAAAACTATCGTGAAGCTTCTTCTTGATGCCACGATCGGTCAGGGTAAGATGATGATCGGATTCAATATCATGCTGCGCCAGACAGCTCTTCACACAATGCAGGGCGCAACCATCGAGAGAGATAATACAACGTCCCGATTTTGCCTTTTTTACCAGTGTTTTTACACCGCCTCCCACGCCCGCGATACACGACATCTCTGCAAGTCCAGTGCGATCCAATTCGATAGCAACCTGATTGGCGAGCTGGGCGATACTCGAACAACCGGAACAAGAGTAAACCAGGGGCAATTCACGGTATCGGTTCTTTTTCACCAACAAACCTCCTTCTTTGCGCACCACATCGCCGTCGAGGGTAGCAAAACCAAAAAACATTCCACACCCCCAGCGGAATGGGCACTACAACACAGGCCCCGGCAAATGCCAGGGCCTGATTGTAGTACACGGAGTCTTCTTACTAGAGGGGGCGTACTTTGGTCGCCTCGGGGCCTTTTTGGCCTTGACCGGGTTCGTATTCGACCCGTTGGCCTTCATCGAGATTCCGGTATCCTTCACTGTCTATATTCGAGTGATGGACAAAAACGTCATCCCCGCCGTCTTCCGGCGCTATAAATCCAAAACCCTTTTGTCCATTGAACCATTTGACTATGCCTGTTGCCACTTCCATCTCCTTTTTGGTGGTTCCTTGCAGGAGCCAACCCCTTACATGCAGACGAACAGTCCCCCAGGAAAGGGGAACCCATCTGCGTCACTCTAAAAACGGTCTCGCAACGAAACCGAAGATCTACTTGGCCATTCCCGCACGATGCCAATATCACCGGCACACGGACAACGCTACTCGGCAGGCTCTTCTGAAACGGCACTTTCTGGTGCATCGGACGCTTCATCCGGTGTGGCATCGGCGCTGCGATCAAGCTTGCGTTGACGCTTCTCTTCTTTCTTCTTCTGCTTTGCGAGCTCCCGCTGTCTCTTCTCGAATTGATGATTGGGTCTTGCCAAAGTGATTTCTTCCATGAGTTATTCCCGACACCGCCATACAAGGCGACCTATGAATATATCGGGGCGCGAGCAATCTTGGTCCAAACTGTTACCGCCGCATTATAGCACAACACGGGCGTTCGCATTTGTGCCATGTTCTTGAAGCAAAAAGCCGCCCATCGACTGCTCGCGTAAGTCTTTGGGCGGCCCTATGTTAAATCCTGGCCAATCCATCGGCTCTACCGGTCCGGCGTTAATAACAGACACCAATCTGCTGATACCGCTAAAACCATGCCCAACCAATAGTTATGGACTTCTTTGTTGATATCAGCTATGCTAAGTGTTCAAAAGAGGAACCAAAAAATAGTCGCTGAGGGAATGATAGAAGCTACCGTGCACGAAATCAAGCCGATGGGACCAATTCCGGAAATATACAAAGAACTCAAGGCTAGGCCGCTGCGTCAGCGGCACCACGAAAACAGCACCCAAATACAAGCCCCTTGGGGCGCAACGGGGCACAGTCCCCAAGGAGGTACCTATGACGGAAAGCGTACTGGATCGCAATGTATTTTTCGTCAAAGAGCATGTGGGCATGTTCAAGGCAGCCAACAACTATGACATTCTGGACCCGGAGACGAGTCAGGAAATCATCCACTGCCGGGAAGACAATCTGGGCATTTTCACCAAGATGCTCCGCTTCACGGATTATAAGCGCATGACACCCTTCGAGGTGGAACTGCGCACCCCCGATGGCCAACGCCTCGTCACGGTTCGCCGGGGCATCAGCATCTTTCTCTCGAAAGTGGAAGTCTTCGACGAAAACAATCAACTTCTGGGCCGTTTCAAGCAAAAACTCTTCAGCATCGGCGGTGCCTTTCGCGTGCTCGATCCCGACGACAATGAGGTATGCGCACTGAAAGGCAAGTGGACCGGATGGGATTTTCGTTTCCTGGCAGGTGAAGCGGAATTGGCCCATGTGAGCAAACAATGGGCCGGCCTCGGCAAAGAATTATTCACCACGGCAGACAATTATGTGCTCGAAATCAACGAATCCGTACCGCCAGGCAGTCCGGTGCGCAAGCTCATTCTAGCCGCAGTCATGTGCATCGATCTCGTCCTGAAAGAATAGATACACCAACAAGTGAGAGTCAGGCAGGTTGCAGCAGCGAAATCTTTGCCCGTGCTACAACCTGCCTGCGCGGATCCCTACCAGAAAACGACCGGGTTCGCCGGTGGGGCCATGGTGTGCCTTTGCTTGCAAGCCCCCCCAAAAAAACAGGAAGCAAGAGCAGAACAACAATTATGGGCGTGACTCTGAAATCTAGGGGGTTGCCGTAATCGTTACCACGGCAATGAGTTCATTCCAATCAAAATCAGCTGGAATATCACCGTTACCGACGATGCCAGGATGATTCGTAATAACGCCCATGGGATCCGTGGCAACGCCGCCGTTATCGCCGGCCACCGCGTCATCAGGCTCATCGCCCGGAATGACAGCCGGCCCAAGAATCGACGCGCCATCATCGATATTCTCGTCGAGTTCATCGTTGTCTTCGGTGCCGGCATCATAACCAGAAGCGTAGTAAACGATGGAATTCGTTTCGGGCAATTCAACACTGTCCACGCCCCAGAACCCATCATTGGTGCCAATTATCATGCTGGCCAGGGAAAGCACATCGCCGGGCGCGGCTAGAATCGTAAAGACCTGCGTGTCCACAAGATCGGAACCACCGTCAGCAAAGGGTCCGAATCGGGGAACGATACGCCCAGCGGAAGGAAAGGGAATTCCCGTACCTACGACATTTGTCACACTGGTATTGTCGTTCATCTCGGTAATGAGCAGGGAAGGATCGCCGAGCTCGCCGACACGCTGAACGCCGGGTGTGGCTCCCTCGCCCAAACGCCAGAAACTGGTGGTGCCGGGGTGAGTAGCCGCCGCAATCGGGCCAAGCGGCTGATTGCTGATATTGCGGACGCTGACAACGTAGATACGGGTTCCCGCAATGGGGCAACCGCTCAGGCTCGCCATCATGCATATCGCGACACACGTGGCGAAGTAACGACGCATCCATAACTTTGACATATTCATGATCTGTAATTCCTCCGTTGTTGGGTTAGAGACACTGCTGCGACAACATACTACTGGACACTAGAGATTTTGTAAAGAAAATACCGACATTGCCCAAGCAGATCCACGGAATTCCCCCAGCCTGCCGCCGAAACACCTGCTCGAACGGCGCTTCATGCAGTTCCTGCGTCATAATTGGGTTGGGTTCCAGGTGGCACCGCAAATAACCACCCTTTTCATTGACATACAAGGGTGTCTTACATAAAATACTTTCACATATTCAAAAAAATCATACTTTTACTGGCCCAGGGAGAAACAAAATGATGTCCCTTCAACAGACCCTACTATTGTCGCTGCTCACTATGCTCATCGTTAGTGCAGGCCTCGTCCCATGCGCCCACAGCATAACGGCCATTGAGGAAAAAATCCCTATGAGCAAAGCATCCGACACCATTTCCGCTGCGGCCTATCAGAATGCAGTCGCCGCAAACTCGGGGCGCACCGACTTCGTATTCGGGGATAATCGACCCTTCGCCCAATGCCACGCCTCAACTATCGTACAGGTGGCTAACGGTGACCTTTTGTGCGCGTGGTTCGGCGGCACCGAAGAAAAGGATCCAGATGTGAGCGTGTGGATTTCACGCTTCGACGGGAATGCCTGGTCGCAACCAACACGCACTGCGAAGGTCAACAAGACCGCTCACTGGAATCCCGTGTTGTTCCGCGATGCCGAAGACGTAATTTACCTTTTCTTCAAGGTTGGTATCGACGAGGTAAATTGGTCCACCTATTGGATGCAGTCCGATGACGATGGCACCACGTGGTCCACGCCCGTGGCGCTCGTGCCTGGGGATGTGGGCGGTCGGGGGCCCGTAAAGAACAAGCCGATCATTCTTTCCGATGGCACTTGGCTGGCACCTGCATCCCTTGAGGTCTTTGAGGGGCGTCGTGAAATCTGGGATGCATTCTCGGAGCGCTCAACCGATCACGGAAAAACCTGGACTCGTTCCCTGGACTTCGCGAAGCCAGCGGGCAAGGACAAGCGTTTCCAAGGTCCGGGGGCCATCCAGCCCACCTTCTGGGAATCGGAACCCGGCAAGGTCCACGCGCTGCTTCGAACGGGCGCGGGGATCATCTGGCGCACCGACTCGAATGACGGCGGTGTCACGTGGTCTACCCTTGCCGCCACAAATTTGCCCAATAACAACAGCGGATTCGATGCGCTTGCCCTGGAAGATGGCCGCGTCCTCTTGGTCTACAATCCGGTGGGAGAGGATTGGGGCCCCCGGACACCATTGGATCTCGCCGTGTCGTCGGACAACGGAAAAACATGGCGCACCATCGCCCACCTGGAAGACGACCCGGACAAAAGCGGCGAGTATTCCTACCCGGCAATAGTCCGCACGAAAAGCGGCATTGCGGTCTGCTACACGTGGCGTCGCGAGCGTATCCGGTGCTGGCAAATCCCCTTGGCCGCCTTGGATGTGGTTGACAAGAACTGAGGTACCCTGGCCACAACCCAAAACGAAAGGGCCGTCATCCTCATGGGTTCGGTTTCCATCGTGGTAATGGCCTCGGATTATCTTGTTGTTTTGTCAATACATCGTCGGGTGCCACGGATAGGCCTCTCAGGGCTTACCCGTGCAGGTTCCTGGGGGGTGAGGGTAACTACACAAATCCAGGGGCAGCGGTTTTGCACGCACGGGTAAACCCTGGCGGGCCTACCCGTGGCACCCGTAGCAGTGCTTTATGGATGATTGAGGCACTAAGCAGCAGGAGTTGAATTTCCATGATGGCCGTAATAGATGAAGCGAAGTACCAACGCTACCGTGCGGAAAAGACGACGCGTTCCCCGGCGGCAACGTTATACCATGAATTGGTGCTGCCCGTATTGCTGTTTGGAAGCATGGGGGCCATCACGTGGGCGATTCGCGGCACCTCCGGCTGGAACGGTGTCGACGGCACCATCGTCCCCGGCTTGACCTGGGGCTTGCTCTGGTACTACCTGTGCTGGCGAAAAGGCATTGATGCCCGTGGTGTAGTCTTGTGGCTGGGCTTGGGCATCGCTATCGGCGGCGAACTGGGCTACGGCCCGTACGTGAGCTGGATACGAGATATCTTCCAAGTGGCGGACGGCACTATCTCGATAGCGCCCTGGCACGGCTACCTGTGGTTCACCATCTGCGGCATCGGCTGGGCCGCGCCGGGCGGCATCGCGCTGGGCTGGGCGCTGAGCAAACGCTCCTCGGCTTTGGACTGGACCCTTCGCATCATCCTCTATGCCGTTGTGATCGCCTTGGCCTGGTGGCCGGTGGTCAATCTCGTCAGTAAATTCTTTGTCTCGCTGTGTCCCTCGCTCCTTTACCCCCACTACGGCACGGGCATCTACCAAGGGGTGCTCGATGAAAACCAAGTGCGGACGGTCTACACGAACAGCCAGAACTTCGCCTTCCTGCTGTGGTGGATTGTCGCCCTCGCGGTGGCCGCCATCCGAAGAGATCGTGCCACACTGATTGTCGGGGCTATCCTGGGCAGTGGATTCGGTGTCGGCTTCGTGCTGAGCGCCCTGTGGTGCCTGGGCTATTCCTACGCGCCGGGCTACGTGGACTGGTGGAAAGTGTGGGAGCTGCAAGCGGGCTTCAATCTTGGCCTGCTCTGCGTTGTGGCCCTCTTGTGGGCTATCCGGCAGGTTGATGCCGCCCACGATGAGCAGGGGAATCCGCTTGGCAGGGCCGATTGCAAAATCGCGCCGATGCCAGACGCAGAACGTCGGCGAAGCATCTCTTCCGTGCCAATATTGTGCGCCGTCCTGATCTTCGCCTTTCTTGAGGGATTCTTCTGGACCGGTGCGTTTTTGGCGGCTCTTTACGCGGTTACCTTGTGTTTTGCGTCCTTTTCCGCGACACCCGACACCGCCATCGAAGCCCGTGCCCGCGCCGCCCTGTCCTTTACCGTGTTCCTGCTGCTCTTTGTCCTGCTGCGCGGTGCCACGACCAACGCGGGTGTCGTACTCGGCCTCTACGACATCGGGGCCACTGATCAGTACGCTTGGCCTACCCCGCGCATTTTCCTGTTTGTGCCCATCGTTCTGGTACTTGTCGCCTGGCTCCTCCATCACCTGTGGAAAAATGTCCAGCCATCAAGCGAAACACTCGCGTCGCCCTCCGATGCAAGCCTAATCGGGGTCCGCGTGGCCGACCTCATGACCCTCACCGGGGTCGTCGGCGCCATCACCATCTGGCCCGCGAAAATTGGTGTGCTCTACGCCATATTTATCGCCATCGCCTTCTTTGCGTTTAACCGGATCAATCGGGCATTTGACCAAGGTGATGCCTGAAAAGGAGATGCCAGGGGTGGCACCCCTGCCGATTTTTTGGAGTACCTATTGGGTTGTGGGCAAAGCTCACCTTAGACCTACATGGCAACACAGGAACCACATGGACAGCCACCTACTCTTTGGTGCCAGACGGTGACCACGCATTGGGGAGCACGCTAACACGATCTCAGACAGGTGGCCGGTTTGGTCCACCGGGACATGCCCCCGCGTTGTGGGGGTGGGTTGTTCCTGGTGTTTGCTGTTGGGGCGGTTGGTCTCTGCTGCTACTGTCCGGTGCTTGGGCGGGGGTACGTCCCTACGAAAATCGGGGCGACCCGTGGGCCGCCCCGATTGGAGGTGTGTAGCTGATTGATTGTTCTCCCAGCTCTTACGCCTTGCAGCTTTCCCAAGCGCCGGTTTTGGCGGACTTGAGCACGGCGTCGCAGATGTATTGTGTCTCCAGGCCGTCGCGGAAATTGGGGCGCATGGCATCTTGTCCATCTTCGAGGCTTTTGAGAAAATCGGCGATGGCGTTCACGAAGGTGTGTTCGTAGCCGATGGTGGTGCCGGGCACCCAGTAGTGGTCCATGTAGGGATGTTCGAAATCGGTGACGTGGATGGACTGCCAGCCGTGGACGTGGGAGTCGTGGTTGTTGTCGAAGTACTCCAAGCGGTGGGGATCTTCGAGGTCGAAGAAAATGGAGCCGTGTTCGCCGTTGATCTCGAAGGTGTTCTGGTTCTTGCGGCCCCGGGCGTAGCGGGTGGATTCAAAGGGCGCCAAAGCGCCGCAGTCGAAGCGGGCGAGGAAGGCGCAGGCATCGTCGATGGTGACTTCCTGTTTCTTGCCGGTGAGACTGTGCTCGCGCTCTTTGATGAAGGTCTCGGTCATGGCGGTGACGGTGTCCATGCCGCCGATGAGCCAGATGGCCGTGTCGATGGAGTGGGCCAGAAGGTCGCCGGTGACACCGCTGCCGGCCACGGAGGCATCCAGCCGCCAGAGACCTTCGCCGCCCTGGGGGAGTTCGGGGCTGATGGTCCAGTCCTGGAGATACTTGGCGCGGTAATGGAAAACGCGGCCGATGCGGCCTTCATCGATGAGCTGCTTGGCGAGGGTGATGGCGGGGACGCGACGGTAGTTGTACCACACCATGTTGGCGACACCGGCCTTCTCGACGGCGGCGGTCATTTCTTCGCCTTCGCCGGTATTCATGGCGAGGGGCTTTTCGCAGAGGATCATCTTGCCCGCCTCGGCGGCGGCCATCACGATGTCGCGGTGGGTGTTGTTGGGGCTGCCGATGTCGATGCAGTCGATGTCGTCGCGGGCGATGAGGGTACGCCAGTCGGTTTCGATGCTTTCCCAACCCCAGTTGTCAGCGAAGTCCTGGGCCTTTTCCGCGTTGCGGGCGCAGGCGGCCTTGAGCACGGGTTCATATTCGAGGTCGAAAAAGTTATTGACCTTGCGGAAGGCGTTGGAATGGGCGCGGCCCATGAAGCCGTAGCCGATGATGCCGATGTTGAGTTTTTTCTTTGCCATGGTGGTTCTCCTTATTGAGGCCCGCGTCGGGGGCCGTGATTTTGCCGCTGGTTGAAGGGACCAAAGAGACAACAGCGACCAAAGGGACGGTAGCGTAGGGTCTCTTTTCTGTCCCTTCTGTCCCTTATGTCCCTATGGTCCCTGAAATTAAGGGGATGTAACGCCGTGAAACAAAACACCCCCCGTTTCCGGGGGGGGGGGGCGGCTTTGTACTAGCTACAGAATTTCTTGTTCAGTTCGTCGATGCTGGTTTTGCAACGCTCGGTGACCTTCCAGGCATCTTCCCAGAAGCAGAGGTCAATGGTCCACCAATCGTGGGGACAGCCCGCGTCGAGGAGGGCGGGGACAATCTCGTCGAAGTTCAGGTAGCCGTCGCCGAAGGGCGGATGGCTGCTGGTTTCGTCGTGGTGGAGGGTGCCATCGGAGTCGATGAGATGGATGTGGTTGATCTTGCCCTTGAGCTTTTGGGCCAACTCCAGGCAGCCGCTAGGGAGGGTTTCTTTTTCGCCATGCTGACGGGCACCCTTACCGGCGACCATCTCCGCGTGGCAGGTATCAAACTCCACACCGAAGTTGTCTTCCTTGACCTCGTCGAGGATACGGAAAATGTCGGATGGCTTATTGAAGGCGAAGCCGGGTTCGAATTCCCACGTCACGTAGCACCCCTTGTCGGCGGCGATCTTGCAGCACTCGGTCCAGGTCTTTACCAAGCGATTCTTAGCCGTGTCATAGTCGATTTCGTCGTGAATCGTGGGTGGCTGTACGCAATCAACGCGCACGCCCGCGATGCCGAGATCGGCGGCAAACTGGGCACCTTCGGTGAATGCCTTGATATAGCCGGAATTGTCATCCGTGTTGATGAGCTTTTCGCCCCAGAGATTGGGCACGAAACCGGAGAAACCGATGCCGATTTCCTTGGCCTGAGCCACAAGCTTGTCGCGGTCCTCTTTGTTGGGCGCGTTTTCCGGGCTGGGATGGATGGAGAATCCGCCCACTTCCACACCGTCAAAGTTCATGTCTTTGAGGGTGCGCAATACGGTTTCCCACTCGACGGGGCATTCTTCGTAAGGGCCGATACTGTAGGCCCAGCTTCCGATGGAAATTTTTTTCATGGGTAGGTTGTCCTTTGGGTTGTACGGCGATAGTGCCGGTCTTCCTTGTACCTGCAATTCGTTATCATTCACGGACAACCGTGAATGTCATCCCCGCGAACGCGGGGATCCATCTTCGGTTTCAACGATGCTCTCGCCGCGTTCTGGATTCCCACGTTCGTGGGAATGACGAAATACGCTCTGAAAGCACGTCTGCTCTGTTCAAGTAGGTCACTTTGTGACCGTCACAGGCGTGGAGCCAGCCACTACCGTTCGTAACTGCCCACTTCCGGGGCCTGGGGATTTACGCCGGGACCGAAGTAACGGAGGATGACCAGTGGGCAATCCTTGGCGAGGTTTTCCACTTCGTAACCTTCCTTCGCACGCTTCTCTGTGATGAATACTTCGTCTTCGGTCATCTCGCCAAAACGAATCATGTCGGGGCTTTCCAGCGCCAATTTGCCGATACGACCACGGCCCTGGGTCGTGATGAGACTGGTGGCACCCTGGTCCTTAATGGTGACCTTGTGTCCTGGCAATACGGTAAGCTCCTTCGCGGAGAAATACTGCGTGCCCTTCACATCGCCATAGACAATCCAGCGGTCGAAGTGGCCGTCGTCCTGCGTGTCAATGATGGGTTCGAGATAGTGGTTGTCCTTGAAACTCGGGTCCACATTCGATTCCCAGTCGAGCTGGTCCACGATGAAATCGATGTCCTGGTGCTTGTCTTCGGGCATGTCTTTGACCAAGAGGCTCCAGGGGACGTCGCGGCCTTCCACGAGGCTCTGGTACATGCCGAATACATCGCTGCCCCACTGGGGTTCGTAGGTCACGAGGGAGCCGGGCGCATGGAGGATGCAGGGGCCAATGAGCCAGCCCGTGCCGGGCTTGAGGCGGTAGGCCTTGGAAAGGTCCAGGATGCCGTTGTCGCCTGTGTTCCAGTTTTCGATGCACTTCCGCACCTGCTCGCGGGTCGTGCCCGGTTCCAGGCCCATAAAGGTGTAGGGGAAGTTGTTGCCGATGGCGTTCATCTGGGGCGGGAAGTAGTAGGACTCGGGCTTCCCTTCCTGA
>JAJRPE010000169.1 GCA_024280935.1 Candidatus Hydrogenedentota bacterium
CGAGCACCGGAATCATTGAAGGTATCCTCGTGCGGGGCGAAACAGATTTTGTGTTTGATGGGAATTGTTCCCGCTCCAACGTGCTTTCCAACACCGGAGGCGGCGGGGAAGAGATCAGCAAGACCACCTCTTTCATGCAGTTTGTGCCGGAGATAGTCGCTGGTGAGGGTGAGGGTGAGGGTGAAGGTGAAGGTGAAGGTGAAGGTGAAGGTGAAGACCCCTGTGCAGGGGAGACAAGCGACGCGGACGGTGACGGACTCGTCGATTGCGAAGAAGAGATTCTCGGAACGAACCCCAACAGGGTCGACAGCGACGACGATGGCATGCCCGATGCCTTCGAAGTAGAATTCGGCCTGAACCCACTGGTGGCCTCGGATGCCGCAGAAGACATGGATTCGGATGGCTTAAACAATCTGGGTGAGTTTCTGGCAAACGCCATACCAAACGATCCTGATTCACCACGCCGTGTTTTCTACGTGTCGCCTCTCGGTGTTGACCAAAACGAGGGCGGCGGCGTGGAAGCCCCCTTCCAGACCATCGGCTTTGCCCTAACCCAGTATGCCACCTCGGGATTTAATGGCGTACAAATTCTCCTTGAGGCGGGCACCTACATGGAGAGCATCATCTTGGAAAGCGGTGTCGTCCTGAGCGGCAGCGACTCCGGCACATCGGAGCTGATGGGCACCATTACCGGCGCCGAAAACTGTGTCGTTCAGGACCTCGACATTCTGTCGGCCAACGGCACGGAAATGTTGCTCGTCACGGACAACGTCGGCATGGAGATACAGCGTGTTCGCTTTCTGGGAATGGACACCGTGCGGGGAGCGCAGGGCATTGTATCCACCGGCGAAGGCTCAGAACGCCTGACAATCAGCGAATGCGACTTTGTGGACCTGTCTGTCGGCGTGAATATATTCGACGGAATCCCCACGATCCGCAGGAACCATTTCATTGATCCGTCCACGACGGCAATTCTCGTCCAGGAAACGGCCCTGCTGGATGTGGAACGTGGCTTGAGCAGCTCCAACAACGCCAATGTCGGCTACAACACCTTTACCTTCAACACGGAAATCGCGAATCCCGTGGCCTCGCCCACCGCTGTCATTAACGAGACCGATCAACTTCTCCGCTTGGAAAACAACGATTGGGGCACGGACGACGATGCCGCCGTCGAGATGCTCATTGCCGGCAACAGCGATTTCACGCCCAAATTGGCCGCAGGCTCGGCCATCCTCGCGTCGAGCGTATTTTGCACCGTCTGGACCGAATCCGATCAGGACCGCCTCCACGATGTACGCGTATCGCTGGACGGTAGCGGTTACGACTCCATTACCGAAAATGCAGATGGTGTCTATGCCTTCCCCGTCGTGTCCGCTGGCCAATACACCCTGGTTTGCGAAGCGTCGGGATTCGATGTTGCACAATTGTCCGTAACCGTACTGTCCGGTGAACTCAAATCGGTCACCATTGCCATGGCTCTCACCGCTGCCAGCGGTGAAGGTGAAGGTGAAGGTGAAGACCCGCCACCCACAATGGACTGCCAGGCCAATGGGACTTCACCAATGGGCACCCGAATGGGAGACTTCTTGCTGGTCGGCATCATGGTGCTACTATTGCTTGGCAGCCAAGCATACGCCAGAAAACAGACGGCCTAAGAAGCCAGACTGGGTATAGGCGACTTCCATGGTTTGCGACCTTTTGTACGGGTGCTGTTTTACGAAATAAACACCGGAACAACCCGAAAACAGAACGGCGGCGCTCCTTCCCTCCTTCGACGCGCCTACGAGCTGTAGGCGACGCTGGGCAGGAGGTCGGACATTCCTGTCCGACATAAAGGGCGTGTCGCTCAATCAGACCCCCGCGAAGTTATGGACCAACCCCGCGTTCACAAACAGCCGGGGCATCCCCAACCTTGGAAGCCCGCGCTCCGTGTTTTGGGCTTTGGGAAGAGACCGTCTTGTCAGACCACCAACCCACACCCCGCTCCACCGGGACATGCCCCCGCGTTACAGTGGGCCGCACTTCCCAGAGCAATCAGCACGGGCCACAGGGCGCATACCTCTACCGTGACCTGCCGATGCGGGTGTACGTCCCTCGGGGGACTGCCTCACCCACGCTCATTGCGCGAAGCCAAGGGTGCGACGGGTCGAAACAGGTATCTCGTGTTATGCAACGAGTCCCCAAAAGGACGGCGACGCTGGGCAGGAGGTCGGACATTCCTGTCCGACATAAAGAGCGTGTCGCTCAATCAGACTCCCGCGAAGTTATGGACCAACCCCTCGTTCACAAACAGGCGGGGCATCCCCACCCTTGGAAGCCCGCGCTCCGTGTTTTGGACTTTGGGAAGAGACCGTCTTGTCAGACCGCCAACCCACACCCCGCTCCACCGGGACATGCCCCCGCGTTGCAGTGGGCCGCACTTCCCAGAGCAATCAGCACGGGCCACAGGGCGCATACCTCTACCGTGACGTGCCGATACGGGGGTACGTCCCTGACAGCGTAGGGCATAAAATGCGATAGTCTCATCGGCGATGATTACGGGGTCTGTGCCGCCGCGACTTTGAGCAGGGCTACTATGTCGCCCAACTGCGCGTCGCGGGCGAGATCGAGGGGTGTCTTTCCGTTGGCATCGAGTGCTTGGGGCGACACGCCGGATTCCAGGAGGAAAGCGGCGGCGGCGGCATGCTTGCCTTTGACAGCGCGGTGCAAGGGTGTGAAGCCCTCGGCGGTGTGGTCGGGCTGGTTGAGGTCTATTCCGTTCTCGTGAAGACTGCGCAAAACCGCCACTTGGCCGTATTGGGCAGCCCAGTGGATTGGGGCGCGACCAAGGGTCTCGGCATTCCCAAATTTGGGGTAGTAGTCCAGCAGCCGTATCAGGGCACTGGTGTCACCACTGCTGGCAGCAGCGCGGTAGGATTCCATCAGCGCGGCGTCGACAAAGGCCCGTGCGCGGACGATAGTGCTTGCCGCTACGACCCGATCCGCCTCGTTCACGGCGTTGATGCGGGCCAGGCGCTCCGTTACAAGATCGCGGGGCGTATTGCCCGCCTTATTGCGAACACTGAGCGCGGCCTGACACGACAATAGCTGGCGTATAGAATGGACTTGGGCTGCCTGGGCCGCGACATGGAGGGGCGTGTTACCCGCTTGGTCCGGCGTATTGACCGATGCCCCCAGTGTCCAAAGCAGTCGAACGACGGACCCGTGCCCCGCAGCGGCAGCCAGATGTATGGGGCGCGTGCCCTGCTGGTCCGCTGTGTCAACGGCTATGCCCGCATTCGCCAGCGTGCGCAGGATCATCGTATTCCCCCGCTCCGCAGCATGATGCATAGCCGTCTTGCCCGTATGATCTGGCCCGTCAGCACCCGCCGTGCAATCCAAAAGATAGCGCACCGAGTCCAAGTCGCCCTCGACGCAAGAAACATGGAGGGGGCTTTCCCCATTTTTGTCAACAACA
Organism: Candidatus Hydrogenedentota bacterium; assembly: GCA_024280935.1. GTDB lineage: Bacteria > Hydrogenedentota > Hydrogenedentia > Hydrogenedentales > JAEUWI01 > JAEUWI01. Next base: position 3,458 of record JAJRPE010000169.1, read on the forward strand.
TCGGGCACAAGTCCGGCCTCCACGAGCCAGCGCACCGTTTCCGCGCTCCCCGAGGCGGCGGCAGGAAAGAGCAGGGTACGCAGGTCCCTGTCCCGCGCATCCATGGCCACCCCCTCCTCTTGCAAGTAACGGGCGAGTTCCGTGTGCTTGTGGGCGAGGGCAAGATAGAGTGCGTTGCGGTTCATGTGGTCCACCGCGTCTTTGAAAGAACCTCGTTCCAGAAGTGCGGCTACCATTGCCTGGTACCCACCTATTACCGCAAGCAGGAAGGGCGTGCATGCCGCCACATCCACCTCGCCCAGAGGAGTCCCATGATCCAGGAGGCGGGCTGCGACAGCGACATGGCCTCCTGCCGCCGCACGGTGCAGGGGCGACTGCTTTTTGTGATCGCGGGCACCCACATCCGCACCACGCTCTAACAGCAACTCGACCGCGTTAACGCGCCCATAGGCAGCGGCAAGATGCAGGGGCGTTTCCCCATCAAGGGTGGTGCTTGAAAGATCGCCGCTGTAGTCCAGCATCTGTGCAAGCATGGAGGTAAGGCCTCGTCGGGCCGCAAGAAGAAACGGTGACCAGCCATCTTTGTTCCGTGCACCGGGCCGCCCGCCGCGTTTAAGCAGGACGCGGGCCTTGTTCATGTCGTTCACGTCAACAGCAACATGGAGCGCCGTGCGCCCACGAGAATCAGCGAGATTTGGATCCGCCCCGTGTTCCGTCATAAAGACAACTACATCGAAAGTATTGTCAAGCACGGCGGCATTCAACAGGGTTCGTTCCCGCCCGGTCATGGTGTGTCGGTTCACCGTATCGCCGTGGTCCAGGAGTGTTTGCGCGCAATCGATGCGACCCAGTTGAAGGGCCAGCGCCATCGCCGTGTTCCCCTCCAGGTTGGTGACATTCAAATCCGCGCCCCGCTCCATGAGGAAGGCGATCATGTCACAGCGCCCCGTGGTCACCGCCGCCATGAGGGGCGTGGATTGGGAGGTCTGGTTCGGGTGGTCCACGAGAAAAGGCAGATCGTCGAGCAACTCGGCGATACCAGGACGATCCCCGAGGCCGACCATCATGTGGATGCCTAAATGCTGGTTTTGCGTGCGAAAAAATGCCGTAACCTCCCACTGTTCCGCATGGGCCGCAAGAATGGCGGGAATGGACAAGACTTTCGGATCAACCATGCTGTGCATATCCGCGCCCATGCGGACGAGATGTTGGACGGCGAAAAGCTCGCCTTTTTCTGCGGCCACATGGAGGGGTGTATAATTTTTATTGTTGCGCGCCTCCAGCCGTGCGCCATGGGCCTGCAAGGTCTCCAGGGTATAGATGTGGGTGCTTCGCGCAGCCAAGTGCATGGCACTGTTGCCGAGGGTGTCCACCTCATCGAGGCGCACGCCCCGATCCAGCAGCGCATCCATTATGTAGGGGCGATTCTCCGCCGCCGCGACCAGAAAGGGCGAACGGCCCGCTTCATCCCTTGCCTCTACATCGGTGCCGCCATCAACGCCATCCATGACGGCATAGAGGTCTCCCGCACGAACAGCCTGATGGAGCGAGCCGTAGTTCGCCAGGCCCCCAAAACGCCAGTGGGTCGGCGGCAAGGGATGCTGCACCCCACGCTCGAAGAGATCCAGCAACGCGGTCAGCGTTGGGCTTCGTTCCTGCGTGGCAATGGGTACCGAAGGGGTGGCCGTCGTCACAGCAGCCTCTTGGGACGTTTCCTGCGCGGGTTTTACAACGGTATCTTGATGCGAAGGAACAGGCTGGCAAGCGGGCAAAACCACAAGGACAAGCACTGCAATAGCGAATGGTATTTTACGCATGGATACTCATTTCTCCATCAGGAATAGCGTTACGCGGGCGCAGGAGAGCAGTGTAGACAATAGGGCGGCGGCGCATCAATGGGGTGGAGGGACGGACCCGCGCCAGCAGATCCGTTTTAGCGACACATGTGTCTTGGGGAACAGGCAAACGTCGGCGGCATGGAAAGCGCCAGCGCACGGGCCTGTCCCGGTGGACTTTGGGATAGCGCTGTCCTTGTATCACGCCATGGCCCTCCATACTCCACCGGGACATGCCCCCGCATTGGCGTGATTTGTGCATCCTCGGGGCATCACGCGGGCCACCTGTGTTCTTTCGCTACGATGACGACGCTGGCGGGGGTACGTCCCTGAGGTGCGTTTCGTGCCAGGCGCAGATGGCCTCCACGAGGTGGCCCACATCGTGAAGGGGCGGTTCGACAACGACGGTGAAGCCTGAATCCTGTGCTACGCGGCTGGTCACGGGACCGATGGAGGCCACACACGTCATTTTGCTCAGGAGGACGCGCTGTTCCTCGGACAGGAGACTGCAAAGATTGTGGATGGCGGCCCCGTTGGTGAAGACCAGGAGTTCGGGAGCATAGTCGAGGAGTCCCGTCAAGATTTCGCCAACATCGGCGGGGGCCTGGGTGTGGTAGGCCACCACTTCGGTCACGACGGCACCGTGCGCCTCCAGCGCGCACGACAAGGAGGCCCGGGCAATATCGGCCCGGGGCACGAGAACTTCTACGGCACCCAGCGGACTATGGGTCGCCATCGCATTCACCACGGCGTCACTGGTGTAGTTTTCCGGCACCACATCGGGGCGGATAAAGCGCTCCTCCAAGGCGGCCAGGGTCGACGCGCCCACGGCACAGATCGTCACGTCGCCAAGATAGCGCGCGTCATGGGCGCCTTCGTCAAGGGCGGCAAAAACCATGCGGGCCGCGTTCGGACTCGTCAGCACGATCCATTGATAGGCCCGCAGATCACCCAGGCCAGCGGGACGGGCCTCGGGACTTATTTCCACGGTAGGGCATGGGTAGACATCGGCACCGAGGGTTCTCAGCCGCTCTTCGAGGGTATCGTTGCCCTGCTGTGCGTGGGTAATCGCCACGCGCAGACCGTAAAGGGGCCGGGATTCGAACCACGCCAGACTTTCGCGCAAAACGGCCACGGCACCCACGATAATGATGGCGGGCGCTCCGATCGCCGCCGAGGCTGCCGCTGCCGCAATGCGATCCAGGGACTCGGTCACGGTCCGCTGCCGGGCGCAGGTTCCCCATTCGATGACCGCGCAGGGCGTATCCCCCTGCCAGCCATTGGTCAGAAGTCCCTCACGAATCTGCGCCAAAGCACCGACCCCCATATAGAACACCAAGGTGCCCTTGGGATCGAAGCGTCCAAAATCAATATCAAGTATCTTGCCACCTCCAGAAAGATGGCCGGTAATGAAGGTCACACTCGCCGCCAGCCCCCGATGGGTCACGGGGATGCCCGCATAGGCCGCCGCCGCAATCCCGGCAGTAAC
>JAJRPE010000170.1 GCA_024280935.1 Candidatus Hydrogenedentota bacterium
ACCCTCACGCCGGTAAATATGGGGAATTGACCCCATTGCGACAACGGGGAGGGGGTGGCTGCGGCCACTCCCTTACCCGCTGCAATAGAAGCACATCACGACCACTGTGTCGCCCTTTCAGGGCTTGGTGTGTAATGGCATTCCACAACCCAGGGCGTTGCCCTGGGCTAACCTGTTTTGCCCCTTCGGGGCGATGGCGCTTCGAAAGTACACGGGCGAACTGGTCATACTTCAAAGGAACTTGGCAAAGTAATTTCGATCAAATCCCTAAGCAACTCTGGAAACCGTAAAATGATTCGTATCCTTTGCACCACACTCATAGCCGCGCTGACCACCCTGCCCACTCTTGCCGAAGAATCCTGGACGCACCCCCTCGTCAATTGGTGCAAGCTGGAGTCGCCTCTGGTGGAAGTGACGCCCTTTGTCTTCAACGACAAACTCTATCTCATGGAGAGCTGGCAGAAACAGTGGGAGTATTCCCACGACAAGCACCAGGAGCTTTTCGAGCAAGACGAGGTGCGCATCCGGGACTTGGCGGCAGACCGCATCGTGTCCACCCCCCTCATCGGCCACGGCCTGGCCTTTACATTCATCTGGGAAGGACGTGCCTATGTCTTCGGAAGCAATTGGGGCACGGAGAAGAAATGGCAGGTGCGCGAGGTGAGCCTGACGACCTCCGATGACCTCAAATCCTGGACGAAGCCCAAGGTGGTACTTCGCTCCAATGACGACGAGAAATTCTTCAACGTATCGGTTTGTCGGGGTGCGGACAAGTTTGTCATGCTGGTCGAGAGCAACGACCCGCGCTGGCCCGCCTTCACCTTCAAATACTTCACGTCGGACGATCTCATGAACTGGGAGCAAGTGCCCGATGCCTACTATGGCGTGGATAAATACGTGGGCGGACCGGCCCTCTACTACTTCGGCGACACCTACTACACCCTCTACCTCCAATCCCTCGGAAAGAACCACTACGAGACCCGAATCGCCCGCTCGAAGGATCTCGTCACGTGGGAGGATGCCCCGGAAGACCGTCCTTTTGTAACGTTCCAGCCAGAGAATAAGGTTCATCCCCTCCGTCCCGCGCATATTCGCGAGCAGAATGCTTCCGACGCGGAAATCTGCTATTTCCAGGGAAAGACCCTCGTTTACTACACAGGCGGCGATCAGCACTTTGCGGGCGACTTACAGCGCGCGGAGTTCCTGGGTACGCCCCGGGAATTGCTGGAACGATTTTTTACACCGCCCGGCGTGGTCGTGCCCTCGGCACGCCAGGCCCGCTATCAGGAGAAGCTCCTGGGTTGCTTTGTACACTATGGCCCGGCGAGCTACACGGGAAGCGCCGACATGCTGGTGACCCCGCCTGCGGAGGCCTTCAATCCCACCGACCTCGACACGGATCAATGGGCACGTATCGCCAAATCCATCGGCGCAAAGCATATGGTGCTGACGGCGAAGCACCACAACGGTTATTGCCTCTGGCCCACGAAGACCACGGACTATTCCATCACCCAATCCCCCTGGAAAAACGGCGAGGGCGATGTGGTGCGGGAATTTGTTGATTCCGCACGGAAGTATGGCATCGCGCCGGGACTCTACATTTCCACCGGTGACAAAAAGGCGGGCGTGACCAGCACCATGAAGCCACGGGGTGAGCGCACGCTTATCGGCAATTTGGATGCCTATTTCCCCATCTTCATGGAACAGTTACGGGAGATTCTCAGCAACTACGGCCCGCTGGAGGTCATCTGGCTCGATGGGGCCTACGAGCCGGTCGGTCCCGATGTAATGGACGAAACCGGCACGCCCATTGGCCCGCGCTACGGCGATGCCATCGTGGACCTTATCCACACCCTCCAACCCGATGCGGTCATCGTCGGCGGCACCCGGCCCGACATACGCTGGTCGGGCAGCGAACGGGGATTGGCAGACTACCCACTGTGGAATGAAGTAAAGCTCGGGGAGGGCCGGAAAAACTGGGTACCCGAATACGCATCCGGCTGGTTTGTGCCCGAGGCGAATATCCACACACGCTCGACCTGGTTCTGGATGCCCGGCACCGACGACACCTTGCAGACGGTCGATCAGATGCTTACGGTGTATGGAAAATCCATCGGCCATGGGGCCAACCTGCTTATCAACATGGCACCCGACATCACGGGACGGGTACCCGAGGCCGAGCAGGCCATGCTCACCGGATTCGGAGCCGCCATTGCGGCCCGCTACGGAACGGCTCTTCACGAGATGACCGACACCACGATCCTCCCACAGGGTGCATCCGTCGTATTAAAACTCGCAACACCAATGACGGTGGGCGAAATACTCATCGAAGAGGACCTCTCCTTTGGACAGCGGGTAAGCGCCTATGAAATCGCCGCAAAGACCGGCGACACATGGGACACCGTCGCCGCCGGTGCCACCATCGGACGCAGGCGAATTCAGGCCTTTCAACCGGTTAAAGCCTCGGCATTCCGCCTCACCATCACGGGAACCCAGCCCGATGCGCACATCCGCCGTGTCGCCCTCTACGCCGGCGGCTGACGGCACCGACAAACACCCCCTGCGGTGTCCGCTCACGGGCGACAGACATCCGGGGACAGCCCCGCCTACGTGGAGGCATTGTTGCCTACCATTTTTCAGGCCTGTTCGCCATGAAACGCAGCCTCAGGCAAGGTTGTTTCCTGCACCAAGGACGAGATAACCGCAACGTTTGTAACCGCTTAAAAAAAGAAGCAACGATGGGTGCCACCCGATCGTGTACTCACGTTCGGGTGCCTTGCGCGCAAGCGGCCTCATGCACAAGTACTTGTAACACGGTAGCTTTTAATTCTCGCAGGACACCAGGAACAAAGGCTACGGTGACGGCTGCAAAAAGCCAATGGGGTTCAAGAGTCAAGACACCCGAACCCGAGTACGGGATCGGGTGGCACCCTTAGCATATAAGTGTTAAGTGCCAGGACACGCGCCCACCTATTTCAGCTCCGCCAGATAGGCCCGCCAGGGCTTCCAGTAGTGCGTATGCCAGCCCTCCTTCTGTTCGTTTCTGTGGTCACCTAATACGGTTCAGTGAACCACCGCCTTCACCCGTTCAAAGGTAATGGCCGATGGTGCCGCGTCGAAGGTCGGCGCGATCACCCGTGCGGCTTCGTTAACGGTGAATACTTCGCCATCGCGGACCCAAAACGCCGCGTCGACTTTCTTGTCGGTGAATCGCAGGAGGAGGACCGCGCAACCATCATCGATCTCGTGCATCTCCAACACCATCATGAACGCTTCTGGATTACTCTTGATATAGGGCCAGATTCGGTCAGTAACCAAGTTAACAGCGGCGATTTCCGAACGGCTATAGCCGTCACCAAAAGGATGCCCGCAGCCTGTCATAATGCAGACCGCGACAAGAAGGATGCCCAAAATGCGTGAACGAATCCGTACCTGTTTCATCTTCTTCTCCAAGGTTCTCTTGCGAAAATCAAGCCAACTGGCACCGCCAGCATAGTGCCTACACCGTCAAAAATCAATGGGACGTATGGGACCTATGAAAACGGACACACTGGCACCATCCGGTGGAATGGACCGGGACACGTCGTCCCGCAGGCCCCATTCACCGGCGGGGACTCGCCACGCCAAATCCCCCCAAGAAATGACCCCTTGATGGCTTCTATGGTGGGGTGCTACCATTCTTTGCATGGGGTCGTGGCAGTTTCCCTTGGTGCTCAACCATCTTGGAGCCAGCCGCAGCCCCCTGATTGCAACAAGAGGTGTGCGTAATGCTTGGTTGGAACAAATCGAAGAAGCCCGACACAAAGAAAGCGGCGGAACCGTCCACGCCGACACCGGGACAGACTCGGGCACCGCATCGGCAGAAGACGAATCCGCCGCGTTCCACACAGCCACCTCAGCAGGCCCCCTCAGCGCGCTCCTTGCCCGCCATGTTACTGCAACAGGGCAAGGCCTCCCGGGAACAGTTGGAAAAAGCGCTGGCCATCCAAAAAGAAACCGGGGAATTTCTGGGTGAGATCCTCGTGGAGGAAGGCATTCTCGACGAGGGTTCGCTCCTGACTTTTCTCTCGAAGTACTGCAAGATCCCCCACCTCAGTCTGCTCGACTATCTCATTGATGCCGACGTGGCGGCCCTCGTCCCCAAGGAAGTCTGTCTTCAGCATCGGCTCATTCCTATCGACAAGCTGGGCCGCAATCTCACCATCGCCATGGTCAACCCCCTGAACACGCAGGCGCTCCAAATCGTACAGCAGCATTGCCCGAGCCTCCGCATCAAGCCCATCCTCTGCGCCCACAAGCATTTCGAAACGGTAGCGGCCAAAGTCTTCGGGGAGCAGAAGAGAACCTCCGGCGGGCTGGACTTGAGTGCCTCAAGCTTCGGCATCAAACTCTCCCCCGAAGAAAAAGCCGCCTATGCGGAACGCAACGCCGCCGCCCACGCACCAGCGCCCAAGGAAACGTCCAAGACCGCGCCTGAGGTGCCACCCGCCGCCAATGAAGAGACAATCCCCGATGCTATCGCCCTGGATTCCAAAGCGGACTATGCGGAAATAAAAATGGGCGACAGCGGCTCCCACCAGGTGCGCTTCGCCGGTGAACAAAAGGAGGAGGCCACCGCCGAAGCCGGGGTGGATACCGAGACGGTCTTCGATCAGGTCTTCCACGGCGACACGCCCGACGGATCCAAGTCGCAGCTTGATACAGACGGGGACGCGGCGGAAAAAATACTCCAGGATGTGACCGCCGTCATGATGGACAGCATGCGGGACACCTACGAGATCCTGGCGCGGCGCATGGAGCTCTTTCGCGGCATCGACGCGGAGAATATCGCCCGGATATTCGCCCGCGGCATGACGGTGGAATACGAAGCGGGCGAGGTGATCTTTGAAAAGGACCAGGTGGGCGAATCACTGTACCTCATCCTCAACGGCAGCGTGGCTATCGAACAGGATGGCCAGGAATTGGCCTTGTTGGGGCAAGGCGACATGTTTGGCGAAATGGCGCTTATCAGCCAGGGAAAGCGCAGCGCGGATGCCATCGCACGAGACGCCATCAGCCTGCTGGCCCTGAAGATGGATGTCATCCACAACATCATGCCACGAGATGTGTCGGTTCAACTACTGGTGAACATTATCCTGACGCTGAGCCGCCGCCTCCAGGAAGCAAACGTGCGGTAGGGGGCTGCCGCCACCGCATAGGGCGATATCGTCATCCTCGCGAACGCGGGGATCCAGAACGCCGCAGAGACTCCCCGAAAAAACTGGATCCCCGCGTTCGCGAGGATGACGGCGCTTCAGCCCTTCTTCTGCATCTTGGCCCAGACATCCTTCAGCGTCACGGTTCGGTTAAAGACCGGTGCCTTCCGGGTGTGATTCTGGTTGTCGGCACAGTAGTAGCCCAGCCGTTCAAACTGCACCCGCTCCCCGCCCTTCACCTCGGCCAACGCAGGCTCGATGTAGCATTCCGTGAGCACTTCGCGGCTCTCTGGATTGATGTTGGTTGTCCAGTGTTTTCCCTTCTTGCCCCGCTTCGGGTTGGCCTTGGTAAATAACTGGTTGTAATTGCGGACCTCCGCCTGTTGCGCGTGGGCGACGGAAACCCAATGCATCGTCGCCTTCACCTTCCGGCCATCGGGCGCGTTGCCCCCTTTGGTCTCCGGGTCATAGGTACAGCGCAGTTCGGTAATTTCGCCCGTCGCGGCATCCTTGATCACCTCGGTGCAGGTAATGAAATAGGCGTATCGGAGGCGCACTTCCCGACCGGGCGCGAGGCGGAAAAACTTCTTGGGCGGGTCTTCCATGAAATCGTCGCGCTCAATATAGAGCACCTTGGAAAAGGGTACCATCCGCGTGCCCGCTTCGGGGTCTTCGGGATTGTTCACGGCTTCCAACTCATCCACCTGATCTTCGGGATAATTCTCGATGACCACCTTCAGGGGATTGACCACGGCCATGAAGCGCGGCGAGGTCTTATTCAGTTCATTACGCACAAAGTGTTCGAGCCACGCAAAGTCCACCGTGCTGTTGGCCTTGGCCACGCCCACCGCCTCGCAGAAATTGCGGATCGCCTGGGGGGGATAGCCCCGGCGGCGCATCCCCGAAAGGGTGGGCATACGGGGATCATCCCAGCTGTCCACGTGTTTTTCATTGACCAGCTCAAGCAAGTTGCGCTTGCTCATCATGGTGTACTCAATATTCAGCCGTGCAAATTCGATCTGCTGGGGATGGTGAATACCGAGGGCGTTGATATACCAATCATAGAGGGGACGGTGATCTTCAAATTCCAGCGTACACACCGAATGGGTAATGCCCTCAATGGAATCAGACTGGCCGTGGCAGAAGTCATACATGGGGTAGATATTCCACTTGCTCCCCGTGCGGTGGTGGGCCATCTTGAGCACCCGATACATGACCGGGTCCCGCAGATTCAGATTGGGCGCGGCCATATCAATCTTGGCCCGCAATACCATCTTGCCCTCATCAACCTCGCCAGCGGCCATACGCGCCAGCAAATCGAGATTCTCTTCCACCGTGCGGTCGCGATAGGGACTGTTTCTTCCAGGTTCGGTGAGGGTGCCCCTATATTCCTTCATTTCCTCGAAGGTCAGGTCACAGACATAGGCCTTGCCCTCTTCGACGAGTTTTATGGCCCAATCGTAAAGCTGGTCAAAATAATCCGACGCATAGTATTCGTGCTCGCCCCAGTCAAAGCCCAGCCAACGCAAATCTTCCTTGATAGCCTCTACGTACTCATCCTCTTCCTTCGTCGGATTGGTATCGTCAAAACGAAGGTGACACTGGCCCTTATAGCGCTCGGCGACTCCAAAGTTCAGGCAAATAGACTTGGCATGACCGATATGGAGGTACCCGTTGGGCTCGGGGGGAAAGCGCGTAATCACCTGGCCTTCGTTCTTCCCTGCGGCAATATCTTCTTCAATAATATTGCGGACGAAGTTGGAGACGCGGCGTTCTTCGGTGTTTTCGGAGTCATTCGATGAAGTCATCGGGGTACTTTCGTAGGGTCTGGGTGGGGTGGGGGCGCTCGTAAAGCACAGCCCCTATTATCCGGCACAGGCAGAGATCGGTTCAAGTTGACTCCCGGGACGTACCGCCGCAGAAGCGCGTTGCCGCAGCATGGAAGATTTGTCGGCCAACATGGTCACTTGGGAAAGGTACAGACCGCGCCAACGCGGCGGCATGTCCCGGTGAGACAACGGGAAAGCGCTCGGTCGCCGGAAAGCCTTTACCCAAAACCCACCGGGACAGGCCCGCGCAACAACGCTTCATCCATCCGCCACAGCTGGGAAGCTCGCCCAGAAGCTCCCCGGACCCGCCTCCGTGATTGGCGCGGATCCGTCCCTGGACCCCGTTTGAGTCCCGCGTAGCAATTGAGTAGACTTGAGGGCCGTTGCAGGTTGGGAGACTCTGTCGTGAAGAAGGGTCAGCCGCAGTGAATCGATAATTCAGCAGAAAGACTATTCGGAGAGGGATTATTCCATGCAGAATCTTATAAAGCGTTTCGGTGCGCTGGCGGCCATCGCCGTATTTGTCGGAGCCACGACATTGGTCGGGTGCGGTGGCAGCGGAAATAATCCGGGGGACAGCGACCAAGGTGAGGCTGTTCAAGAAGATGCTAGTGGTGCCATCAAGCTCCACACCGTCAAAGACGGCGAAACCATCAAGCTCGCCTATGTAACCAACGGTATCAACGAATTCTGGGATATTGCCGCTGCGGGCGTGAAAGCCGCCGCCAAGGATTTCGACGTAGAGGCCGAGGTGCTCATGCCGCCCAAGGGCGTGGTGGACCAGAAGCGCATGATCGAAAACGCCTTGGCCAAGGGGATCGATGGTCTCGCCATCAGCCCCATTGACGCGGAAAACCAAGTTGCCTTCATCAACCAGGCGGCCAAGGTGACCAACGTAATTACCCAGGATTCCGACGCACCGGATTCCAATAGACTCTGCTTCGTCGGCATGGATAACTACAAGGCCGGTCGCGACGCGGGCAAGCTCATCAAGGAGGTAATTCCCGAAGGCGGTAAGGTTATGATCTTTGTGGGCCGACTGGAGCAGCTGAATTCCCAGCAGCGCCGCCAGGGCATCATTGACGAGCTCATCGACGCGCCCATGCAGGATGGCAACAACCTGACGGTCAGCCCTTCGGCGAAAGTCATCAAGGGCGACAAGTATGAGATTCTCGACACGTTGACGGACAACTTTGACTACGCCAAGGCGAAGTCCAATGCGGAGGACACCATCGCAAGCCACCCCGATATCGCCTGCATGGTGGGGCTCTTCGCTTACAACATCCCCAATTGCCTCCAGGCGGTCGAGGGCGCGGGCAAGCTTAACCAGATCAAGATGGTCAGTTTCGACGAAGCGGCCGACACCCTCGCGGGCATTGCCGCCGGCACGGTCCACGGCACGGTCAGCCAGCAGCCCTTCGAGTATGGCTACCACTCCATTCGCATCCTCAAGGGACTGGCCCAAGGCGACGAAAGCATATTGCCCGAAGGCGGCACCTTGGAAGTGCCCGTGGTCATCGTAAAGAAAGAGAACGTCGAAGCATTCAGCAAGAAGCTGGCGGAGTTAAAAGCGCAGGGCGCGTAAAGTGGCTGGGCCACACACCAGAGCCGTCATCCTCGCGAACGCGGGGATCCTGTCATGACATGGTGCAAACCTGCTCGTTCTGGATTTCCACCTGCGTGGGAATGACGTGATGCTTTCTTGTTACTTATAGTGGTTTCTCCAGATTAAGGCACTGAACTATGTAAGACGGCCGTCTCGGCTGTCACGACGGGCGGGACGCCTGTCAAACCACAACGAATAAAGGCCGTGAACGGCCTGTGACAACCGGGACGGATGTCCTACATTCTTCCGTGGTCTACTATAATCGGTTTCGGCTGTGCCGGGTGCGATGCACAGGACAGCTATCAAGAGGAATGATGACATGCTGGAGTTTTTGCTCACCGCCACCGATACAGCCAACGGGGTACAGTTACCGATTGGGCAACGATGCCATTTCAATTCACCACGAAAAT
>JAJRPE010000171.1 GCA_024280935.1 Candidatus Hydrogenedentota bacterium
AAGGTGAAGGTGAAGGTGAAGGTGAAGGTGAAGGTGAAGGTGAAGGTGAAGGTGAAGGTGAAGGTGAAGGTGAAGGTGAAGGTGAAGGTGAAGGTGAAGGTGAAGGTGAAGGTGAAGGTGAGGGCGAGGGCGAGGGCGAACTCGCGACCGCAAACTTCAGCGCGACGCTGCACACCGATCCGATTCCCTTGGAAGTGTCCTTCTCGGATCTGTCTTCCCTTGGAAATCAGACGATTACGAGCTGGCTCTGGAGCTTTGGCGACGGCGCACAGAGCACCGTGCAGCATCCGACCCACACCTATGCCGTGGCAGGCATCTACACCGTAACGCTGACGGTTTCGGGCGGTGCCCAATCGGAGAGCGAAACTAAGACCGACTTTATTGTGGCCGAGGCGCTGTTGCCTCCCGTGGTCGCGTTCAGCCACCCCCATGGTTTTTACGATGCTCCCTTCAGTTTGACGTTGTCGGCCAATCCATCGAGCGCGGAGATCCGATATACCCTCGATGGAACCCCGCCGACGGAAACCGAGGGCACGGTGTACAGCGGTCCCATAGCTATTGCGGAAACGTCCACGGTGCGTGCTGCGGCCTTTGCCACCGGCGTGGCAACGGATAAGATTGCGACGACAACCTATCTTTTTGTGGACGATATCATTACGCAAAACGCCGATGGACAGGCGCCAACAGGATGGCCCAGCGCTACGGTCAACGATCAGGTTATGGATTATGGGATGGATCCTGAGGTAACGGGCGACTTGCGCTACGCGAGCATGATGCCCGACGTGATGACATCGATTCCAACGTTGTCTATCGTGACGGATCTGGACAATTTCATGGATCCGACGACGGGGATACAGGTGAATGCAGGGCAACGTGGCCGGGAATGGGAACGTCCTATTTCCCTCGAACTCATCGATCCTGATGGAGGTGACACGTTCCAGATTGACGCGGGTATCCGTATTCGCGGGGGCTGGAGCCGCCGGGGCACCAACGTAAAACATGCCTTCCGTCTGTTTTTTCGCGGAGAATATGGCGCAACCAAGCTACGATTCCCGCTCTTCGGCGATGAAGGCGTGGATGAGTTTGACAAGATTGACTTACGGACGAGTAACGACCTTTCCTGGCACAACCGGGGTTTTGCCCCAGGACTCAGTGAAATTGCCGGAAACCTATATACCTATTGCCGCGAAGTGTTTTCACGAGATGCCCAGCGTGCTATGGGGCAGCCCTACACCCGGACACGCTATTATCACACCTATATCAATGGTATCTATTGGGGGGTATACCAAACCCAGGAACGTTCGGAGAAAGAGTATGCTGAGACCTATTTTGGTGGGATTGCCGACGATTATGACGTGATCAAGAATGGCGACGATCTTCTCGATGGAAACATGGACGCATGGCAGGCGCTCTGGCAAGCCATGCTTGGAGAGTTTAAGACCGATGCGAAATACTATGCCGTTCAGGGCCTGACCCCAAACGGTACGCCCCATGCGACCCAGCCCAAGCTGCTCGATATAGAAAACCTGATCGATTACATGATCATCATCTATTACACCGCCAATTTCGACGCACCCATTTCCTGGTTCAGCGGGTCAATTCCCAATAGCGGGCTGAATAATATTTGGACGGTTTATAATCGAACGAACCCCGATGGATTCAAGTTCTTTATGCACGATTCCGGTGTGTCACTGGTGGCTCATTCGGCCGAGTTGGGCGTATTCTTGAGTGGCTCGTCCGACCCCACGCCCCATATCGACCGCACGGGACCCTTTCTCGAACCCAGTCTGCTCGAGTTTGCGAACAATAATCCGCAGACCATTCATCAGCGGCTGTTGGAGCACCCTGAATACCTGATGGCCTTCGCAGATCGTGTTCAGAAGCACTTCTTTAACGGCGGTGTACTGAGTCCCAATGAAGCGACTGACCGTTTTCTTGCTCGGGCAAATACAATCGACAAGGCGATAATCGCCGAGTCTGCCCGTTTCGGCGATCTCGTTCGTGGCGATGTGGGACCGCCCCGTACCCGCGACGACGACTGGCTTCCGGCCATCAATGGGGTGGTAGACGATTTGCTGCCAACCCGAACGGCTGTTGTGCTGGATCAGTTAAAGGGACAAGGTTGGTTTCCAGAGGTTTCTGCACCTGGATTTCGTATCGACGGCGTCCTGATGCATGGCGGTGTCATTCAAGGCGGGGAAGAGTTGACGATCACCAATTCCAATGGCTCGGGAACCATTTACTACACCTTGGACGGCAGCGATCCGCGTCTGCCCGCCTCCATTGACACCAGTGATCCAGGCGCGGTTGCGCCGGGCGCACTGACCTACGCGAGCGGCGTGGCCCTGGCCGAAACGACCTGGGTTCGTGCCCGCGTTCTCCAGAATACGGTTTGGAGTCCCCTGAGTGACACCCTCTTCTCCACGCAGCGTGTCGCCGACAGCATCCGTATTACGGAAGTGATGTACCAACCCCCGCTCGCACCCGATGGCGACCCCGAGGCGGAATACATCGAGTTGAAGAATACCGGAGGCACATCCGTGAATCTGAACCGTCTTGTCTTTACGGATGGCGTAGCCTTTACCTTCCCCGATGTCACCCTGGGGGCAGGACAGTTCATCGTCGTGGTAAAAAACCGCGTGGCTTTTGAGGTCGTGTATGGCGCGGGAATCAACATCGCCGGTGAGTACACGAGCCGCCTCAATAATGACGGTGAAAAGATTGTCCTGCGCGATGGAGCAGGCACCATCATTCACGACTTCACGTACAACGACGGCTGGTTCGATCTAACGGACGGCCAAGGCTATTCGCTCCAGATTATCGACGATAGCCTTGATCCAATTGTAGATTGGGATCGCAAAGGAAACTGGCGCAGCAGCACAAATCTAAGCGGAACACCCGGTCGTGATGATGAGAATTCTATCCCCGCGCCCGGTGCGGTCGTTATTAACGAAATTCTGGCACACTCCAACAACGACGCCCCCGACTGGGTCGAGTTTTATAACAGCTCCAATGCCGCCGTGGATATGAGCGGTTGGTTTCTGAGCGACGATGGCACCGACCTTCAAAAATACACCTTCCCCGCAGGCACGGTCATTGCCGCTGGCGCGTATCTCGTCATTTATGAAGACCAGCACTTCGGCAATGCGGGAGCGCCCGGTGTCAATACCCCCTTCGCTCTCAGCGAGAATGGGGAAACCGTCCATCTCTCTTCTGGAAATAGCGGTGTTCTCAGTGGCTATCGGGACAGAGAAGATTTCGGTGCTTCGGAGCGGGATGTAACGTTGGGACGTTATATGACCAACGACGGCGATGTGAATTTCGCGCCCCTCAGCGTGGGGACACCGGGAAGCGCCAACGCCGATCCCGCGGTCGCTTCCATCGTTATCACGGAGATTATGTACGATCCGGGCACCAACAACGCACGGGAAGAGTATGTGGAGATCTACAACAACTCTCCATCGCCCGTGAACCTCTTTGACGAAGCCGGGCTTCCTTGGCGCTTTTCCTCCGGCATTGACTATACCCTGCCGATCAATACGGTCATCCCGGCCTTTGGCTACATCGTCATTGCCAAAGATCTGGATGCTTTCGGAAACGCCTACAGCGTGGTCGCGGGCACGACGGTGCTGGGGCCGTATGGCGGACAACTCAGTGATGGCGAGGCCCTGGAGATCGCCATGCCGGGCGATGTGGACACGCTGGGCACGCAGTACTACATTCGCCAGGACCGCGTTCGCTACGATTCGAAGGCACCTTGGCCCGAAGGCGCTGATGGTGGGGGAGATGCCCTGAACCGTCTCGACGCCACAGCCTACGGCAATGACGCCACCAACTGGGAGGCCGCCGCACCCTCGCCGGGCGAGTAATAAAAAGCAGGTAAGCATTCACAACCAAGGTTAGCTTTACCCGCAATTCAAGACCGTCATCCCCGCGAACGTGGAGAGCCAGTCGTGTTGCGATGTACACCTGCCGCATTCTGGATTCCCACTTTCGTGGGAATGACGTGGGCTTGTCTTGTTTTCTTGTTCCGTGCCCGCGCACGAACCCGTCAGGACTCGTTGATACTCGCCTTTTGGGGAGCGTGCGGCACGACCTGAGCTTCGTAGTCGCTCTTTCAACCCCAAGTGTTTAGTCCAACGAGGTTTCTCAGACGACAAATGGCTGAAAAGCATTACTTGTTAATAATCTTCGGCGTGCCGTTCTCTGCGAATTTGCCCCCACGTGTACGTTGAGGGTATCATCTGGCGGCAAATGCCATCGATGGCGCTTGCAGAGCGATGTCGCCATACCCGTTATTGGTTTTTCGGTTTCGACCGGCAGAGCGATTGTAATTATCAACCTTCACCTGTAGGAAAGACATTATGCCAACATCCCACATCTATTTCGCCACACCGCTCCGTTCCCTGAGTCGGTATCTGGCCTCTTTGGTCCTCGTCCTGATCGCCGTCGCGCCCGTAGGGGCCACGCCTCTCGATGCCTACGTGGCCGCACCCGATCCCGCCTACCGTTATGAACTCCAGCCCGACGCCACGGTGACGATGCCCACGGTCGAGGCCAAGGTCTACTACATGGCATCCCAGCATTGGCTGAAGGACGCCGAGGTAGATCGCACCCTGTGGGAACATTGGGTTGTGGTTTATGTTCCCAAAGAGCGCACACCCACGCCCGCCATGGTATTCATTGACGGCGGCAGCAACGGCGGCAAAGCGCCCGGCCCCGACCATGCCCTGGCGCAAATAGCCGTCCAGACCCACTCGGTCGTGGTCGCGGTGAAGCAGATTCCCAACCAGCCCCTTCACTTCACTGAGGAGAAGATGGATAAGTACAAGGAAAAGGGCCGTGGGGAGGATGCCCTGATCACCTATGGCTGGGACAAGTTCCTCAACGGCGGTCGGGCCGAATGGCTGGCGCGCCTGCCGATGACCAAAGCGGTGGTCCGGGCCATGGACCTGGTGCAGAAAGAGCAGCCAAGCGTAGACGCATTTTTCGTTATGGGCGGCTCCAAGCGCGCTTGGACGACCTGGACCGTGGCCGCCGTCGACAAGCGTGTCATCGGCATCGCGCCTGCGGTGATCGACGTGCTGAATTTTGTTCCATCCCTCGACAATCACATCAAGTCCTATGGGTTCTGGGCACCGGCCGTAGGAAACTACGAAGAGATGAACATTACCGGGCGTTACCACAGCCCTCGAATGCGCGAACTCCTTGATATCGTCGATCCCTACAGCTACGTCGACCGCCTCACCATGCCAAAATATATTGTGAACGCCACGGGAGACCAGTTTTTTCCGCCCAACTCCTCCCAGTATTACTTCGATGGCCTTCAGGGCGAGAAGTACCTGCGCTATATGCCCAACACGGATCACGGTTTGAGCGGCGAGGCCTTTTTGAATGCGGCCTCTTTTTACAACGCGCTCTTGACCAAAACACCGCGGCCCGAGTTTACGTGGAAGAGCAATGCCGATGGCTCCTTGGAAGTAGACTGTGCCACCGCGCCGAAGAAGGTGCTTTTGTGGCAGGCCCACAATCCAAAAGCCCGCGATTTCCGTTTGGAAGAAATTGGCAAGGCCTGGACCAGCACGCCACTCACGGGGAGCGATGGCGTCTATCGCGCCCTGCCCGATCTGCCCGGAACGGGCTACACGGCCTTCATGATCGAGCTTACCTTTGAAAACCCCACATTTCCATTGCCTTTCGTATTTACGACGGGCGTGAATATTCTGCCGGATACCTACCCTGGCAAATAAGATGGATTGGCAAAACGCGGGGTCCGCCACCGGGTCCCGCGTTCTTTTTTTGGTGAGTGTTCACGACAAAGGGGGTTGGGCTTTCCAGCCCGACACAAAAGGCCTCGTCGATATAAAGTCCATCATCGGCATGTGCAACCGCTTTGGAATCGAACGACAAAACACTATACGCGCCTCGAACAATCGGCGTGTCACGACAGATGCCAAGTGCGTGTTTGTATTGATTGAGGATTCTCTCCTCCATAAAGCAACCGCCGGGTACCAAGTCCATTTCCAAAAAATCACCAAAATAAACGCGCCCGCGATGGTGGTCGCGGGCGCGTTGTAATCCAGGGTCAAGCCAATTTTACTTCAATTTGGCCAACAATTCATTAGCACGTTTCACGACGTATTCCGTCTGAACCTTGGTCTTGAGCAGCTCCAGCGATTTTCGTACCCGTGGGTGGGCCTTTTCTCCGTGTTTAATCACGGCCTCGTTTACCTTCAACAGGGCCATGGCTGCTTCTTTCTGAACCTCGGGGTCATCCAACTGGGCTTCCAGAGCATCCAGGGAAGGGCCACTATGGACCGTGCCGTAGGCCGAGAGGACCATCCACTTGTCTTCCTTGGAGCGTGCTGTTTTCATGGCTGTCGCCATCATGGCGTTCTTCGCACCATGATCGGGATGGGTCTGGGCCAGCCGGGTGTAGCCCTTGAGACCGGCATCGTGGGTTGCACGATCCTCGGCCCTGGCGAGTTCCAGCAGCGTATCGGCGGCATCCTGGGTTGGCCATTCGCTCATGACGGTCAGAGACTTTTTCTTGACTGCCGGGGAGTCGTCTGCCAAGAGGGCCTTCGCCGCAGCCAATGCCTCCGCACCGCCCATATCGCCTAAGGCATCAACAAGAGAGAGCTTTACAGGATCCGACCCATCCTTCAGGGCCGCTAAGACCATGGGGAGGCACTCCGTCGCGTTGTGCCGGGCAATCGCGGCCAAGGTCCGCGAGGCGAGGGCGGTCTCCGTCTCACCGGGGGCCTTTTTCAGAATAGAAAGTACCGCGTCGAATTCGCTCGCCTGCCCCTGCTGTAAGAACACGTTGAGGGCCGCAACGCGAACCGCTTCCGATGCGTCGCTAAGATAGAGTCGCGCCTGGGGCACCGCCTCCTTGGAAATGCGCACATCAAGGATAGTAAGAAGCTTCGCCCGCATCGCGGGATCGGCCTTCTTCATGGCGGCCACGATAGCGGGGTCAACCCGATCACCACGAAGGCGAATCAGGCTATTCCGAGCGGCGGTAGCGATATTTTCTTCTGGTACCAACATAAGGGCCGCAAGTAGCCGCACATCCTTCGCGTTGCCGAGGGTTCCCAAGGCTTCGAGAGCGGCCTGTTTCACCGCTGGATTAGAACTCTCTACCGCAGCAACCACGCCATTGCGGGCGCTCTTGTCACCACGGCGGGCCAGCCCGGCCAGCATCTCGATCTGGACATCATTCGGCAGGGTGGGCAGGGCTTCCACATAGCGGGCCGTGGCTTTCTTGCCCTTCGTGTCAGCGACGACTTCCCGGGCAAGATTGCGGTAGAGGGGGTCGGCACCTTGAATGGCCTTGATGATTCGATCCGGGGTCTTTCCGGGCGTTGCTTTCGCCAGACCAGCAAAGGCGCCAACACGAATGAACTCCGGGTTCCCCTTTTTTCGGAGGCTTCTGTAAATG
>JAJRPE010000172.1 GCA_024280935.1 Candidatus Hydrogenedentota bacterium
AGAACAGGCCAACGAGGCCGTCCAGCGCATTCAGCAGCAGGGTGGCCGGCTTGTTCAGTTTCAGCCCATCCGCGAATCGCTGGAAGACTTTTTCCTGCGACAGCAGGAGTCGGGCGAATCCGGGCAACACGAAGGGGAGGCTGTCTAATGCGTATCATCGCCATCGCCCAAAACACCTTTCGCGAATCGATCCGGGACAAGGTTCTCTATGTCCTCCTGTTTTTTGCCGCTGTAACCATCCTGGGTTCCAAGGCGCTGGGCTGGATCAGTATCGGGCAGGACATCAAGATCGTAAAAGATATCGCCCTCAGCGCCACGTCTATCTTTGGCATTCTCATTGCCATTTTTGTGGGGACGAGCCTGATTTACAAAGAGATCGACAAGCGCACCCTCTACACGATTCTCTCCCAACCCATGCACCGCTATGAGTTCATCCTCGGCAAGTATCTGGGCCTTGTCGCCCTGCTGGCCGTTGTTACGGTGGTCATGGGGGCCGTGTCTTCGGTCTATATCCTCCTTCTCGGCGGCACGCTTCACACCACGTTTTTCCTGGCGATCCTGCTCATCTACGGCAAGCTCATGCTGATTACCGCCTTCGCCGTGCTCATGTCTTCCATGACCTCTCCCATACTCGGTGCCATTATCGTGTTTTCCGTGGCGGTCTTCGGTCATGCTACCGAAGTCTTCCGTGATTTGCCACCCCAGTTCGACGGCACCTCGGCCAAGGCCATCCTGGAAGCCGTCTACTACCTCGTGCCCAACCTCAGCAATTTTGATATTGCCAGGGAAGCCGCCAATGGCATCGAGGTATCGGGTTCCTACGTACTTTGGGTGCTGGTCTACGGCTCCATGTACACCGTAATGCTCCTGATTCTGGCCGCCCTCGCCTTTGAAGAAAAGGACGTTTAACTATGGGCAAGCGTGTCATCGCCGGACTCTGCGCTCTGGGTGTCTTCTGGTGTGCCGTGGGCGCGCAAAACCAGGCCAACAAGGCCCGGGCGAACGATCAAGGCGAGACGATCCTTTTCCTGCCCAACCAGAAACTGCTCAACCATTTCACCGGCGGCATGAATAATATTGTGGCCGATCTTCTCTGGCTGCGGTGCATCCAATATGTGGCCACAGAATCCAAAGGAGAGCGGAACTTCACCTGGCTGAACCAGATGCTGAATACGGTCGTCCAGCTCGACCCCTATTTCGGCGATGCCTACCGCTATGGCGGCATGTTTCTCGCCGCCCTCAAGGCCGACGATGACGCGGGCATCGCGCTGCTGGAACAAGGCGTTGTGGCCAACCCGCGAAACTTTCAACTTCCCTACGAGCTCGCCATGATTTTCCTGCTGAATCGCAAAGACGAACCCGGCTCCAAGGAGCGGGCCACCCACTATCTCAGCATGGCGGCGTCCATTGACGGGGCCCCGGAGTTTATCCGCGATCTGGCGACCAAGCTTCAGGCCAACTACGACCTCGGTGAGTTGGAAGTAGCCATGTGGACACGCATGGCCGACAGTGATGACAAGCTCTTGCGGGAGTTGGCCCAGCGCAAGCTCGTGGAAATCGATATTCGCGGGGCAACCGAGCAATTGAACCAGGCCGTGATCGCTTTTAACCAGCGGGCGGGCCATTTCCCCAACACGCTGGAGGAATTGGCATCGTCGGGGATTGTGCGGGTGCCCAAGAAAGATCCTCTCGGCGGCGTGTTCATTCTTGGCGATGATGGGGTTATCCGTAATACCACACTCCTCGACGAGGAGAAAAAAAGCAGCCTGAAAACCCTTAGGAACCTGCTGAACAGTTACCAGAGCAAAGAGGGCGGCTGGCCACCCACGCTGCAAACGCTTCTTGATACGGGGCAGACCACCAAGTTTCCCGAGCACCCCTACCCCGGCCAGGAATGGCGCTACGATCCCAACACGGGAACGGTGGAATAAGCGGGGACTGCCTCGCCCAACCGCACGTAGCGTGGTGAAACGAACGCCGTGGCTAGCACATTTTCCCAGGGTAGGTGGAGCGCATCCAATCAGGCGGGGCTGTCCCCAATCAACCACAACCTGCCTCCCCTTGGGGACAGCCCCGCCTGTTGGGGTCTTCTCGTTGCATACCGTAGCGGACCTGCCCGCCAAATCGCGCACTTCGCTACCCATCACAGGCTTGGGCGAGGCAGTCCCCGAAGATGCGCAGATCCGTCCATCCTCCGGCAAGCCCGAACAGCTATGTTCACTTACTGAACACCTATTGAACAGATTCTTCCTGTGCCCAAGGCCCCTCCGCTCTTGACGAGGCTCTTTCAAGGCCGTATAGTGCGTAAATAACCGTGTAATTCGAGCATCGAGTGTGTGTTCCTCGTCGGGAGCACCCTTGGCACGTGAATTGCACGGTTTTGGAAGTCGAATATAAATCCCAAACGCACAAACGCAGGTGCGCCCTAAGGAAAGAGAGGAAATTATGGAAACGCCATCCTACGTGAAACATCAGCGGCTTATCGCCTGGGTCCAGGAAGTGGCCGACCTCTGCAAGCCGGACAGTGTCATTTGGTGCGATGGATCGAAAGCGGAATATGACCGTCTCATGGGAGAAATGGTCGCTTCCGGTATGGCCATCAAGCTGAACGAGGAAAAGCGTCCCAACAGCTATCTGTTCCGATCCGATCCCAAGGATGTCGCCCGCGTGGAAGGCCGTACCTACATATGCAGCCGCCGCGAACAGGATGCCGGCCCCACGAATAATTGGATGCAACCCGATGAGATGAAAGAGATTCTGGATGGTCTCTTTGACGGGTGCATGCGGGGCCGTCCCATGTATGTCATACCCTTCTGCATGGGGCCCCTCGGCTCAGATATTTCCCATATCGGTATCGAAGTCACCGACTCCCCCTATGTCGTTGTGAACATGGACCTCATGACCCGTGCCGGGAAAGCCGTTATTGATGAACTGGGTGAAGACGGCGACTTTGTCCCCTGTATGCACTCGGTGGGCATGCCTCTGGTCGATGGCAAGAAAGACGTGCCCTGGCCGTGCAACGAAGAGAAATACATCGTTCATTTTCCCGAAGAACGGGCCATCATGTCTTACGGCAGCGGCTACGGCGGCAACGCGCTCCTCGGAAAAAAGTGCTTCGCCCTCCGCATTGCCTCGTGCATGGCCCGGGACGAAGGGTGGCTTGCTGAACACATGTTGATTCTCGGTGTTGAAGAGCCGAGCGGTGAAAAAACCTATGTGGCCGCCGCATTCCCCAGC
>JAJRPE010000173.1 GCA_024280935.1 Candidatus Hydrogenedentota bacterium
CGCCACAACGCCTCCGTCGCTAGATTACGCCCCCGAACCCTATTTTTGCTCGACATAAACACGCTCCTTTCCAAAGCTGAAAGGAATAGCTTGACAAGAAGAAGCGAAAATAGGAAGATGTACTTCACCGGACGCTTACAACATTTGCGAAAAATTCATCTTCGCTTCGGAAACACTCATCGTTTTCATAATGATCTCCCACATCAGCTCAAAACACCATCTGAGCGGCTTCATTCTACCACGATAGGGTTTCTTGTACAGCGTGAAAAAGCTGTGTGCGCCCCAGTTTACGAATTTTTTTGCGTTTGCTTGACTTGCAAACAGCTTCTATCTACATCGCCTCTATCTGACCACAACTCTAAGGAGTAGAGAGGAATTCGACGGGTGCCACGGGTAGGCCTCTCAGGGCTTACCCGTGTATTTCCAACGGACCGAGGGGAGTTCTATCCACCACCAGAGACTGCGGTTTCTGCACGGGTAAACCCTGCGGGCCTACCCGTGGCACCCTTGGTATTTTTCTAGCAAAGCCCCCGACAACATGGCTCTCAACAGACAAGGGCCTCTAATACGACCCCAAACTAGACGAAGAAGGCGTAAAACTGCAACCACGCCCTCTCATATGGTATAAAAAGGGCGTAGATTTCAGCCATTCACAACACATCGGGGCGCACCCGCGCAGGAGATAGTCCATGAACACCAAGCCCACCCCCAGCCGTCGCCAGTTTCTCGCCGCCACCGCCGCCATCGCGGCCCCTATGATCATCCCCGCATCCGCCCTCGGCAAGGATGGTGCCGTTGCTCCCAGCGAACGCCTCACCATCGGCTGCATCGGCACGGGCAACCGGGGCACGAACAACATGATGGCCTTTCACAAGAAGGCGGAAACCCAGATCGTCGCCGTGTGCGATGTGGACAAGGCTCGTCGAGAGAAGGCCGCCGAGTTGACTGAGGTCGGCACGGAGTCCGTCTACAATGACTATCGCGAATTACTCGCCCGCGACGATATTGACGCAGTCTCCATCGCCACGCCGGATCACTGGCACGCGCTCAACACGGTGGATGCGGCCAAGGCAGGCAAGGACATCTTTTGTGAAAAGCCCGTTTCCCTATGTATCGACCAAGGCCGAAAAATGGCCGATGCCGTGAAGCAGTATGACCGCGTTCTCCAGACGGGCACGTGGCGGCGTTCCCTCGCGGGATGCCGGGATGCCTGCGAGCTGGTCCGCAACGGGTACATCGGTGAGCTTCACACCATCGAATGCGGGGTCCCGGAAGGCTACGCGATTCGCGGTGAATTCAAGCAGGGCTATCCCGTGGAACCCGTGCCGGAAGGCCTGGACTATGATCTGTGGTTGGGACCGGCCCCCGACAAGCCCTACACGCCCGCCCGGTGCCACTTTAACTTCCGCTGGATCCTCGACTACAGCGCGGGCTACATCACCGACTGGGGCGCCCACTATTACGACATCGGCCAGTGGGGTAACGGCACCGACGACACCGGCCCCGTGCGCATCAGCGGCGCCGCCCAGTTTCCCCGGGAAGGCCTCTTCGACGCCTCGGTTAAACATCTCATCGAATACGAATACGCCAACGGGGTCCGCCTAATCGCCCTCAGCAGCACGGACGGCAAGAAGTACGGCATCAAGTTCATCGGCAGTGAGGGTTGGATCCACGTGGAAAGCTCCAAGGTCACGTCGAGCATTCCTGATGTCGATAAGATTGAGCTAAAGCCCAACGCTATCCGCCTCTACAAGAGCGACGACCATATCGGTGATTTCATCAACGCCGTGAAGACCCGGAAAGACCCGGCAGCCACCATCGAAATCGGACCCCGGACCGCCACGATCTGCCACTTGGGGGCCATCGCCACGACGCTCAAGCGAGAGCTCCACTGGGACCCCGTCAAAGAGGAATTCAAAGGCGACGACGAGGCCAACGCCCTGCGCAGCCGTCCCATGCGAGGGAATTGGTCAATCTGAGTGGCAGGGCCACAGCCAGGATCTATGGTCCTTATCATCCCGCGCCCGAGAACCTTTTTGTATATATAGCGGTTTTTTTCAGATTAATGCACAAATAATCCACAAACCATGAAGGGTATGTTTTTTGAAATACTCCCATCGCAGCGGGTGCTCTTGGTACACAACGTGTGCCGTTATACTGTTGGTCGCCATCGTCGGATTTGGCAGTTTCGCCGACGACACGCACGACAGAATGGTCTTCCTGCAATTCGCCGATCCCGTGTTCCGCGCCGGACTGAGCAAACACGAAATGCTGGGCGAAGCTGGTTATCGTGTACACAACACGGGCTTTCATGCCGAGGCTTTCGGGGCGCGGTGGCGAGACTCCCCGCTTCTCGACACGGCCCAGTCGTCGGGCCGCCCCTATTATATCGACCGCATTATGGGCGGCATGCCCTACCAGTCCCTCGAAGGCATCGATGAAATCGCAACGCGACTCAAAGACGACCCGAACTTTCTGGGCTTCCAGGCCCACGAATGGGGCAACTCCCCCACCCACGATTATCACCGGATACATCGCCTGATCCTGGAGAAAGGAAAAGAGCTTAACAAAGAGAATTTCTCTCCCTTTGAAGGCAGCACCGCGACCCCCTATTTTTCTGCGGGCGACTTTTCTATCTACCAGGACCTCTACCGGGAGCTGGCCACGCAGGAAGACGTGGAAGGCTACCTCAGCGACTATTTCAAGAAGCTGGTGGCCCTCACCGACGGGCAGTTGGTCTCCGTCACCGGGTATGGCCAACTCCACCACACGGCACTGCGCCTGGGTGCGAAAAACGTAATGGCGGAAATTGGAAACCAAGTACCGCTGACCGCCATTCAAATCGCATGCGCGCGCGGGGCGGCCCGGCAACATGGCAAACCCTTCGGAGCCTACTACGAACCGTGGGGAGGCTCCCCAATGGGCTGCGTCTGTGCCACGGACTTCTCCCCGTGGTGGCCACTGGAACCCAAGATGAAGGCGCGGATGGACGGCTACAACATCGGGCCGAAACATGGAAGCAGCCGTTCTCTCCAACGACGCCTCCTATACTATGCATGGCTTTCCGGGGCCGCCTGGTGGTCGGAGGAATGGGGTGCGGAGAACTACTTCAGCAATTGGGAAGACTACCCGATCACCGCGTATGGACGAATCGTCCAGGAATTCCAGGAAGCCACCCGTGGCATCACCGGGCTGAAACCAGTCGTCCCCATGGCGCTGGTCACACCGCCGGACACCTTTGGCATCGACATCCGCTACGTTGCGGGCCACTCGGAAACACTGTGGCGCATTGCGCCAGCGGATGCCTTTCACGGAAATCTACGTCGCTTCGCCAAGGCCTTCTTCGCCACCCAGGGCCGCACCGCAGGCAGTGATTCCCAGAATCTAACGCCTTCCCCTTGGATTGGCTGCTTCGATGTATTGGACGCGGATGCCCCCGCCTCGACGCTCGAAAAGTACGCCGGTGTCGTATATTTTGACGCGGAACAGGCAGCCACGAAGGAAGAAGCGCTGCTCTTCGATGACTCGCCAGAGACAAATTCCAAAATAAAAAGCGCTATCCACGGTGCCCTGCCCTATCACGTTGAAGGGCGCGTGGGCGTGGCACAGGCGCGGGCAAACGGACGCTATCTCATCGGTGTCTTTAACAATCTGGGCATAACCAAGACACTCGAGGGCGAAGCGGCCGATCCGGCGGCAACGCAATCCGCGACCGTTCAAGGAAATACAACTGGCATGAACGTGCTCGTTGGCGAGACCTTCGTAACTGCACACGATGCCAGTCAACTTGAGCTGACCATCCCTGCCGGCGAAGTGGTCGTGCTGTCCTTTCCTGACGAGTAGTCCACGAAAGAGGCATCAGCAACAGGGAGAGCGAAGCATGGACAGACGAACATTCTTGCAAGGCACGGCGCTTTCGAGCGCCCTGTCCGCTGTCGGTGCAACGGCAGCTCCCTCGCCCCGCCCAAAGGCGCGGCCCGGCAGTCCGAACATCCTCATCATCATGACCGACCAGCAGCGTTATGACTGCGTGGGCGCGAATGGCAACCCCATCATCCAGACGCCCCACCTGGACCGGCTGGCGACGGAGTCGGCGAATTTCTCCCACTGCTTCGTGCAGGCACCGGTGTGTACGCCTTCCCGGGCCTGTTTCTTCACGGGCCGCTATGCCCATGCCCACAAAAACCGGGTGAATTACACGAAGCTCCCTGAGAGCGAGACGCTATTCCCAAAACGGCTGCAAGCGGCGGGCTACCGCACGGGTATCGTGGGGAAGAGCCATCTTTACTACGAGTACCCGCCGACGAAGGCGGAAGCGATTCGCACGGGCTTCGACGATGTGGAACTGCATGACGGCGCCCACCACGCCGATGCGTTCTCGGACTACGTCACGTGGCGCAACGCCAACGCCCTTGGTTCCCCTCCTTGGAGGGGGTAGGGGTGGGTTTGAGTGCGCGGGTCAAAATTGACCCACCCCCAGCCCCTCCGAGGAGGGGAGCCTTTGCCCCCCTGAACGCTTACTCATTTATTATGGCGGAAATGGGTCCCGGCCAGCATCTTACTCGTAGAACCACCCCGCCGGGAGTATCTTGAGTTCCAGCGGCAATCCACCGCCCGTGTAGCTGAAATAGGTCAACAGGGCTTTTCCCTCCACCCACGTGATTGCCGGGTAGGCCCAGCCGCCGCCCGGTTCCGCTTCAATGTTACGGAAGTGTTCCCACGTTTTCCCTTCGTCCTTGGAGATTGCCGACGTCAACGGGTTGCGGCGCGACGCACCGGGGTTGTGGTTCCAGACTGCCAGAATGTCGCCCGTGGTCGGCACGCGCGTGAGGGATACGGGAGCCGCTGTGCCTTTCAGCGCGGTGGGGAGCGGCGTGCTCCAGGTTTCGCCGCCATCGTCGGACAGGCTCTGGTACTGCCCGCCCAGCCCGGTGCGCATCATCATGAGCACGCGGCCATCCTTCAACTCAATCGCCGCCGTCTCCCAGCAGCCATCCCCCGGCCGCACGCGCTCCGACTCCCGCCACGTCTTGCCGTCGTCGTCCGAAAGGTAGCAATAGCCGTCGTTGGCCTCCCACGCTTCCAGCAGGATTCGCCCCGAAGCCAGGCGCAGCGAGCGGCCGTTGGTCAAGCCCGTGTATTTGCCCGCCGGGCTGATCTGCAGGGCCGCGCCCCACGTCTTGCCCTCGTCAGGCGATGTCCGAATCATCACGCGGCAATCTTCCTTTTCGCTATTCTTCTGGCAGTAAAACAGGTGGATATGGCCCTCCTTGCTGCGCAGGAAGTTCACCTCCATCACGTTTTGGCCCCCGTCATTCTCCACCAGCGTATGCTTCTCGCCCCAAGTCTTCCCGCCGTCCGTGGAGATCTTCCCCGAAATGCGCGCCGGACCATGATCCGCGCCGCTCCCTGCGTAGAACTCCGTCCAGCCCAGCAGCAACGAACCGTCCTTCAACCGGATGATGTCCGCCTCGCTGTTCCGGGGATTGTCCGGCCCCAACGGCGCGACCTCCAGATGAAAAAGTTCCGCCGATGGCGCGGCGGCGCACAACACGGCCACCAAGGCGATTGCGATGAACGATAAACGACCTGCGATTGGCATAGTAAGGGTTTCCTTGTGAAGTCAGCAGTCAGCGACAGGAACAGCGCAGAAAACAGCAGCAATACCTGAGCGCCATCATGGCCCATGCACACCGGGGGCTTCAACTACGGGTTGGCGGCGAGGAAGAGAAGGGAACTCGACGTCCCACAGCCCCTCTCCCTCCTCACTGTCCCTAGAGCAAATCCAGCGGGTGCATGGTGGGCAGGCCCGTGCCTTCCTTCAGGTGGATGGCGCAGACGGACGATTCGGTCACGATGGCCTCGACACCCTTTTCTTTGAAGGCATCGAAGAGAGGTTTTCCGACGGCGTTGGCGAGGTCGTAGCCCATGGGGCCGTGTTTCAGGCCGAAGGTCCCGGCCATGCCGCAGCAGGTGCCGCTTTCGATGCGTTCGATGTCGGCACCATGCTTTTTCACC
The DNA here is from genome assembly GCA_024280935.1 of Candidatus Hydrogenedentota bacterium. Taxonomy (GTDB): domain Bacteria; phylum Hydrogenedentota; class Hydrogenedentia; order Hydrogenedentales; family JAEUWI01; genus JAEUWI01. The sequence goes on from JAJRPE010000173.1 coordinate 6,019, forward strand.
CACGCCATCGCTTCGCTGCCCATGCCCAAGGGACGTTGATGGCAGGCGCAGTGGAAACCATAACGGTGGCCTTTCAACGCGTCGCTTCCGATGTCACCTTCAAGGTCCATGAGGTAGGCGAAGTATTCGTGGGAGGCTTCGGCGACCAACTTGGCCTTGGGGTTGTGGGGCAATAGCTTGGGGTAGGATTCGCGGAGACAGTAGGCCGCCGTGGGTTCGGTGGCGACGATGTCGTAGCCCTGCGCGACGTATTCGGCGAGGCGGGTCACGTTGTAGATGGCGGCATCCCGTGCGCGGTCCATGTCGCCGTAGCCGATGTAGGGATAGCCACAAGCCTGTTGCTCGGGCAGCACGACGAGACAGCCCTGGGCCTCCAGGCGGCGAAGGGCCTTCATGCCAAGTTCGGGCGCGTTGTAGTTCACAAAGATGTCGTGGAAGAAAGCGACCTTGTGTTTCACCTTCTCGGGTGCGATCTCCGGATTCCAACGCTTGCGCAGGGTTTTCCGTGCAAAAGTCGGCAATTCACGGCGGCGATCAATTCCGGTGACCTTTTCCATCACCCAGCGGAACACGGGGTTCCTCAGCTTCCAGTTGGACAGGGGCGCGAAGGCGCAGCCCAGCTTAGCCATCGTCTCGGCGGCCATGAGGAGTTCGTTGGTTTTTGAGGTCGGGTTGGTCTTGTGGTCCTCGTGTTTTATTTGGGCGATCATCAAGGGCATGTCAATCTGCACGGGGCAAATCTCTTTGCAGAGTCCGCAAGACACGCAGAGGTCGGCAAACTCCGCCGCCTTGTCGAGGCCATGGACTTCGGCGGTCCACGTAATGCCCATGGGGCCCGGATAAATATGCCCAAAGACATGGCCACCCACAACGCCGTAGGTGGGACACACATTCATGCAG
>JAJRPE010000174.1 GCA_024280935.1 Candidatus Hydrogenedentota bacterium
ACCCTCACCCTCACCTTCACCCTCACCTTCACCCTCACCTTCACCTTCACCTTCACCTTCACCTTCACCTTCACCTTCACCTTCACCTTCACCTTCACCAGCGTGTAACCCAAAATTCGGCGATGCGGCTTCCCAGTTGATCGGGTCGTTGCCGAACTGCGTTAAATCCAAGCGTGAGAGCGCCAGGCCATTGCCATCTGCATCGGGCCAAGGGGTATTGTCGCTGTACGTAACCCGGTCCACCACAATATAGACAACCCCGATAAATCCTGGGGGATCGGGACGGGACAGGCTAATGGTCTCTCCCCCATTGCTCAACCCAAGGGTGTCACCAAAGGGGCCAAGCACCGTTACCGTCTCGGGAACGTCGTTCTGCAAGCGAAAACTATCCGGGTCGGCATTGGCCACAATGATTCGTGCTCCGGCGGACATCGTCATATCTTGCGGGAATATAAAGCCAATCCCATTGAATTGCCACGTATTCCCCGGGGCACCCTCCGGTGAATCGTCCCACAGGTTGACCGCACTGTCGGAAATATTGACGAGCTCCACATACTCCACCGCCGTACTGCCGGTTTCGGGCCGATAAAATATTTCGCTGATCACCACCGGGCCAACCAAGGGACCAGCGTTGGCGGCACCGAGTGAAATCTGCGACTGCGCGGTAAAGTGGACTTCGCCGTCGCTGGAGACGTGGCGACCGAAGGACACCCCGTTTGCGGCTCCTCCAAATTCAAAACCGTGGCTGTAACCCGTCAGGGCACCATCGGCATCCGTCGCAAAAAGATAGGCACCCTCGCCCGCCGAACTCAATGCAAAGCCCGGCAAAACCGAGCCGTTGAGCGAACCGGGCGCATCCCGAAATGTGGTCTCGTCGATAACCACATAGGCCCCCGGCCCGAGGATGTACTGGGGATCGTCGGGAATCTGCGCCTTCGGCGGATCCCTTCGGTCATCGGTCACATACCAGCCCCGGATGTCCGCCGTGGTATCACTCGGATTATAGATTTCGATGCTGTCTACCTGCGGCAGATCGGTGTGGGTCAGGGCTTCGTTAATCAACACCGCCGGAATCGAAATCGCCACATCAACCGCGCCCGGTGAACCGCCGCTGGCACCGCTGGCACGCCAGTTGTAGGGATCGTTAAATTCGCCCGTTGGATCAATGGGGACAATCGAAAAGCCAAGGCCGTCGGCGGCGGAGGGCCAAGGCGCGGCATCGTTGTAGGTCACGGTGATAAAGGGGACATCGCCCGCCGTGCGCAGGGTCAACGACTCTCCCTGATTGGCCAGGTTATCGGTATAGACCCCGCCGAGTTGCACACCGGGATAGCGTTGGGTAAATTCCAGTGTCGCTGCAGCGATGACATAGTAGGCACCGGGCACCAAGGTGCTTCCCGCCGGGAAGGTATAAAGAATGCCATCACTGAAATTCATCCCGGACATATCGATAGTCTGGGTGCCGACGTTTTGAACTTCGATGAAGTCCACCCCGCCAATTTCCGCGTGGTACATGATTTCGGTGATGGCGATGTCTTGCGCCTCGCTCGCCACCGCACCTGAAAGAAATGTCAGCGCCCAACCGAATCGCCCAAGCATCTTCAAAATCATAATTCGTACTCCGTTATTAAACCAACATGGGCTTCGCCCACAGCCCTATACTCACCACAGAGTCACAGAGGACACGGAGATAACAACGCGCTTTGCCAAGCGTCTGAACACCAACAACTGGCGCTGGAGCGAAAGAGCCGGTGGATTAATCTCCCCAGCGTGTCTTTCGCGACTGCTCGGCGAGCCAGGCACATTGCACGGCCAAACGGTGGAGCCATTCCGCTGCGGTGTAGCCCGCCACTTTCCCGCCCATCTGGGGAGCCTGGTAGGAAACCGTGGTGACGTGCTTCACGCCCACGGCGTAATAGAGAGCCACCAGTTCGGCGTAGGTCAGGGTGCGGTAGGCCTGATAGGCATCCAGAAGGATGTTGGCACGGTGCTGCATCTTCTCCGCGCTCAGGGTCGTTCGAATGCATAAATTTGACATGGCATAGGCGATGTCTTCGAGATAACAGCCATCCCCCGCGAACTCCAGATCCAGTATGGCGGTCAACTCACCCTTCCTGAAAAGCAGGTTGCCCCCGTGCCAGTCGCCGTGTATCAGACCGGTCTCGAAGGCCTTGCGCTTTTCCGCACTCAGCACCTCAGTCGCGTCATGAAGAAACAGGGCAATCTGGTTGCAATAGTCATCAATGCGCTCATTGCTGCTGCTCATCTGGCGGGCCACGTGAAAGAGTTTCTGAAGCGACTGACGGGGCACTTCGCTGAAACGCCACTTTCGCGAATCCCGCGGCGGCACCGGAAAGCCATTGCAAACCTTGTGAAACTTTCCGAGCGCATCCGCCGAGACTTGCAAGCTCGGCGTTGTCACGTGCATGGGCGTGCCCTTCACGAAGGCCTGTAGCTCCATGGCCCAATTGTCCACTTCCACGATGCCCTTGCCGTTGCGGGCCTTCTTGATTCCGGCCACCGGCAGATCATTGCCCGCAAGGTGCGCTGAGAGATGGTGTTGAAATCGGAGACTGTCCAACACCACGATATCACGCCGGTAAGTCTTGGCCAGGAAAGTGCCCTTCTCCGTCTCCACCACCATCTTGCGGTGTCGGCGCTGGTGCGTGTCCTCCAGCTGGGTCGGCATTTGCACCACGCCCAGATCATAGTACTCTTCGATAACTGCCTGGATGACATCCATCCCGGAAAGTTTCGGCGTTATGCGTGTGTCCGTACCCATACTTAATTATATCCCGAGAAGAACCGCAGCTACGACATTCAGGATTGACTATAGCCTATTGGGGCGCATGGCGCAAAAATATTAGCCTCTACAGTATTCACAGTCGGGGGACTGCCTCGCCCAAGCCCGCGTTGGGTAGGTGTCGTGCGCGTTGTGGCCAGCAAGTATACTCTCAAGTAGTAAATGGCCCTTCAACAGGCGGGGCTGTCCCCAAAGCTACCACAGGATAACGTGTTCGCCACGAAGTTTGTTTCACCCCGCGACGTGCCTTTGGGCGAGGCTGTGTGGGGACTGCCTCGCCCAAGCCCACGTTGTTCAGGTGTCGTGTGCGTTTTGAGTATCAAGTATATTCTCACGTAAAAAATGGCCCTTCAGTAGGCGGGGCTGTCCCCAGATGCCAGATGCGCTGTCTTGGGGACAGCCCCGCCTGACTTGGTGCGCTCCACCTACCACAGAATAACGTGTTCGCCACGAAGTTTATTTCACCCCGCCACGTGCCTTTGGGCGAGGCAGTCCCCGAATTGGACGCAATGCGGCTTCATGTTGCATACTATAGGACGTAGTCTGGCAGTGGATGTTCTGCTTCGCAGAGGTGCCTTCATTTTTCGCTGCTGCCGAATTGCTTGTAGTACCATTGTCGATGAAGTAACGCTCCAGGAATCCCCATACCATGGTAATGTTAGAGCAGTGTCGACGGCGACTGGGTCCCGGAGCCACCTTTTATTGTGAGCATTTCCACGCCGAGGCTGGAGAGCATATTGCCCTCTGGGGTCCCAGCGGCTGTGGAAAGAGCACCATGCTCAATCTGATCTCGGGCCTCCTCCGTCTGGATAGCGGGCGCATTGAGGTGGATGGTGTCGAAATCCACGACATGAGCGAGGGACAGTTGGACCAGTTTCGCGGCGAACGTCTGGGCTTTGTTTTCCAGACCTTCAATCTCCTCGCCCCCTTCACCGCGCTGCAAAACGTCATGCTGGCCATGCGATTCAGCGACACGGTGCCGCAGAAGGAATGGAAGTCGCGGGCAACGATGCTGTTGGAGCGGGTCGGCCTTGACCATCGTCTTCACAGCAAACCCAACACCATGAGCGTGGGCGAGCAACAACGGGTCGCCATTGCCCGTGCCCTGGCCAACAAGCAGCGCCTCATCATGGCCGACGAACCCACCGGCAGTCTTGACCCGAAGAACGCCAAAGAGATTATGGCGCTCCTCCTGGAGGTCTGCACCGAAGAAGAAGTCACCATGATCATGGTCACCCACGACCGCGCATTGGCCGAACGGCTCCCCAAGCAGTTTGATTGTGTGGGCCTGGTCACGGAGGGCGAATCATGAGCCTCTGGCATATTGCCTGGTCCTATCTCTGGAACCGAAAGTTCACGACCTGCCTGACTATCCTGTCCGTGGCCCTTTCGGTGGGCTTAATTTCGTCGGTGCTCAGCCTCCGCCAGGAGTTGGAAAAGCGCTTCGCGGAAGAAGGCCAGGCCTTCGACTTGGTCGTCGGTCCCAAAGGGAGTCCCCTCCAGCTTGTGCTGGGCAGCGTATATTTCCTGGACTCCGCCATCGGGCGCACCCCCTTGCATGTTTACGAAGACCTCCTGAAAGACGACGGCTTTGTGGAAGCCGCCTTCCCCATTGGTTTGGGCGACACGTATGGCGGTTTTCGGATTGTGGGTACAACGCAGGGATTGCTCGACCACAAATGGGAAGGCATGAGCGGCGACATCCGCACGCCCTTCGCGCTGGCTGAGGGCAAAACGTTTGAAGCGCCTTATGAGGCCGTTGTTGGTGCTGTCGCTGCGCGGAAGCTCGGCCTTGTCATCGGGCAAGAATTTGAAAGTATGCACGGATCCATTGAAATCTCTGAGGAACTGCGTGAATTTGACCACGCAGACCGCCCCTTTGTGGTTGTGGGCATTCTTGAAACGAGCGGCACGCCCTTTGATCGTGCCATCTATTGCGACATCGAATCGATTTGGGATGCCCATGGCGCAGGGCATGGCGAAGAACATTCGGACGAGGGTGCCGAGGAGTTGGACTGGTCCAACAGTGTCAGCGCAATCCTTGTTCAACTCCACAGTCCCGGACAACGCTTTGAATACGAGGGCTGGATCAACGAGAACACCGATGCCATGGCGGTCGTTCCGATACAGGTCATCAGTGATTTTTTCCAGGACTTCCTCGACCCTATCAAGGGACTCATGATGGGCGTGGGCTACCTGGTCGTCGTTATCTCGGCGCTTAGCATTCTTATCGGCCTCTACCTCAGCATTATGCAGCGAAAGCGAGATCTGGCCATTATGCGCGCCCTCGGCGCGTCGTCCTATGAAATATTTGGCGCGGTCATCATAGAAGCCTTCTGGGTAACCACCCTCGGTATCGCCGTCGGCTGGCTCTTCGGCAACGCGGTAACCTATTTGCTCGGTCTGATACTGGCGCAGGAATACGGCCTTGTGATAACGCCCTTTGGACTAAGTTCCGAAGAAATCCGCGCTTTTGCCACGGTCGCCCTGGTCGGGTTAGTCGCTGGCATTCTGCCCGCGTGGCAGGCCTACAACGGTGATGTCGCCCACGATCTTGCTGACCGCCAATAGCCTTTATTCCTTCTTTGCGTCTTAGCGCCTTTGCGTGCCAAACAAAAAGGATCGCACGCAAAGAAGCAAAGTAAATAAACAATTCACCACGAAGACACGAAGAAGAAAGAAATGAAGAAAAACTAAGGTTGATGAAGTGCAGTTTCTCAAACGGGATTGCTACGCATATGCCCTATGTACTACTATTTAACGGCTTTCCTGTTTTTCGAACGAGAAAACACGTTGCAAGAACTTGTATCATACTACCTCCGTTCAGGTTACAAACTTGTTTCGAAGAGTAGAGCTTTTATATTTTTGCCCACGGATAAAACGGATAAAACGGATAAAACAAAAAGTAAATTACAGAAAAAGACACCCTGCAAAAAAACGCCGAACCATTTTTTTGTTGGTGAGTGTCGGCAAATCCTGATTGCCAGACATCCGTGTTATCAGTGTCATCCGTGGTCAAAATTTTGGTTGCGGCCAACGGCTGCCCTACGCTTTCCGTGGTCAGTATTTTTGGTTGCGGCTCAGGCTGCTCTAAGTGCTCAATGTCTTTATCCAAAAAATACAAGGCAATCCCCAACGCGGAAACTTGCTGGCGGTGTGCTGTCGATTCCCCTCCATCAATTTTCTTCGTGTCCTTCGTGCCTTCGTTGTAAAAACTCTCGTTGGGAGCAAGCCGACTTCCTGCGAAACTCGAAATAAACAGCCAACTTATTTGCGCCCTCTGTGTTCGTTGAGGTCCGTCGTATTCGTTGATATTGTTAACACCTGAAATCATTGTGTCATCATTATCCGTGTTCATTGGTGTCCATTCGTGGTAAAAATATTTGGTCGCGACCAACGACCACGTTAATTCATTCGTAGTAGAATCAGCGTTTGTGGCCGGGCCACATTAACCGCAATCATCAGGAAGTACCCATCATGAGACAGAGAGTCAAACGTGACCTGACCGCACTGGTCGGCGTGGTCGTCATACTCGCACTGGTCGTATTTGTCAACGCCAATTTCAGCCGGGGAGCCCTTGCCAAACGGAAGGAAATCGAACGACAAGCAGCAGAAAACGAGCGCCAGGAATCGGGCATGGAAATTCTCAAATGGCATCACATGCGCAAGACCAAGGGTTCCCTGCGAAAAGGAGCCACTTTTACCGACGAGTTAAAGAAGTGGAACAACAAGCAGGTCAATCTCGTTGGGTTCATGGTGCCAGAGAACACATTCCGGGAAATGACGGAATTCATGCTCCTCCCCCTCCCCATCGAATGTTATTTCTGCAAGCGCCCACCCGTCCGCGACGTGATGGGCATTCAGATGGAAGAAGGCACATCGACGGAAATCTACGAACAACCCGTGCTCATCAACGGCGTCATGCGATTGCATGAAGGGCCGAAGCAAAAATACTTTTACACCATCGAACACGCCGCGCTGGTGGCCGCGAAAGACGGCGAACGCCTCCAGCGACGCTATATCAAACCCGAGCACATGCTGCCCAAGCACACGAAAGAAGTCGTCCTCGAAGAGGGCATCGAGCTGAGTAGCGACTCGTAGGCGACCCTGGGACGTACCGCAGCAAGGGCACGATGAGGAAGCGACGCATTCGTCGTGGCGAACATTCTGCCTTAGAAACCAAGACCCACGCCAACGCTGCGGCATGTCCCCACGGACTTCAATAGATCGACCAACTCAAGGAACGGCTTGAATATAACGGGGTCCTTCGGGGTATGGTTATGGCGCATACTGAGAGTAGCACTCAGACGGCTCCTCGGTTCCGGGGTGTCCAGAATAGGCTGGGCATTAATTGACTGGGAGGTTGGCGCGTTGGGGCAATCGATTCTATGTGCGTGTGGACAGCGAAATGATTTGGCGGTATTCGCCTATGGCGAGGCGAAACTCTGTCATGCTTGCGGGTGTCTCCTGCCTGAACGGGAAGCGCAATACTTGGAGGACTCCTTCGTCGCGGAGGTGCCGTCGGATGCTTTTGCGGACGATGGGGCGCATGGAAGCGATTCGTCTGAAGCGCTCACCAGCTTTGAAAGCCCTTCGACGATAGCCGTGCCAGAGGAAGAGGCGGTTTCGCAGCACCCTCCAGAGAAACGGGTTTGGATGGAGGGTGTCCGGGAGACCGCCGCCGATGGGGAGACGGAACGGTGCGCACGTTGTTCGCGGACGTTTCGGGGCGCATGGGACCGGCATGAGACGGCCAAGGGGGTGTTGTGCCACCTTTGTGCTGTCCAGGCGGACGAATCCTACCAGCCGCCTTCGCAGAACGAAAAGCGCGAGCTATATCGTCCCGCGCCGCCAAAGAAGGTTGCTGCACCCCAGGCGGCAGGAGCCTCCGAGGAGCAGGCGCGAAAAAAGAAGGGCTTGCTGATTCTGGCGGTCGTGGGGACGGTGACCGTGGTGGGCGCAATGGTTTTCCCCGTAGAAGTCTGGGTGGCGGAATTCTTCACGTCCGACATGGAGCAGGCGCAAGATCTACCGGCTGCGTGGTATTGGCTTGCGGTTGTACTGGGCTTCCTTGTGAGTGCTTTGGGGCAGGGGGGCGCGCTCTATGCAACGTTGGGCATGATGGATCTGCTGTATGATGAACCGCGTGATAATCTCTTTGCCGTGGCCTATCTCGGCATCGCGTTTGCCATTCTGGACCTCATTGCTTTCGGGATGATATTGGGCCTCTTGTTTTTCGTTGTCAAGCTCATGATGATCTCGGAGCGCTTTCACCTGCGGGCGGAAGGGGGCGCCGGATTCGTGATAATCTGGTTTTTGGTCAGCCTGATTCTTGGGCCTGCCATGGTGATGGTGGACCTGATGTTACGTGGTATCGTTGCGGGCATTGCCATGTAACGAGTGGGGCAATTCCGAAACGGAAAGGATCACAGCAATGAGTATTCGGGGACGATTCACGTGGAGTCTGTTGTTTCTGGGGAGTTGTGCGGGTGCCTTGGCGCAGACGCAGGACGTGTCCGCTTCAACGCCCGAAGTGACAGCGGCTTATGCCTGGTCTGATGAGAAGATCTATCGCCCACCGGATTTCGATGCTTATTTTCCCGATAGCGAGAAGGGCGCGCACGCCTTGTCGGTATGGTGGATGGAGACAGCTGCGGAAAAGGAGGCGGCAGATGCCGAGGAGGTGCTTGGGCTAGTGCGCCAGGGCTTGCGACGCTACGAAGGCAACCGCATGCCCCTATTGCGCTGGCTCGGGAACGCCTTTATCTGGGGAAAGGACCCGCAGCATGCCGGAGCCATCGAAATCATGTACCACGCTTCGGAATGTTCGGCCCCCAATGCCGACGTTCATGGCACCCGTGGCGCGGCTGTATATTTTGGATTGTCGGTAGTGCGCCCCAAAACAGACGCTATTTTGCGGACACTCGTTGACCTGTGCGTCCTGGTGGACGATCCCAATGATCTCAGCCGGGTTGCGTGGGGCGTGGGCACCCAACGTGATGCCGCCCTGCGCTTTCTTGAACCCCACTTGCGTAGCAAGGACACCACAACGCGTGAGAAGGCTGAGGTCGTCCGACAAATACTGAGCCGAAAACTCAAGGCCTTTGTATGGGCCGAGGAGCGGAAGCGGGTTGCGGCCCAGGCGGCCTATGGGGACAAGCTGGATGAATTGGCGCAGACGCTCTGGTCCGGCTCCTCGACCGAGCGGAGGACGACGCTGGATCTGATTGCGCGGGAAGGTGTCACCCTCATCATGAGCGACGTCCATGTGGAAGATTTCGCACGGTGCGCAACGGATCCAGATCCTGCAATCCGGCGGCGCGTGGCCCGGATGGTCGGTTCGCGTTGGATCTGGTCTGCCCGCAAGCAAAACCCGGAGGCCATTGCCCTGCTTCTGCTACTGTCTGAAGATGTGGATCGGGATGTTCGCTACAACGCGGTATATTTCGGACTCTCAACGGTCAAAGAGAAGGAGACCGATGTGCTTCGCCGACTCTTGGAGATGGCCTTTGCCGACCGAGAACCCAACTTGTACCGGCGTATTGCCTGGGGGCTTCGGGGAGACCGTGAGCGGGTCCGGGAACTGCTTGATGCGTATATCGATGGCGGCACACCGACCATGGCCACTGCCGCAAGGGAAGTTTATGGGAATATGACCGAAGATTGAATATCAAGAATGCAATAGCGTGCCGTGCCCGAACCTTGCTTCTCAAAGAGCGGCTGACGAAAATTTGACACCCGGTGGCGCGGAGTTGTTATTATGCGGATGTGGTGGCCGGTGGGCCGGTTTGGGGGCAGGAAGCACGGTGGCTTGGGTCGAATCTTGGATCGTCTCGGCTGCGCATATATTGTGTTGGCGAAATCAGACAACACATGATATAGTACCCGAGGAGACCTGCGGGGGTCTTATGGGATGATACCCCCATCGTTGGTCGCCTGGCCTTTATCATCACGCCAGTTCTACTGGTTGTGACGTAAGAGACGATGATCAAGATAGACGTCAAACAACGCATAAGCTCCTTACAGCAGCTACCCGTGTTGCCCCATATCGCGCGCGAGATTCTTTCCTCGCTCGATTCTGGAACCGTTAACTGGGAAGAGTTGGCCGCTATAGCCGAATTTGACGGAGCCATGAAGCGTCAGTTTGAGTCCGCAGCGTCGGAGGAGTGCCGTTGCCCGAACGGGATGCCCCTCGAAGAACGGCTCGCAACCCTTGGAATGCCCCGAGTCGCGCAACTGACCTTTGAGCGCGTCGCCCCGGCACTGTTTGACGCTGCCCGTGGCCATGAGCTGGATATGAAGGCTTTTTGGGCCCACGCCTTTTCGGTGGCACACTACGCGGACAAGATCGCACACAAAATTGGTAGTCCCTACCAGGCCTTGTCCTATGTAGCAGGCCTTCTTCACGACATTGGCAAGCCGGCGCTGGATCGGGTAGCCCCCGGGGGCTACACCCGGGCGCTGGAGCTGGTCCGTCAGCAGGGACTCTACGCCTTGGAAGCCGAACGCCGTGAATTGGGCGCGGACCATACCGTTGCGGGCAAGTGGCTCGCAGAAGCGTGGGGCGTGCCATCGTCCGTTATTTTTGCCATTTGGCTGCACCATCATCCGCCGGGCACCTTGGATACGACACCCTATCCCGTTGAGTTGATTGAGATCGTGTCCCTCGCGAATTTTCTGGCCCAGGGCGATGCCCTGGAGACCCCTCCTCAAAAGCGCGTGGCCTCCCTGGATGAACAGCGGTATCTTCGACTCGGCCTGGAACGGCTCGACGTGCTCGAATTAATCCGGGACGGCAAGCAAGAGGTCGCCCCTGCCGTCACGTCGGACTCGCTGCCCGCCGAGGCAAGCGTCCCGACCGAATCGCGGAGCGAATCGTCGCGTCTGCGTTACGAGCGGAATTTTTATGAAGCCCTTTGCACGGTCCATGAGCGTATGCAGCCTGGCATGGCACCTGCGGCTCAGTTGACTTTATTCGTGGACGGGCTTCGAAAGGCGTTCTCCATACCGGTGGGTTTATGCTATTTGACCGACGCATCAAGTGACTCCCCCGTGGTGCTGCGTTGGCGCAGCCTGGAGCAGGAACCGACGAGTGTGTCTACGAAGGACGGCACATCCACCTCGTTGGATGCGTTAATCGCCACCCTGGATAAGGACGCTACGGGGCGCAGCATTATTCATCGGAACGGATTTATCGCCCTGCCTTTGCTCGACGGAAGCCGCAGCGTGGGACAGCTCATTTTCCAAAGTGGCGGTGGCGGGCCTGCGTTGTCCGACAGTTTTTTGAACGACTTGATGCGTTTCGTGAAAAGCGCAGGGGCGGCCCTGGCCCACTGCAAGACGGTGCAGGGTGTCCATGAGGAGGCCGAGTCGCTGGCGGCGGCGGTGTGGAAACAGGAATTGACCCATCGTCATGACCGCCGCACGGAGCGCCTTATCAGTGTGGGAAAAATGGCGGCGGGCGCGGCCCATGAGATTAACAACCCCCTCGCGGTAATTTCTGGAAAAGCCCAGATGTTGTTGGCCAACGCCGGGCGCCCCGAAGACGAAAAAGCCCTTGAAACCATCGTCGCGTATAGCCAACGCGCCAGTGGAATTCTGCGCGACCTGTTGCAGTTCGCCCAGCCCAATCCTCCCCAACTCATGCAAAGCCGCATCAGTTATCTGGTGAAGACTTCGGTGGATCGGGTCCGACAGAAGTTTGCCGACGAGGGCATTCAGCTTATCGAGGAATACGCCCAGGACCTGCCCCAGATCTCCCTGGATCGGGTGCAGATGGATCAGGTCTTCCAGAACCTGCTAAAGAACGCCGTTCAGGCTATGGCGCGCCAGGGCGACAAACTCACTATCCGCGTTCGCCCGAATCAGAATCGAACGGCAGTACTCATTCAGATTATTGACACGGGCCAAGGCATCGCCGCCGATATCATGGACAAAGTTTTTGAACCCTTCTTCACCACACAAAGTGGGACGGAAGGCACGGGCATGGGTCTGGCCGTTTGCCACGGTATCGTCGAAGCGCACCGGGGCACAATTACGCTTCACAGCCAGGAGGGTTCCGGCACCACGTGTACGGTGACCCTGCCGGTGTCAGTCGAAAAGGGCGGGGCCTTGGAGCGGGATAAGACTGCTCAGGCGGAGGAGGTGCAAAGCGCTCCCTCCCCGGCACCCGCCGCCAGGCGACAGAATGATTCACCCGGCTTAGCCCCCGAGATTGCGGCTGCACTGAAGGTTGGTGTGGGAACGGAGAACGATCTTCATCCACCACCGCTCACAAGGCCCGTGAACGCACCAACACGGAATGCCCGTCCCGGGACGAAGACTGATGGGATGGACGGAACCGTGCGATTGG
>JAJRPE010000175.1 GCA_024280935.1 Candidatus Hydrogenedentota bacterium
CAACATTGAGTGGTCCCTGAAAAAGCTCTACCAAAAGGAGCTCATCACCCCAAGCCCGAAAACCGTGCTCGCACGCATCACCCCCGCCACCGAACTCGATGCGGCCCGTGATGCGGACTTGGTTTTCGAAGCGGTGCCGGAAATCGTCCACGTAAAGCAAGAAATTTTTCGTGCGCTCGACCAGTGCTGCAAGCCCAGCGCCTGCTTCGCCTCCAACACCTCCACCATCCCCATACATATTCTCGCCGAAGTCACCAACCGGCCCGAACGCATTGTAGGCACCCATTTCTTCTTTCCCGTGCCCCTCAATCCCCTGCTGGAACTCATTCCCTCCCCGGTCACCAGCGCCGAGACCCTTACCCTCTTCCGCGATCTCTGCGAGTCTTTTGGGAAATATATCATCCACGTCAAGAAAGACATACCCGGGTTTATCATGAACCGGGTCTTCGGTGCCATGACCTGCGAGGCCATCCGCCTCGTCGAAAAGGGCATCTGCACCGTCGAAGATGTGGACCGTGGCCTGACTACAGGCTATGGCATGATCCAGGGTCCCCTGGCCAAAGCCGACATGGCCGGCCTCGACATCTGCCTCCTCGCTTTTTCCCACATCTACGAAATGGACAAGAACGAGGCCCTGCGCCCGCCTGAGCTCCTCGTTAAACTTGTGAAGGAGGGCCACTACGGCATGAAGAGTCGTCAAGGCTTTTACCACTATGACGAAAGCGGAAAGCCCACGGGACCCGCCGTGTAGTCGAAGAGTATATCGGTATCTTCTTCTTGTCCAGCGTCCACAGCAGCCAAGCCTTCCCCCTGTTGAAAATTTTGAAATGATCCCTGCCCGGCGGCGCGGAAAGCGAAGCTGTGGCCGACTGGGCGTGGTGGAGCCAAGGGAACCTGCGCACCGAGGCCCACCACAACGTGAGCACCACCCTTGCCCAGGAAGGGGACTTCGCGTCGGGATGCGGCGACAGCTTGATATATCGTTACCTCGACATATATGCTTATGTTTATGACTGCCAACTCAGAGCTTGTATCCATGGAAGGCCTTACCCAAGCGGCGGAATGCCTCAAGACGCTGGCCCATCCCCATCGTTTGCGCATGGTGCAAATGATGCTCCGGGGAGAGCACACGGTAGGCGAGTTGGCGGAGGCGTGCGGCATTCCCAGCCACATGGCATCAGAACACCTTGGAAAAATGAAGGACCGCGGTCTTCTTAAGCCCGAACGGCGGGGCCGCCAGATTTTCTACCACGTCGCCGATCCGCACCTCGCCAGCATTCTCGGTTGCGTGGAAACGCGGTTTAAGTAGGGTACGGATGCACATTGCCCTGTTAAGTGTGTCAGTAACCACCTGCGACGCCGATGGCTTGAGGAAGGCCCCTGAAAGGGGCCGAATCGTCATACTTCAGGCACAAAACAAAAGCAGTTAGTCCCGTAGGGACGACATATCGTAGCCCAGCGGTGAAGCGAGGTACGAGCGAAACCCTGGGTAGGCCGGCCCACAAAGGGCTGAACCCCGAAGGGGTGGCATAGAAAGAATCCAAGCACATTCCCAACGCCTCTATGCCACCCCTTCGGGGTTAGACATCGCTTACCTTCAAGCTATCCCAGGGTTCGCTTCGCTCACGCCTAGGCTACGATATGTCGTCCCTGCGGGACTAAATCAACATGGCGCACACCGCCCGGTGTATGAATCCAACAACTAACGCGGGAACGACAGAGCCTGATGAATTCTCACCAGCAGAGCTGGTGCTTTAGCTTATGATCTAAAACGGATTCACGCTCCACAGCGTCGTCGCCATACAGACAAGCGAACTCACTAAAACCACCCCAAGGGTGTCACCTACACGGGTAAGCCCTGAGAGGCCTATCCGTGGCACCCGACGTGTTGCTTTTTAACGTCGCTATTCCCACCAGATGGCGCCGCCGTCCAAGGTGTTCTTTCGATCCTTGCCATAGGCCGCTGCCGGGGGCGGCAGGAAGTCGTTGGTTTGGTTCATCCATTTGCCGAGCGTCTTTTGCATATCGATGACCCGTTGTTTGTGCTCCGGGACTTCGGCGAGGTTCTTCCACTCACCGGGATCAGCCTCCAGATCATAGAGTTCGACCAGGGGCTTGGTGGTTTCGTGGTACCACTTCAACGGGCCTTCGAGGGTACCATCTTTTGCTTTCTTGATGATGGACTCAAAGCTCGGTGAGCGCAGCAGATCCCAACTGGGGATGTAGCCCACTTCAGGCCGGTAGTTTTGGATAAGCTTGTAGCGTTCCGTCACCACACCGCGCATGGGATCCCAGTTGTCGTGCCAGTCCCGCTCAAAGAAGACGTGTTCCCGCACGGTGTCTTTTGCACCGCGAAGCAGGGGGGCCAGGGATACGCCCTCCATCGTTTTCGGAATGGCCGCACCCGCTACGTCGAGCCAGGTCTTCGCCAGGTCCATCAGTGACGCGAGGGCCTTCGAGCTTCGCCCCGGCTCAATGACACCCGGCCAATTCGCCAGGAGCGGCACCTTCACGCCGGGTTCGTAGAGGGTGGCCTTGGCCCGGGGGAAGGGCATGCCGTTGTCACCCGCCATGACGATGAGGGTGTTGTCCCGAACGCCCTGTTGCTCCAGCAGGGCGATGATTTCGCCGCATTCCTTGTCGAAGCGACCAATTTCATCGTAGTAGTAGGCCAAGTCCTGACGCACTTCGGGCGTATCCGGCAAAAACTCCGGCACCTCAACCAGGGCCGGGTCGTGGGGCGGATCCACGGCGCCAGGGGCGTAGTCCCGGTGGGGGTCGGTGGAACCAAACCAAAGAAAGAAGGGCTTATCTTTGGGGCGTTGTTCAAAAAAGGAGGCTATGGGCTTCTTGTAACCACCGTAAAAATCAAAATCGCGCTGGATATGGCCTTGGTGGACCTTACGCAAGGCACCCGTGTGGTAGCCCGCATCCCGCAAGAGCCGGGGCACGTTGGGGGTCTGCTTGTAGGCATTCATATGGAGCCGGGAGGCCCCCACCGCGTGGGGCGTGCGGCCCGTGAGGATACTCGCCCGACTCGGGCTGCACTGGGGACTGGTCACATAGCCCCGGTCGAATCGCATGCCGGTTGCAGCCAGCGCGTCCAAGTTGGGCGTGTGGATAGCCTGGTTGCCATAGCAGCCGAGATCGGGGACGCTATGGTCGTCGGAAAAAAGAAACACTATATTGGGGTGCGTCGATTTCGACTTGGCGTGGCTTCGTGTTGCTGCGCCGAAGGCGAAGGCAGTGGTCGCCATGGCCGTTAAGAATTGGCGTCGTGATGATTGCATTTCCCAGAGTCTCCTAGTGTTTTGTTCCGTGCTATAGTGCCAGCGAGACGACGAAGACACAAGCCACCAATTGCTTTGATTGGAATCACGTCGGCCCGTTCCTTACAATGGCTTCAACCTTTGGGAACACAACACCGCCCGTACTTTCGGTGGGAAGAGGAGTAAGGCTTCATGGGAAACGTCGTCGAAACGTTGCGGGGGGGGGACATCATGCGGAACGTGTGCGCTATCGTGCTGGGCGGAGGACGGGGTTCGCGCCTCTATCCGCTGACCAAAGAGCGCGCCAAACCGGCCGTCCCGCTCTATGGCCGCTATCGCCTGGTGGACATTCCACTCAGCAACTGCATTCATTCGCAGATCAATCATATCGCGGTGCTGACCCAATACAATAGCCACTCGCTGAACCGCCACATTAACAACACCTATCGTTTTGACACCTTCAGCGATGGCATGGTGGAAGTGCTCACTGCGGAACAAACCGACCATGCCAGCGGCAATGAGTGGTTTCAGGGCACGGCCGACGCAGTGCGCAAACAATTTCTCCATCTTCAGAAGCCGTCCATCGAGCATTACATCATCCTTTCCGGCGATCAGCTTTATCGCATGGACTACCGCGAACTGCTCCGAACCCACCTGAACAAGGACGCGGATATTACCGTGGCGGCCTTGCCCGTCAACCGAAGTGATGCCGAAGGTTTCGGCATCATGAAGGTCCTCAAGAGTGGTCGCATCCGCGAGTTTGTCGAGAAACCCACCGACAGCGCGGCCCTTGATGCCCTCGTCACCCCCGAAAAAGTATTCGAAGACTTCGGGCTGGAAGCCGGGGGAAAGCCCTATCTTGCTTCCATGGGCGTCTACGCATTCAAGGCGGAGGTGCTGGAGCGACTTCTGATGGACCATGTCGAGTGGATCGACTTTGGCAAGGAATTGATTCCCTATTCCCTCCGCACGCACCAGGTCTATTCACACATGTTCACGGGTTTCTGGGAGGATATCGGTACGGTTCGTTCCTATTTCGACGTGAGCATGGCGATGACCACGGCGGATCCGCCCTTCCAGTTCAACGACGAGAACCACCAGATCTATACCCACGCCCGCGCCCTGCCTGGCGTTCAGATTACGGATGCCCATATCAAGAATTCCGTTATCTGCGCGGGAAGCCGGGTCACGAAGGCCAGTATCAGCAACGCCATCATCGGTATTCGGAGCATCATTCACCCCGGTGCCAAGGTGGACAGGGCCATCATCCTGGGCGCGGAGTATTTCGAGGAGCACCTGGAAGACAGCAGCAAGCCCCAGCTTGGCATTGGGCGCAACACCCGAATCAGCAACGCCATCATCGACCACAATGCCCGCATTGGGAAGGGCGTCACCATCAAGGGTTCCAAACGCCTCAAGGACTACGATGGGGATGGCTTTGCGATTCGCGACGGCATCGTCGTGGTCTTGAAGAACGCCACCATTCCCGATGGTACCACCATCGGCGCCGTTTGAGCAGCGACTTCGTGTCCATCTGTTTTTCACCGCAAAAGACGCCGGGCAGGCGGGTGGACTTTCCAGTCCGCAATAAAGGCATCGTGATGCCACGCAGGCTACCTGGGCATATTGCAACACACACGGGCCTCGAATGATTCAACGCGTGCCTTGTGTCGGGTAAGAAAACCCGACCTCCTGCCTACGTGAACACGTGCCAAAATGTTTACCACGGAAAGCACGGAAAAGAAATTCAACCTGTCGTTGTGAATTCACGGAGCCAGGTAAACCCTGCTATGAACGTCGGAAAACTGCGAAACCCGCGTCTGTGGCTGCTGTGCATTGTTTTGCTTGCCGCTGTACTGCGTCTTTTCGGGCTGGGCAGCTTCAGTCTGTGGTATGACGAAGGGGCCAGCCTCTATCTCGGCAACTACGTCACGACCCCCGCCGCGCTCTTCGATTCCTCCAAGAATATTGAGCCGCCCGTGAACGCCATCATGACGGGGCTTTGGTCCGGCCTCGTCTCGGCGCTCAGCCCAACGAAAGTTACGGATGGCACCCACGATTTTCTGCTGCGGCTTCTCCCCTGGTTCTTTGGCGTACTTAATTGCGTGCTGGTCTATTGCGTGACCCTGGCCCTCTATCGTTCGCAGCCCACGGCCCTTTGCGCCGCCTTCCTCTTCGCCATCGCCCCCTTTCAAATCTATTACGCCCAGGAACTCCGTGTCTATGGGCTGTACATAACGCTGTCGCTCCTCGCGGTGTGGTACATGACGAGCGCCCTGTCAGAAAACCGTCTCAAGCACTGGGCGGGCTTCGTCCTGTCCCTCGCCGTTCTCATGTATTGCCACTATTTCTCCATGTGGCTCATCTTCACCCTCAACGTGGCCTTCGTCGCCCTGCTCGGAAAATACAAACACCTCTTCTGGCGCTGGACTGCGGCCAATGCGCTATTGATGCTGCTCATCGCACCAGCCCTGTACCGCGCCTTCGCCATGCATGCCGAGGTACAAAACCTGGAAACGGCCTGGTACCCCAATCCTACCTGGAAAACCGGCCTCATTACCTTCAAGATATTTTTCGCGGGCTATGGCCCGACGGTCTGGGCTTATTGGCCCCTCTTTCTCTTGGCCTTGGGCTTGTGGGGCTTCGGTATGCGGCGAAAAGGCAATATGGGCACCCCGACGGTCATCATCGCCTGTCTCACCTGGATACCTCTCATCGGCTGTATCTGGCTATGGGGCCGCGCCGACTTTTCCTTCTACGAGCACCGCCTCTTTCTGTTCTCCGGCGTCGCCGCCCTGATCGGAGCCGCCCGTGGCATCGTCCTCCTCGGGCGTCCAGGCGCGATTGCGTTGGGCCTCGTGCTCCTGCTGACACTGCCCTGCCTGGGGGACTACTACCAGGGACGGCTCCACCCCATCCTCGAACACCGTCTCGGCATGTCGGACAAGGTCGATTTCCGCAGCGTGGCGCGTGTCCTGGAGGCGCAGTGGGAACCGGGCGACCGGCTGGTGTACGCAAATCTGTTCAGCGCCTATCCCCTCTATCACTATTTTCCACGAGACCAAGTGCAGTTGGGCTGGGATATACGGACGGAAGAATATCTCATTGGAATGTTGGGCCATGAAGCCCTGCTTCGGAAACACAAGCTTCTGCCCGTGATCAAGGAAGACGCTATCGCAGCCGCAACGCGCCTCTGGTTTGTCCGAACCCATGGCATAACCTTTGAATCACAGCCCTTTTCGGACCGCATTGAGGCTTGGCTGGAATCGGTGGCGACAAAGGAGGAGACCCTGAACTTTGATGGGGTTACGTTGGTGCGCTATGTGCCAGAGCAGATGGAGCCTGTCCAAAACGAAAAAACGAACGAATGGCCACAATCAAATCCAAGCCCCTCTCCTCCATAAAACACCACTACGGGTGCCACGGGTAGGCCTCTCAGGGCTTTACCCGTGTAGTGCCTGCCGACAATCAGGGGACTATACAGTTTCATGAGACCTTGGGTTTTTCACGGGTAAACCCTGCGGGCCTACCCGTGGCACCCGACGTATCTCTCTTGAGAATCTAAAGTGGCTGGGCCACAACCAAATACTATTTGCCACGAAGAGTCGAAGAACACGAAGGGAGCGCGACGGGGAGACGTAACAAGTTGCCCGGTCCGGGATAAATCCCATCGGCTATGCCATAGTCCGCGAAGCGGATGTCGGACTAAAGCCTGGGGTGAAGCGAGGCACGAGCGGAGCCCCAGGAAGCGAATAGCAATAACGAGAAAAAGCCCGCGAAGCGGGTGACGGACAATCGGGCTGGCTTGGTAAAACACGGCACACAAGAGGAGCTGCCAAATGGGTTCATCGTATTGCAATGCAATCTCATCTACCCCATGGTGTTTTCAACCAAGGGCCGCCAAAAATGGATTGACAATACAATCTCAACCAGGAGGAATCTCACAAGGAGATGACGTTCCAAGTCGAATTCATCGGGCTGCTTGAAAAGCATCGCGTTGGATACAATGAACGGTATCTGTGGGACTGATGGGTTTCCGCCACCCGCTTCGCGGGCTTGGGGTTCAGGTATAACATTGGTCCTGGGGCTACGCTCGTACCTCGCTTCACCCCAGGCTTTAATCTGTCACCCGCTACGCGGGCTATTGGGAAACACTTGATAGCCGAGGAACCCAAGGAACCCAAGAAGACGGTCTCGGTCTTGCGCTCCGCTTTCGAATGCCGTTTACAACGTTCCACAAAAGTCAGCCGACAACTTCGGCTGCTGTGTGTTCACGGGCTGATAGAGAAAATTTCGGTTGCGACCAACGGAAGCGCTAAGCTTTCCGTGGCAAATGCTTTACTTGTGGCTCGGCCACGCCAGACAAGAAGGGTCACCCTGAATGTATTACTCCATTCGCATGTTGATTCTATCGCTGTTCATCCTCAGTACAGTCGAGGGGGCTTCGGGCGAATCGGCCCAAACCGCCTTCCAGACGGCTTCGCCCTTCTCGCCCCGCCTGGACGTTGGATCAGACCAAGCCATCGTCTACGGGGTCAACGCCTCCTTCAATGACCGACTGGCCTCGTGGCGGGCAGCCAACTACGAAACCGCCTTCATGACGGGCATTTCGTGGGGGGGCTACGATGCCTATTACGGTGCCGATCCACGCCGGATAGCGGAAGAAATCCAAACCGACAAGCAGGGCAAACGCATCATGCACGGGCATAGCACGACGGTAGGCTACAACGTGCCCACGCCCGCCTATCTCGACTTCCTCAAGGCCCATATTATGCCTGCCATTGAAGCGGGCGTGGAAACCTACTACCTGGAGGAACCGGAGTACTGGGCCGTCACCGGTTGGAGCCAGGGCTTCAAGGATACCTGGCAGTCCTATTACGGAACGCCCTGGGTGGAGCCAGACAGCAGTGTGGATGCCCAGTTTAAGGCCAGCCGCCTCAAGTACGAGCTTTACTACAACGCCTTAAGCGAGGTCTTTGATCATATCAAGAGCGAAGGGAAAGCACGAGGCTTCGAGGCAAAGTGCTTCGTCCCCACCCACAGTCTCCTGAGCTACGCCCAGATTCGCATGATAAGCCCCGAATCTCACCTAATGGACCTCGATAGCGCCGATGGCTACCTCGCCCAGGTCTGGACGGGGACGGCCCGGATGCCCAATCAATACGGTGGGATCGTGAAAGAGCGCACCTTTGAAACCGCCTTTCTGGAATATGGCCAGATGCTGAGCATGGTGCGGCCAAGCGGGCGCACGGTGTGGTTTCTCGCCGATCCCGTCGAGGACGACCCCAACCACACGTGGGCCGATTACGAAAAAAACTACAAACTCACCCTGGCAGCTTCCTTGTTTTGGCCCGATGTTCATCGATTCGAGGTTATGCCCTGGCCCCACCGTGTTTTCAACGGTGTCTATCCCCTTGAAGAGGGCAACGCGGAAAAGAAGGGCCCCATGCCCGCCGCCTATGCTGTTCCCCTGATGGCGTCCATCAATGCGCTGAATGACATGGATCAAAAGGATATTCAGCGGGATATGGGGAGCGAAGGCATCGGGGTGATCGTATCCGACACCCTCATGTTTCAGCGGGTCAATCCACATCCGAGCGCCCCCCACCTGGGTTCCTTCTTTGGACTTGCCCTGCCCTTGCTCAAACACGGCGTGCCCGTGGAGCCGGTGCAACTGGAGCAAATTCTCCAGCCCGGTGCGCTGGACGCGTACAACGTTCTATTGTTGACCTATGAAGGCCAGAAACCCCTTCGGGCCGACTATCACGAGGCCCTCGAACACTGGGTCCGCAAGGGCGGTGCCCTCATCGTCGTGGGGGATGGCAAGGATCCCTATCATCAAGTCCAGGCCTGGTGGAATGGCGAGGGTACCCTAAATGACGATGCCTACCAGGATCTCTACCGTCGGCTGGGGATAGAGGAAGGGGCCTACGAGTCCGTCCAAGCGGTGGGAGAGGGCTGTGTGCGCATCCTTTGCGAATCACCCGCCGATTTGCAGCAACAGGCCGATGGGCCGGAGAAGGTCCGCACGCTCGTGCGGGACGTGTTGAAGCATCAGGGCCAAACGCTGGAAACACAAAACTACCTGGTGTTGTGGCGCGGGCCTTATGTCATCGCCATGGGACTGGATGAGAGCCTGCCGGGCGCACCCAAGATCCTCAAGGGCCCCTTTATCGACCTTTTTCATCCCGAGTTGGCCCTTGTGGAAGAGGTGACCCTGGTCCCCGGCACACCACGCCTCCTTTACGACCTCGGCAAGCTGGTCGAGGGTGGCGCTATGGTGCCCGTCGCCTCCGCCCGGGTGAAAAACATCCGTCGCCCGCAGGGCAAGGTATTGATGGATACGCGGGGTCCCCAAGGCACCGAAGCAATTTTGTGGATGAGCGCCCCGTCGGCCCCAAGGGAGGTCCGCCTTGACACGGGGGCGGCGATACAGTTCCAATGGAATCCGGCCCACGAGTTCCTCTGCCTACGCTTCGCCAATCAGGGAGAACGCTTGGGGGTGGCAGTGGCATTCTAAGATGGGGTAGGATCATGGAAATTGAGTCCGATGACTCATCGACTTGGGAATCTTCCAGCCGTTTCTTAACGATTCACGGCCCCAAAAAGCTCCCCTCCTTGGAGGGGCTGGGGGTGGGTCAGTTGCATCGTGCATAAGGAAACCCACCCCTAACCCCTCCCAGGAGGGGAATAAGACCGTTGGCTTCGCCAACAAAAATGCGCCGTTAGGGTTATTTCAACGGGTTCTTTTGACCTATAATGCAGCGGGCATGGTCCCGCCTTGATAGTAGTGCGTACTTATTTCGGAGTTTAAGATGATTGAAGACCGGTTTGTAGACCAGATCAGTGCGCGGGTTGGCGCGAAGCCAACCCAGGTGAAGGTCGCCATTGAGTTTTTTGACAAGGGAGCGACCATCCCGTTTGTGGCGCGGTACCGCAAAGACGCGACCGGAAATCTGGACGAAGTCAAGCTGGAAAAAATTGAATCCCTCAATACCCAGGCCATAGCTTTCACCAATCGTCGCAACGCCGTGCTTGAGAATATCGGGAAGCAAGAGAAGCTGACGCCCGCCCTCAAGAAACAGATAGAGGATTGCATGGACCCGGTGATTCTTGAAGATCTCTATCTGCCTTTCAAGAAGGCCCGCAAGACCAAGGCCACCGTGGCGCGCGAGCAGGGTCTGGAACCCCTGGCAGAGATTATCTGGGGCCAAGCCGACACCGGGAAAAAACCGGAGGAAGAGGCTGCCGCCTACGTGAGCGAGGAAAAGAACGTTGCCGATACCGAGGCCGCGTTGCAGGGCGCCCGCAATATACTGGCCGAGCGGATGGCGCAAGACGCCGAACTACGCCAACATGCCCGCAACGTGTTTCACGAGGAGGGAGTGCTCACCACCTCCGCCACCAAGAACACCGAAGGGCAGAAGACCAAATTTGAAGCCTACTACGACTTCAAAGAGCCGATTAAGTCGATGCCGTCCCACCGTCTCCTGGCCGTGCTGCGCGGTGTGCGCAAAGGATTTCTCCGCATGGACCTCGCGGTCAACGATGAAGCTATCCGCAGCGATATGTTGAGTCGTTTCTGCACCGACGCTGACGGACCCTTCGCCGCACAACTTGAGTTGGTGGTCGAGGACAGCTACAAGCGCTTGATTCAGGCAACCATCGAAAACGAGGTAATTCAGGCGGCCCGCACCACTGCGGACGAGGCTGCGACCCAGGTTTTTCGTGAAAACGCGGAAAACCTTCTGCTCGCGTCGCCTGCGGGGCACAAGCCTGTTCTGGGGGTGGATCCTGGAATTCGCACGGGTTCCAAGCTGGCGGTCATTGATGGCCAGGGCACCTACCACGAGAGTGCCACCGTCTATCCCACGGAACCCAAGAAGGACGAGGCCGGTGCGACGACTGCACTGCTGAAACTCATCAAAGGCCACAACGTGGAATTCATCGCCATAGGCAATGGCACCGGCTCCAAGGAGATCAACCAGTTTATTCGCAAGGTCTTGAAGGAAAATGAGCTGGCATCGATTACAACGGTTCTGGTAAACGAAGCGGGAGCCTCGATCTACTCTGCTTCGGAAGTGGCCCGCACGGAGTTTCCTGATTTGGATCTTACGATTCGCGGGGCCATTTCCATCGCCCGTCGCCTTCAGGACCCCCTCGCCGAGCTGGTAAAGCTGGAGCCCCGCCATGTCGGGGTCGGACAGTACCAACACGACGTGAACCAACGGCAGCTCCGGGATGGACTCACGAAGACCATCGAGTCGTGTGTAAACCGTGTGGGCGTGGATCTAAACACAGCATCGGTTGAATTGCTACGGTATGTTAGTGGCATTCAGCAAAACACGGCCCAGAATATCGTCGCGCACCGCATAGAAAAGGGTCCTTTTGTCAACCGTACCCAGTTGACAGACGTGTCAGGGGTCGGCGAGAAGACCTATGAGCAGTGCATCGGATTCCTCCGCATACAAGACGGTACGGAACCCTTGGACCAGACCGCGATTCACCCCGAAGCCTATGGTGTCGTTGCGGCCATGGCGGAAGGCCTGTCTGTTGAACCCGCAAAGCTCATCCGCGCAAAGGAACTGGTCGACAAACTGAATTTGGACGATTTCGCCAGCGGGACGGTGGGGACGCTGGCCTTGTCCGACATCAAGCGCGAGCTTCTGCGACCAGGCCGGGACCCCCGAAGCGTCTTCAAGGCCCCTGAATTCCTGGATGGTGTCGATGATGTCAAGGATCTGGAAGTTGGCATGGTCAGTGAAGGCGCGGTGACCAATGTAACTGACTTCGGGGCATTCGTTGATATCGGTGTTCACCAGGACGGCTTGGTCCATCTCTCCGAATTGGCGAACCGGTTCATAAAAGATCCCCACGAAGTGGTGAAGGTAGGGCAGATAGTGCGCGTGAAGGTTATCAAGATCGATACCGAACTCCAAA
This sequence comes from Candidatus Hydrogenedentota bacterium, assembly GCA_024280935.1. Lineage (GTDB taxonomy): Bacteria > Hydrogenedentota > Hydrogenedentia > Hydrogenedentales > JAEUWI01 > JAEUWI01. The sequence goes on from JAJRPE010000175.1 coordinate 12,210, forward strand.
GGGTTTCTCTGTCCATCAAAGCATTGCAATCTCCGCCGAAGCCACGAGAACGTGATAAGAGTCGGGGGGCCGAGGGTGGGAAGCCGACCGAGAAGTCGGGTAACCGACCGACAAGTGGCGGCGCGAGGCCCCAATCTCGCCGCAAGCCCAAGCACGCCAAGAGCGAGGGCACGTCGGGAAAGCAACGCCCCCGAAAATCGGACCGAGAAAAGGGTAGTGGTACCCGCAATAAACCGGGCGGCGCGCAGGAGAATATGAATACCTTGCTCGCTGACCAACTGGCCGCCCTGAAAGACAAATTTGGCAGTCGCTAGGGCAACTTATTAGTATTAATAGTGATAAATAGGCGATTGTTTGTCTTGACATTCTTGCGGGCGTATGCTACGGTTTTCCAGCTTCAGGACTCATTGAAGCTGCGTTGCCAGCGTGGTCGAGTAACGTGCGTTGTGAAACCCGCAGGGAACCCGTCTAACTGGGCAATTTCTTCGCCTTGCTGGTACAATTGCCATGTTCCATCGCTGTAGCAAGGGGCAAGCCGGTCAGAACCGGAAATGCAGGAGACAAACGCAGTATGAATAAGCGCGATTTAAAAAAGTTTGAAAAGCTGCTGAGGGCCGAGCGAGAACGGCTTACGGGCAGCATCAAGAATATTGAAGATGCGTCCCGATACGAATCCGGGCGCGACAATAGCGGTGATTTATCCAGCTACGCCGAATCCGGCACGGACAATTTCGAACTGGAAACGGCACTCAATATCGCCAGCGGCGAATCCAATTGGCTCAGTGAGGTTACCGAAGCCCTTGGGCGGGTGCAAGATGGCACCTTCGGCAAATGCGAGGGATGTGAAGCCGATATCCCAAGGAAACGCCTGGAGGCGTTCCCATCGGCGAAATTCTGTATTGTCTGCCAGGAAGATATCGAAAAGCAGAACGCTTATTAGTGCCTTCCTCATAGAGCCTCGAACACGCGCTTTCCGGGAGTGTCCAAGGGGCTGGAGGAAGGGCGTAATAGAAGAACACCACGGACACTGTGCCGCCCTTTCAGGGCTGTTATTATTTCTTCATTCTAACCCAAAGGCGTTGCCCTGGGCTAACCTGTTGTGCCCCTTCGGGGCGCTGACCCCATAATCCAAGGCTATAATAGCGCCTCCCCGCTTCGTACGTTCGAAACCGCGTTGCCAGCGGAGTGTGCTATGCACCAAAAGATATGGGTAAAGACAAGGTAAGCGTTCACGGCCCATGCCATCTTGGCCCTTTAAAAACAACAGTCGGGTGCCATGGGTAGGCCTCTGAGGGCTTACCTGTGTAGTTCCTATCGGTGAGGGAGACGACCCAAAACCAGAGACAGTGCATCTGCACGGGTAAACCCTACCGGGCCTACCCGTGGCACTCGACGGTCTTTTTGTTGACTATAGTTGCCCGTTCCAACGCTTACAAGACAAGAAACTCGTACGGATGCACGCTGAACATCGTAAGTACATCCTGCGAAACCTATAAGGTCGCTTCACACTATGTATCCCACCATTCTTGAGCTGGGTCCGATAACGATTCATTCCTACGGCCTGATGATTGCCTTGGGCTTTATCACCATCCTCTATTTCATGCAACGGGATGCCAAGCGGGTCGATGTTGATCCCCAGGCAATCGCGGACATGGCCTTCTGGTCCTTGCTAATTGGTGTCGCGTCCTCGCGTTTCTTCCACGTTATCATGTATCCAGAGCACTATACTTGGGGCGATCCCTTCGGATGGATTGACGTGCGGCGGGGGGGATTGGTCTTTCAAGGGGCCGTTCCTACCGTCGTGTTGTATGTGGCCTGGTCGCTGAGACGGCGTAAACTATCCTTTCGAACCGTGGCCGATGTCGTCATGCCCTATGTGTCGGTAGCCCAGGCCTTCGGGCGTGTGGGCTGTTTCTTAAAGGGGTGTTGCCATGGTTCGCGGGCCGACGAGCTTTTCTGGGGCGTGCGGTTCCCGCAAGAAAGTCCAGCCTTTGCAACCCACCAGCGCCACTATCCGAACTTTCCCGCTGATGCCACGTTGTCTTACCCTGTTCACCCCACGCAGCTTTACAGCATTGCCCTGCTTCTGGGCATGTGCGGCCTTCTCTTGTTGTTGCGCAGCAAGCGCCCCTTCGAAGGTGCCACCTTCCCGGCCTACTTTGCCTTGTATGGCATCTGTCGTTTTATTGTGGAGATTTTTCGCGGGGACGGCAATCCGACCAGCACCTGGCTCGGCATTGATTTTACGACCCAGCAATTGTTCTGCCTCGGCATGATAGTCTTCGCCATCGTGGCGTGGATCATTATGAAAGCTACCCGCGACAAGAATGCCGATCCGACCTTTCCAACGCCAGGATAATCGTTCGGAGTCTACCCCTTGGCAATTTGGTCTTCCTGAACACTTTCGGTATACTGTTTTCAGTAGATTGTAATAGGCTCACAATCTTGGGAGTCCCTATGTGGCGCTTTGTGCATGTGACTGATCCGCATCTTGCAAGTCAACGCGATGGCATTTGGAACAATCGTTTTCTTTGTACCATGATGCCCGATGTTATGGCGTGCCTGAGAAAGGACCTGGCGGGCCTGAAACCCGACTTTATGCTTCTCACGGGGGATATTGTCAGCGCCCAGACACGGGCGGCCATGTTCGAGGCGCGGGACGAAGTAGAACGCCTGGGTGTCCCCTATTATCCGATGGGGGGAAATCACGACTTTGTGCTGGAGGAATCGCGGGCGTGGTTCCTTGATGCCTTTAATGAGCGTCTGCCGGAGCCGCGCACTTACTATTCATTCAGCCACAAGAATCTTCACTTTTGTGTTTTGGATGCCTGGTGGATGTGGTCCGATGGCTCACTGAACGAGACTAGCGAGGCCAGTGTCATGGAGGACCTGGACCAATCGCTCGAAGGCGCACGGTGGGCCGTGCCCCCCCATATACTCGACTGGCTGGAGGAAGATCTGGCGTTGCATGCGGACACGGCCACGGTGATTGCGGTCCACTATCCGGTAGTCCCGATTCCCATGCGCCTTCACAGGCCGGAGTTCAACAACGGGGGATGCCTCGAAAATGGCGATCTGCTCTTGGCATGTTTCGCCAATCATCCGCAGGTAAAGGCAATCTTTTCCGGGCACGTACACATGCATTTTGTGGAGCAAGTCAATCGTCTTACCCAAATCGTTACGGGGGCGCTACCCGAGTATCCGACAGAGTTTCGTGACGTGCAAGTCTATTCAGACCGTATGGAAATACAGACCCTGGGCCTGAGCAATGGCGAGTTTGCCCAACGGTCGCTCTTGCCCGGAAAAGAATGGACGGCGGGCGAAAGGTGTGACCGAAAAGTGATTGTTCCCTTGATGTGATGCGCTTTATTTTGGAGGCACCGTTAGTGCAAACACGAGCACCAATTCTTTACCCCCCTTTTGTTTGAGTCCCCGAACCACGAGTTGTTTATCTGGTTGCAGCAATAACTCGGTGGAAACTGCTTCGATTTCTTTGGGCGGCTTATCGGTTGTCTTCATCAGGATCCGAAGGCGAAGGCGAAGGCGACCATCGGAAGTGGCGACCGGTGGTTTCGTCTCAAGCGTGTAGGTCTTGGTGATCATTATTCGGGTGAGTCCATCCGCCAAGAGGGTGTGCTTGCCCGTATGCACTTTGCGATAGGTATCGTGTGGCAGCGCTGACAGTACACGTTCTATCGCCTCCAGCCCCTTGTCGTACTGGGGCTTCTCACGCTTTTCGGTGGTGGCCTCGACAACCCACAGCTTGAGTTCTGAACCCTCCGCAGCTTGGGCAGCGCTCCAAGGGAAAGCAATCACAGCCAACAAAACGGCGAGAAGACACCGAATCATTATTGAGACGACCGGGCCAAAGCCAACAAATTCGTGCTGAGTTGTCCCTCGCAAAACAGGTCCCTTGCTTCCTATAGTACTTCTTGCAAAATCAGGCACTAACGTGGCGGGGCCACAACCGAGATTTATGGTCCCTGGCGCGCGCCGCCTGAGAATTCTCTTGGTTCTTCCAGATTGAGGCACTAAAAATCATCCTCGGCGATGGAAATCCAGATCGTCGTTACGCCATCATCGGAGATGTCCCAATGGGCGGTTCCCCCCTCAAGCTGGGTCGAAACCGACTCCACTTCGTTGGCCTTCACAGGCCCCGGCCCGGTAAACATGGAGAAGGTCGCGATGGCAATAACCAAGGCCGCCGCCGACAGGCTCATGAGCGCCCAGATGCCGCCGGGCCGCTTTCGCGAATGGGAGACACCCTCGTGAATTCCCTCCATAAAGGCCGGGAACTGTCCATCGGAGAGGGACGGCGCTTCAGGCAATGCGCCTAAAGCGGAACGCATATGCAGCATCGTCGCACGGTGCCGGGCGCATAAGGCGCAGTCGGCGATGTGCGCTTCAACCGCGCTATGGTCGTGGGACTCTCCGTCGGTATATGCTTCGACTTTTTGGGTCCATTTACACGTGTTCATAATCATCCACCCTCCACGTAGCCCATCGCGGCCAATTTGTTCTGCAACTTCTTCCGGGCATGATGTAAGCGGCTCATCACCGTGCCTTCGCTGCAATTCATGACTTCCGCCATTTCCTTGTAGGACAGCCCTTCCAATTCCCGCAGCACGAAGGCCATGCGATGTTTTGGAGAAATTCCGTCCAGCGCACGCTGTATTGCCATGCCCAGCTCTGTGTTGGCCAGGTCCTTGGCGGGATCCGACCGGGCAGGAAAAAGGTCCTGGGTCGGCATAGCGTCCATGGAAACCGTCGGAAGACGCCGTTTCTTAAAATGATCCTTACAATGGTTGGCTGCAATACGCAGCAACCATGTTTTAATCCCTGCGTCCCCCCGAAAGCGCCCGAGGGAGCGGAAGGCCTTAATGAAGACCTCCTGCGAAACATCCCAAGCTTCTTCCCGGTCACGGAGGAAATGGTAACTCAGCCCATATACGTCATTGCGGTAGCGCCGTACCAACTCTTCAAATGCCTGCGACTCGCCAGATTGTGCACGGGCCACCAATTCCTGGTCGGTTGCATTGCGCGGTGGGGGCTGATTTTCCACAGGCTCCTCTTCCACAGCAGCGTGATCGTAGAACAAACGGGCTTCAATGGGTATGCTCATACGCTGAGTCTCCTCATTCCGAGGATAAAGACGCAGCCTGGCGACAAGTATTCAAAAAATAATCGTAAGCGTTCAGCCCCAAGGGGATTTTACACCGTCATTCCCACGCACGTGGGAATTCCAGAACGCGGTAGAAACCTCTTCGGTCATGCTGGATCCCCGCATTCGCGGGGATGACGATCTATTTTTGTATTCAGATGGTGAACGCTTACAAATAATCGTAAGAGTTCACGGGGCCGAAAAGGCTCCCCTCCTTGGCGGGGAACATAAGGACGTTGGCTCCGCCAACCCAAAACATGGGTGAATGCTTACAAATAACCGATGGGCCATTGTAGCACCGAAGAAGGGGGCAATAAAGTGCGAATAATGCTACCATGCCTTTCCCGCGACACCGCCCCGGTGTCCAACTCCCGCAGCGACGGCCTTTCAGTCGCTTTGGCGCGAAATCTTCTGGTACACTGATGTCGGAGCAGTAGGTGGTGGGTAATCACAGAGTCGAATGGCCCGGTGCGATTCCGAGGACCAATTTTGGAGATTCCATGCAACGAAAAAACAGCAAAGCCGAATTCTTTGCCCTTTTGACTTTTCTCGCCGCCCTTACCTTGTTGCTCACCAATGGATTCGCTCCCCGCATTCATGCGCAGGGTGGGGAAGTCGACTTGTATCCCAAGATCGAACCCATCGGTGAGGTGCTTTCAAATATACTCGATGAATTTGTGGAAGAACCCGATCTGGACCGCGTGGTGGAAGGTGCCATCTATGGCATGATGGCTACGCTGGGCGAGCACAATGGCTTTATCCCTGCGGAGGCTCTTACCGAAATGCGAGAGGATACCCGCGGGGAGTTTGAGGGCATCGGTGTCTCGATCAAAGAAGATGCCAAAGATGTCGTAATCTACATGCCGATTGAAGGGGCGCCAGCGGCAAAGGCCGGCTTGCAAGCGGGTGATATTATTGTTGCTGTGGACGATGTCACGATGGAATCTTTGTGGGAAGAAGCGGGAAACAGCCCCGCCTTCAGAATCGTCAATGCGGTGGCGGATCGTATTCGGGGGGAGCGGGGCACTTCCGTAAAGATTACTGTATCGCGCGACGAAGGCGGCTTCCGCCAGAACTTGGACTTTATGGTAAAACGGGCGAAAGTGCCTCTTGAAAGCATCAAGGAGGCGCGTGTTCTTCCTGAGGGAATCGGTTACATTCGTATTAAGGATTTCAAAGACAACACCGCAAGAGACATGCGCAAACGCCTTAATGAGTTTAAGGACGAGGGCATGATGGCCTTCGTACTCGATCTTCGCTGGAATCCCGGTGGCCTGTTGAGCGCGAGCAAGGAAGTGTGCGATCTCTTTCTACCGAAAAAATCGCTTGTAACCTACACCAGGGGACGGCAGCGCGAGAACGGTTCTGAGAACACCGATAACATGGAGTTGTACACGGAACACAAGCCCGTGTTGCCCTTGAGTTTCCCGATGATAATTCTGGTCAACGGGGACACGGCAAGTTCGGCTGAGATCGTAACCGGTGCGCTGCAGTTTCATAAGCGGGCCTTGATTCTGGGCGAGAAAACTTTTGGCAAGGGCAGTGTGCAAACAATCATTCCGCTGACGCGGCTGAAAAATACCGCCTTGCGCCTCACTACGGCGCTCTATTACACCCCGGCGGACGTGACCATTAATCATCAGGGCATTCTGCCCGACGTTTCGGTGCCCATGGAACGCAGCCACGTAAATGCGTTGCTCAACCAGATGTTTCGCAGCTATGAAAAAGACTACATGAAGCGGAACGCACAGAATCACGGTACGGCTTCGGGCAACTCCGTTTCAGAAGAAGATCCAAACGACAGCGTGAAAAAAGATGCGCTGCTGGAAGATGTTGCCGCCTACTACGGTGAAGATGTGGCCAACATCTTGCGCGACCGGGTCAGTCTGAAGGAGCGTGACGAAAAAACCGTCGAGGATCTCCCGCTGTTGCGTGCCGTGGAAATCATCCAGGAGGACGGCGGTTGGCCCGCGATTCTCAAGAAATATCACCGCGATGTCTCGGAAACACAGATGGCAGAGGGTTCTGTGGCGAGCGACGTTACGAAGTCTCCAGTGGAAAATACTGAAGTACAGTAAGAATGGAGAAGCTATGCGTACCGATGGTCGCGCCAGCGACGCACTGCGTCCAGTCTCATTTGAACGAAATTTCACCCGCCATGCTGCGGGGTCCGTCTTGGTGTCCTTTGGCGACACCAAAGTAATCTGTACTGCGAGTCTGGAGAAGCGTGTTCCTCCCTGGTTGCGGGATAGCGGCAAGGGGTGGGTGACCGCAGAGTACGCCATGCTTCCTGGGTCCACCCATGACCGAATTCGGCGCGATGCGAACAAGAAGGGGCGCGCTCTTGAGATCAGCCGCCTCATTGGGCGGTCGCTTCGGGCCATGGTTGACTTGGAAAAAATGGGTGAACAGATGATTACCTTGGACTGCGACGTGATCCAAGCAGACGGAGGAACGCGAACGGCGGCTATTTCCGGAGCCTACGTAGCCCTTCAGGATGCCGTGAGCAAGCTGCTCGCCGGTGGCGTATTGACGGAATCCCCACTTACGGGCTACTGCGCTGCCGTAAGCGTGGGTGTCATAGGCGACGAGGTTCTCTTGGATTTGTGCTATGAAGAAGATGTCGTCGCGGATGTGGATATGAACATCGTGATGGATGATTCCGGAGACTTTATTGAGGTGCAGGGCTGCGCCGAAGGGCGGGCCTTCAATCGTGCGCAGATGGATGCCATGCTGGCCTACGCTGGCTCGGGGATCGGGCAGATTATCGATGCCCAGAAGGATGCGCTGGTCCATGGCTGAGGTCTTACTCATCGGATCGGGAAATCGAGACAAGGCCCGTGAGCTGGCCGAACTCCTTCACGGGCTGCCGTGGGAAGTAAAGTGCTTGAAGGACCTTCCGGCGGTGGCGGAGCCCGAAGAAGACGGCGATACCTTTGAAGCCAACGCCCTCAAGAAAGCGCGTTTCTATGGAGCGCATTTCGATGTGGCCTGCGTGGCAGACGACTCTGGATTGTGCGTGGACGCGCTGGACGGCGCTCCAGGCGTTTATTCGGCACGCTACGGTGGCGAGCATTGTAGCTATGAGGACAACAACAGAAAGCTGCTGAAGGCGTTAGCGGAAATGCCATGGCACGAGCGCACGGCCCATTTTTCTTGCTGTGCGGCCTTCCTGCCGAAGGACCATGATATTCCCTACCTGGCAAAAGGGGTGGTGGCGGGGCACATCGCCGTGGCACCATCTGGCAATTCTGGTTTCGGCTATGACCCGCTTTTTGTGCCCGATGGCGAAGAACGAAGCTTTGCCGAAATGGGTCCTGAAGAGAAGCACGCGATAAGCCACCGGGGCCGGGCCTTTGCGCGAATTCGTAGCTTTCTGGAATTGTAAGAGTTGCCGGGAAGCAGGAGGGCGGGTTTTCCTACCCGCCACAAAGCACCCGTTGGGCCAGCCAATGTGCATGAGTCACGGAAGAGTCGCAGCGGCCTCTGCTTGCATCACGCCGCACTTATTGCGGACTGGAAAGTCCGCACGCCTTCCCGATGTCTACTTGGAGTCCTCCCATGGAACTGTTTGACGCGTCGCTCTCCGAATCAATCGAACATGCGGCACGCCTGCTTCACGCCGGGGAGGTGGTGGCCTATCCCACAGAAACTCTCTATGGATTGGCTGTGGACCCCTTCAACCCAGATGCGCTTGCACGGCTTTTTTCCGCCAAGGGACGTGCCCGCGAAAAGGCCATTCTGCTGATCGTCGGGGGAGCGGCCCACCTGGATCGCGTAACAACGGGAATATCACCCCAGGCCCAAGCGTACATGGATGCCGTTTGGCCCGGCCCCCTGTCCCTGCTCTTGCCCAAGCACCCGGATTTGCCCGAAGCCTTGGCCCCAGGCTTGGATCGCATTTGCGTACGCTGCCCCGGTTCAGCCGTGGCCCGTGCTCTCTGTGATGCGTTTGGCGGTCCCATTACCTCGACCTCCGCCAATGCGAGCGGTGAAGCACCCGTTCAGCGGCTGACAGACCTGATGCTCCCCGACATCGCGCTGGGCCTGGATGGCGGGGTTCTGGGAAATTCAAAGCCCTCTACTATCGTGGATGCAGAGACTGGCGAAGTCCTTCGTGAGGGAGCAATCGGCGGCGCACGATTGGTGGCCATTCAGGGGCGGATAAGGCAAAAAGGTCCATGAGCAAAACAATTCGGTATAGTGCTGAACCCCTTGGTGAACTTCGTTTAGAGCCTGTCACAAAATAAGCACAGCAAATGTTGTAAGCACTCATGACCGAGACAAATATAATCATCAAAAACTGTAGGTGTGGGGCCACCAAAACATGCACCCTCAAGGAGTGTCATTCAAACTTGGCCGGATCGATTGTCACATGCTTCGCATCCAGATGCCCCAGGAAATAGACAACGTGAATTAACCCATCGTCCGTTTGCAGCACGGTGAGTTCGGAAATGCCACCCTTCTCTTGTTCTTCAAGGCGCAGAGCCTGCTGCCAGGATAGGCCATCTTGGCTAATCGCAAGATAAAGCAGCGATTTGTCATTCAACGTGCGCTTTTCATGCGCCAACGGTGTGTACACGATCAGAAGGCGATTATCTTGGAGCATGATCGCGTCAAATTCTGAGACGGGGCCGGGTAAGTTTGCAAGGGTGAGTTGCTCCTTGTTTGTTTTGCCGCCATTTGTCCAGTGCGATAATACGATACCCTCCTCCGTCCGACACAGGAGCTGAAGCGTCCCGTCATGATGTTTCAATAACGTTGGCTCAGTAGCGGTGAACGGAACTCCATCAAGCAAGGGCGTTGTGCGATGCCAGGAGTTTTTGGAGATCGAAAACATCTCGAAAGACAGCTCCGATTTTCTCGTGCCGAGCGTGGCATGTTGGAGGGTGCCATCCGGTAGAATAAGGGGTTTGCTCCCATTGGGTCCAGTGATTTCCCAAGGTAATCGGCGGGGTTCTTGCCAAACCCTTCCCGCATCGTAGGACAGCCTGAATTCACCCCAGGCTGCCGTCTTCCCGCCTTGAACCTGGTAGAACAGCAGCAACGGACCCTTCGGGATTTGAACGAGCACGGGTTTTTTACACGGAAGTTTCTGGTCGTTGTATTGCACACCATCTGCTACCTCGATTGCATCCGTCCAAGTTCCGTTGTGCCGACTTACCCAAACTCCGATTTCCCCCGGACGGCCTTCGATGCTTCCAGAACATGCGGCAGTAAGCCCGGTGGGTGTCTCGGCTAGTGTCAGACCATGAAATTGGTCAAACGAAATATCAGTGAAGATAAATTCTTCATCAACAACTGCCGACGGTGTCGACAATCCAGTGTGCTTCTTCAGGCGCAGCAGTACGTCACTTTTTTTCTGCGTGCTGTAGTCTATTGCGCCCTCGTGTGAGAGATGATAGAAGAAGCCGTCTTCAGCACCCAGCAGCAGGTCGGGTTGAGCATCGTTGTCCCAATCAACGGTTGTTGCGCTTGTGCTGTGTTTTGCCAGTTCTCGTTCTCCTAAGGGCCCCTCTTTCTTCAGCACAGTCTTCCCGTCGTATGATCCATAGTTTCGCCACCAATCGACATTGGTCGCGTCTACCAGTAAATCGAGCCGGCCATCGCCATCCCAATCCACCATATCCAGCTTTCGACGGCCACTGCCACCGGCCGCACGGTCATTGAGTTGAATGGGCTCACCGTTTTCATGGACGAATATTCGTTGGGGAGGAAGCAATTCAAATCGGTCAACATTTTTGCGACGCTCATACAATGCCAGATAGCCCTCGTGATCGATCATGACCAAATCAACCAGGCCATCATTGGTAAAATCAACCGCAACAGGGGTCGTTCGCCATTGAGTGACCAGTTGTTTGCCGGTTGGGTCCCACCAATTCCACCTTGGTTTCAGGGGGGCTCCGCCCCAGGCAACTTCCACGGGTATTCCTCTGGCTAATTCAGGTTCTTGTTTGCTGCCGATATTTTTATACCAGAGAATTTCTCCCCACATGGAATTCACGATCAAGTCTGCCAAGCCATCCATATCCCAATCCGCGACCGATAACACGGTCTGGCCCCATTTTGCCTCACAAGGCCCTTGGATCGATCCGTTTTCGCCCGCCGTGATGCGTATGACATCCCCGTCGGCCCGCAGGTACTGGGGAGCGCCCCATTTCGGCGATGCGCCGCCGCCGAAATTTTCGATAAATCCGATATAACCCGCGCTGTTACCGCAAAGAATATCCTCATCGCCATCGTCATCCCAATCGAATCCGACGGGTGTCGAATCGCTTCCAAACTTTACATAGGCTGCTTCCTGCTGAAAAAACTTGGGTGGTAAAAACTGAGGGATACCAGCGATAACCTGACCGCTGTGTTCCACCAGGGCTATTCGCCCATCCTCTTGCCCTACAACCAAGTCGATATCACCATCGTTGTCCCAATCGATTGCCACGGGCACGATCATTTGCAGATCCATGCGCAACGGATTTCCTCGGTGAGTCAGTTTCTTTCCAATGGTGTATTGCGCTTTGCTTCGTGTGCCAATGTTTTCAAAGTAGGTGAAAGAATCCAGAAATTCTCCACAAAGTAGATCCAAGTCTCCGTCGCTGTCGAAATCGGCAAAGTTTGGGGAGGGCCAACCATAGACATCTACGTCACTTCCCCCTGCTTGTATGCGGGTTGGCCTGGCATACTCAGGCATACGGGTTGTTCCCAGATTGCGTAGCAGATAGACAAAGCCATGAAGACGACCGTTTTTCCACGTGCCGTAAGCGTCGAAGGCGTTATCCCAACCGTAGTTTTCCCAGTCGCCGATACCAACAATCAGGTCGTATGCCCCGTCGTCATCGTAGTCCAAATAATTCCAATTTCGTGCCCGAATTCTTTTTGACGTGTGGACCTCAACACCCTGGTAAATTGGGGTTGCTTTTTTGAACCCCGCTTCTCGGAAGTCTACGAATTCATGACCTGGAACGAGGATGCGCGGTTGACCATCAACGTAGGAGAGGTGCATATAACGTGGCGCGTCACCAAGCCGTACACCGGGCCTGAATACAGGCATTTTCCCCTGACCGCCAGGGTTTTCAAAGAAATAGACACCGTTGGAAGGTTTGTCGGGACAGGCTACCAGCAAATCGAGGTCGCCATCCCCATCGTAATCCATGGGCAGGGGCCACGCCCAAAGCCCGACACCAAGGTCAACAAGGAGGCCCGGGTTGTTGTAGGGCACCCGTTGAAAGTCCTCAGCGGATGTGGTTCCTATGTTTAAGATGCTGGCGATTAGCAGGCTGAGCACCCATGTATGCTTCGATTTTTTCACGGTGTTGACTCCAGATTCTGAGGGATAATTCAGCATTAACTTCAAATCGCTCCGGTTGACAATAGAATTGCTGCCACCAAGTTGGCACAAGAGCAATCCTGTGTTCAAGTGCTGAATGCAGGGAGAGAGTCCCAAATGATGACATTTTTGCGTTAGCTACTTGTTCGGAGGGCTGTAAAATCAATACAATATGGAGTGTTCATTTGACGTGAGCGTCGCGCATAACCCAAGATCGTCATCCGCACGAACGCGGGGAGTCGGTAGTGATTCAGGGCGATCTTACTAATTCTAGATTCCCACGTGCGTGGGAATGATGTGGCGCTTTTTTTGTTTTTTTGGCCTTTTCGTTGAGTAAGGGCCTAACGTTAACCTACGGAACGCCTTCCCATGAATATCGCCTTTGGATGTGACCACGCCGGTTATGAAGAACCCGAACCCTATTATGCGCCGACGATCATCGACCACCTCGAATCATTGGGCTATTCTGTGCAGCATTTGGGCACTCATGGTCAGGGTTCTGTAGATTACCCGGACTTTGCGAACAAGGTTGCTCACGCGATTCTTGATGGTTCTGCGGAATTGGGCATATTGCTTTGCGGGACGGGCACGGGCATCAGTATTGCGGCCAACCGACATCGGGGTATTCGTGCGGCGGTTTGTGTGACGGAGGAAATGGTGCAGTTCGCACGCGCCCATAATAATGCGAATATTCTCTGCATTGGAAGGCGTATTTCCAGCATTGAAGAATGCAAGCACCTTATCAATAGCTTCCTGGGTACCGATTTTGATGGTGGCGAACGCCATGTGCGGCGTATCGACAAGATGGACGAACTTGCTTGAAACGACACGGGTAAGCCCTGAGAGGCCTACCGGTGGCACCCGCCGGTTGTTTATTAATGGTCAATATAACCCAAGAAAACTTTTCTTGTTGAGTTCGAACAGGTTTTCATCGAGGTTACAATGGCAGGGGCACAACCGAGAATTGGGGCCCTTGCCGCACGCAGCTTGAATTGAAATTGTTGGGGGTATTTACGCATGGAGAATAGTGAATGAGCGCATTGACGCCAAGAGAAATTGTCGAAGCCCTGGATAAACATATCGTAGGACAGCAGGAAGCCAAGAAAAAGGTTGCTATTGCGCTCAGAAATCGGTGGCGTCGCAAGCAACTCCCGGAAACGCTGCGCGAGGAAATCGCTCCGAAGAACATCATCATGATTGGCCCCACTGGTGTGGGGAAGACGGAAATCGCACGGCGCTTGTCTAAATTGGCCGATGCGCCCTTTATTAAGGTGGAGGCCTCCAAGTTTACCGAGGTGGGCTATGTGGGCCGCGATTGCGAGTCCATGATCCGGGATTTAACGGAAGTGGGCATCAAGTTGGTCAAGGAGGAGATGCAGCGCGAGGTGGAGGAAGAGGCCCACGAGCTTGCAGAAAGGAAACTCCTCGATTTGTTGCTGCCGCCGCAGCCGACGGGACCGGAAAAAATATTTCGTCCCAGTGACCCAGCATCGGGCGACGAAGGCCCGGCCCGAAATACGGCGATTGATCCCGAGGCGCGGACGCGCGAAATCTTATTGAAGAAACTGCGGACCGGGGAATTGGATGAGCGTGAGGTGGAGGTGCGCGTTAAGGACTCAGGCAACACCTCGATGATGCAGGTATTCGGTGCGTCGGGCATGGAGGAGATGGGCGTAAACCTTCAAGAGATGATGGGCCGCATGATGCCCCCAAAGTCCAAGCAACGCAAGGTCAAGGTAAAAGAGGCCCGCAACATTCTGGAACAAGAGGCTGTCCAGGAACTTATCGACATGGATTCCGTGACACCACTGGCCATTGACCGGGTGGAGAACTCCGGCATCGTCTTTCTCGATGAAATCGACAAAATCGTGGGGCGCGGGCAGCAGGGGCAAGGTCCCGATGTTTCCCGCGAAGGGGTGCAGCGTGACATCCTGCCCATTGTAGAGGGCAGCACCGTTATAACAAAGTATGGCCCCGTTCGCACCGACCACATCCTATTCATCGCGGCGGGGGCCTTTCATGTCGCCAAGGTTTCCGACATGATCCCAGAACTCCAAGGCCGCTTTCCCATTCGTGTCGAGTTGGACAATCTCGGCGCCGAAGACTTCAGCCGCATTTTGCGAGAGCCAGAGTGCTCCCTTCTCATGCAGTATGAGAACATGATGAAAACCGAGGGCGTTACCCTGACTTTTGAGGATGAGGCCATCGATACCATCGCGGAGTACTGTCAACGTGTGAACGAAGAAACCGAGAATATCGGCGCACGGCGCTTGCACACCCTGATGGAAAACCTGCTGGAAGAAATCTCCTTTGACGCGCCTGACTGCCCTGGGAAAACTGTGGTCGTCGATGTGTCCATGGTAAAGGAGCGCCTCGCTGACAAGGTCGAAGACCAGGATCTTTCCAAATATATTTTGTAACCGGATGCTAAGCGTTCACGCCCTTCTGCTATTTTTATTTCACCTCGACACGACAAAATACGGCTACCGCACGGGCAAGGGCTATCGCCCCTTGTCCGTGGCACGCCTGACGCTTCCTTTTTTGCGTTGAGTACCCCAAAAAAAAAGGAGGCAAGCTGTGATGGTCACGTTTATAACGTCTCGACCCCCATTCCACCGGAAGCAGGAAATCTGAGCATGTACCAGTTCCAGAGTCTTCTTGATGCGGGTGCCGTGGTTGCCGCAATGTCGGATGTGAACGATGGAGACTGTGGCTGTGATGGTATCGACACCGGAGTTCGCAGTGACTTCTTAAACCAGGCAGGTGTTCCGCCCGAAGATCTTTTCACCCTGCACCAGGTACACGGCTGTCATATTCGGGTTGTAGATGGCAAGCAGATGGGGCAAGGTGCCCACTCTGTCGACGAGGTACTTGGGGATGGCGATGGCCTGATCACAATAGCGACTGGAATCCCCCTTGGTGTGACGGTGGCCGACTGCGTTCCAGTATTGCTCTTTGATCCAACGACACGGGCCGTTGCGGCCCTTCATGCTGGGCGCGATGGCACAACAGCGGGCATTGCGTTGCGGGGACTGAACCTCTTGGTGTCTGAATTCGGTGTTAACCCCGCTGACGTGCATGGGGTGATTGGACCTTCCGCCGGGCCGTGCTGCTACGAAGTTTCGGAGGAAATTCGCTCACACTGCGTAAGCAAGGGGGTTATCGCCCGGGTAAATCACCTGGATCTTTGGGCAAGCAATTACATGCAACTCATGGATGGTGGTGTAAAAAGTGAAAATATTGAGGTGTCTGAGCGATGTACCATTTGCTCATCCGTCTTTTTTTCCTATCGTCGTCAACAGTCCGCATGTCGAAATATTGCCGTAATAATGGCATAGTTCGAGCATATTTTGGCAGGTCCGAAACCCTATGCGACCTGCATAAATCTATGCGTTTCTGATTGCACATTAGTGCGATCTTATGTTAGAATCCCCGTCGTTATACATTGCGACTTCGCCGTAAAGTGGGTCTTGACCCACTTTTTTTGTTAAGAGCCGAGGTGGAAGGTGAGTAAAGAAGAACTTATTCGACGTTTTTGGTCGGTATTTGAATCCGAGGTCGTCGAGCAAGGTTACGAGCTTGTTGATGTGGAGCTTACCGGTGTAGGCGGCGTGCGAATATTACGAATCTACATCGATAAAGAGACTGGCGGAATTGTCCATCAGGATTGTACCGCTGTCTCTCAGCTTCTTAACCCACTGCTGGATGCGGACAACTTTATATCCGATAATTATATCTTGGAAGTTTCTTCGCCGGGGATAGATCGTCCGGTGCGGAAGCCCAAGGATTTCGAACGGTTTGCAGGGGAGTCGATCACCGTGACCACCCTTTCCCCGGTTTTGGGGCAGAAGGAATTCATCGGTGTTTTGCGCGGTTTTGGCGACGGACTCATACAGGTTGATTGCGAAGGAACGGTCTTCGAAATACATTTGGAGAATCTCCGAAAAGCCAATCTGAACCGTTAGCAACCGATTAAGGAGAGTGCTTTGGACCAGAATTTACGCCTGATATTACAACAGATTGAAGCAGAAAAAAGCATTGATCGGGAGACACTGATCGAGGCGATTCGCAGTGCCATCGAGAGTGCTGCCCGAAAAGATGCGGGCAATGTGAGTAATATTACCGTAGATGTTGATCCAGACACCCTTGCTTTCAAGGTCTTCGAAATTAAGACCGTCATGGAAGAGGTGGAGGATTCCACGACTGAGATTTCGCTCAGCGATGCCTTGGCATTGAATGAGGCGGCGGTCGTCGGCAATCGATTAAAAATACAAACACATCCGAAAGGCTTTGGTCGTATTGCCGCGCAAACCGCAAAGCAAGTAATCATACAGAAAATTAAAGATGCCGAGCGGGACAATATCTACGATGAATACAAGGAACGCGAAGGTGAGCTAATCACGGGAAGCGTGAAGCGTCTCAGCCATGGCAATATCATCGTATCCATCGGCAAAGTCGAGGCGCTGATCCCCTACCGCGAGCAATCTCCCCGCGAGACCTACCGGCCTGGCGACCGAATTCGAGCCGTGCTGACCGAAGTAGAAAAGTCTTCCAAAGGTGCCCAGGTCATTCTTTCTCGCACGTCTCCTGAGTTGGTGCTCAGCTTGTTCGAGCTTGAAGTGCCGGAGCTCTATGACGAGACCATTGAGATTATGGCTATCGCACGGGAAGCGGGTAGCCGCACAAAGGTGGCGATACGCTCAAATGACGTAAATGTAGACCCAGTGGGGGCCTGCGTTGGCATGAAGGGTTCGCGCGTGCGCTCGGTGGTGGAGGAGCTGTCGGGTGAAAAGATCGATATCGTTCGATGGAGCGACAATGTTTCCGAATTGTGCGCCAACGCCTTGAACCCGGCGGATATTATACAAATTCAGATGGACGAGGAGCAAGGGAACATTCAGGTCATCGTTCCCCAAGACCAATTGTCGCTGGCTATCGGAAAACGTGGACAAAATGCCCGTTTGGCGTCTAAACTAATAGGCTGGAATATAGATATTCAGGGCGAAGCCGATGGTGAGGAAGAAGAAGTGGATGCCCTGTTTGAAGATAGCGACGACGTGGCGAACAGCGATGCTGGGGATGAGTCCACAGAGTCCGATAACACTGACGACGTGGCGGAGTCCAATGCTGAGGATGAGTCCACGGAGTCCGATAACACCGACGAAGTAGCGGAATCCAATGCTGAGGATGAGTCCACAGAGTCCGATGACACCGACGACGTGGCGGAGTCCGATACCGAGGGCGAGACCGCAGAGTCCGATGACACCAACAAAGTGACGGAGGGTGACGAGGCAAAATAAGCCGATACTCGTCCCTGTTTAAATTAACAATAAAATGCCCCGTCATTATGCGTTGATGTCATCGCAGTACGGTGTAATATTCTGGAGGATCAGAAATTATGCAAACAGTTGCCAGCTTGGCAAAACGCCTGGATATGAGTGCAGACGACGCAGTGGAGACGCTGCGGAAGCTCAGTTTTGATATCGGTGGCGTCGAAACCAACATCGATGATGATCAGTGCGATCTTCTCATTGATGTTGATGAAGATCCGTCTGTACTCGACGGCCTCCTCCAGGAAATCAAGAAAAAAGAAGATATCGAGCGCAAGAAAGCGGAGCGCGTGGAGAAGGCGGAAGCCAAGAAAAAGGCGGCGGCGGCGAAGAAAAAGGCGGCGGCGGAGAAGAAGGCGGCGGCAGAAGCCAAGAAAGTGGAAGCGGAGGAGAAAAAGGCCGCCGCAGCAATCGCAAAAGCGAAGGCAGCGGAAGCAGAGTCCGAGGAGCCAAGGCCCGAGGAGCCAAGGCCCGAGGAGTCCCAAGCCGCCGTTCTTGCACCCGAGGAAGCGCCAGAGGCCACCGTTGTTGTCGTCGAAACAAGTCCCGATGTCGCGACGACGGCGGCGACGACTGAGGATTCGAGCGAAGCGGCGGAACCCACAGCCGAAACCCCCGAGCCGGATCCACCGGAAAAATCAGACGACGCTGAAAAAGAAGCGGATGCACCTGTTGAGATTCTGCCTCCTGCGGAACCCGATTCGGAAGCGGGCGAAGGTGGGAAAAGCCATCGTTCGGTCGAAGCGCCGGCCCATGAATCAACCATGGCTAAAGCTGAGATTCTTCAGGAGAAAGAGGAAGAGGAGCGCGCCAAGAAACCGGTCCGCCCTCTGGCAACGCCAGATCCGGATGTGGTCGCGGCAGTAATTCGCCGTGACCAGGAAAAACGCCAGGGCCTTCTTCGGCCCAATCGCGGCGCAGCGGGCGGCCCTCGTGGCCGGGCTGGTGCTGGAGGTGCGGCAGGACCTCGTGGTGCGACAGGATCCCGTGGCCCAGCGGGGGCGGCAGGCCGATCAAAAAAACCACCGAGCATAGAAGAGGAAGCCAAGCGGAGTCAGCAATTCCGCAACGCACCCAAGAAAGCGGGTGTAGGTGTCGGCAAGGTAATTCGCAAGAAGCCCAAACGCACCGAGCGTGCCCGAGCTCTTGAGGGCAACCTTCGTCGCGACGCTGCGGCAGCCGTGCGGGAATTTCAGTCTGGCGGCGGAGGCGGGGGAAAGAAACGCCGCAAAAAGCGCCACTCCGATGTAGAAACGGCGGTTGTGGAGGAGGTGATGGGCGGTACTATTGAAGTTGACGAGACCATGAGCGTGGAGCAGCTTGCCGAAGCCATGTCTTGTTCGGTAAACGATCTGATTCTGGACCTCATGGACGACAACATGATGGTAAATAAGAACCAGAATCTCGACATGGAGGTTATTCGCAAACTCGCCGGGAAGCGTGAGTTTGAGGTAGTATCGATCATCCCCGAAGAAGACGAAGCCCTGGCCGATGTGCCGGACGAACCCGCTGATCTTCTTTTGCGCCCGCCCGTCGTGACGATTATGGGTCATGTGGACCACGGCAAAACCTCTTTGCTCGATGTGGTTCGCAAGGCCAACGTGGCGGATGGCGAGGCCGGTGGCATCACGCAGCACATCGCTGCCTATGATGTGGAACTCGAAGCGGGTCGCATCGTCTTCCTCGATACGCCCGGTCACGAAGCCTTCACGCAAATGCGTTCCCGAGGTGCCAGCATCACCGATGTGGTTGTACTTGTGGTTGCCGCCGATGACGGCGTGAAGCCCCAGACCATTGAGGCCATCGACCACGCTAAAGCCGCCGAAGTTCCCATTGTTGTGGCTATCAATAAGTGCGATAAGCCCGATTCCCAGCCGGATCGCGTGCGCACCGAGCTGGCGAATTATGGCCTTCAGGACAGCAAGTGGGGCGGCGACACGACCATGATCAATGTGTCGGCCCATTCCGGCGAAGGCATCGATGAGCTGATGGAGTTGCTTGCCCTTGAGTCGGAAATGCTCGAACTCAAGGCCAACCCCGACAAGAAAGCCCGTGGTGCCATCGTAGAAGCCGAACTCTCCAAAGGCCATGGTCCTGTCGCGTGGGTTCTCGTCCAGAGCGGCACGTTGCGCGTCGGCGATATATTTCTCTCTGGCGAGACCTGTGGCCGCGTCCGGACGATGACGAATTCCAAGGGAAAACAGATAAAGGAGGCGGGGCCATCGACACCCGTTCTCGTCACAGGTTTTGATTCCGTTACCGATTCAGGCGAACAGTTCTACGCGCTCGAGGAGGAACGTGTTGCGCGGACTATAGCAGACAAACGTTCCGCGCTAAGCCGACACAAACGTGGCCGGGCGACTGCCAAACACATGACCTTGGAAGATTTCCACGCCATGATGGAAGGGGTGGAACAGAAAACGCTGAATATTATCATCAAGGCGGACACGCAAGGTTCTGCGGACGTGCTGGTGTCCAGTTTTTCCAAATTGGGCAATGAAGAAGTTACGATCAATATTGTGCATTCTGGTGTGGGCGGCGTAAATGAATCCGATGTTTTGTTGGCTGGTGCAAGTGATGCCGTGGTCATCGGCTTCCACGTGACCGCAGCCGCCAAGGTCAAAACAATGGCCGAGGCCGAAGGTGTGGACATCCGCACCTACCTGATCATCTACGAAGCGATTGACGAGGTCCATCGTGCGCTTGAAGGCATGTTGACACCGGACTCGAAAGAGGTCATTGTTGGCCACGCGGAGATTCGCCAGGTCTTCCGTTCCTCAAAGTTCGGCAATATCGCCGGTTCCATCCAGCAGGATGGTGAAACGGTGCGTGGTGCAATGGCCCGCCTTGTTCGCGATGATGTGGTGATTTACACCGGCAGGATTGCGACGGTGCGACGGGAGAAGGACGAAGTCAAGTCGGTATCCACCGGCTTTGAGTGCGGCCTTAAACTCGAACGTTTCGACGATATTCAAGTGGGTGACATCATCGAGACCTATCGCGTTGAGAGTGTGGCCAAGACGCTCGCCTAGCGCAATTACCCTATGACGATTGGAATCCTGCACATTGACTTCCTTATTGATGGTGCCCGCTCACTGAAAGACAAGCGGCGTGTTGTCAAGAGTCTGAAGGATCAAGTGCGTAGCCGTTACAACTGTGCTGTAGCGGAAACAGAGTATCAGGATCTCAGGCAACGGGCACGTCTTACGGCCGTTGTGGTATCCAACGAATCTCGGCACGCCAATAGTCAAGTGAGTGAAATAGCCCGTTTTATTGAAACCAGGATTGGCGGTAGTATCGTCGATTATCAGATAGAGTTATTATGAGTACAAAAGGACGCGGACAGCGGGTAGGCGAACTCCTGCGGCAAGAAATTGCGGGAATGCTTACAAAGGGTCTCAAAGATCCGAGAATCGGATTTGTATCGGTTATGAGCGTGGAGATGTCCAAGGATCTCCACTATGCGACGGTAAACGTCAGCCTCTATGGCTCCGAAAAGGAGCGAAAGAGTTCACTTATCGCGCTACAGAATTCTGCGGGATGGGTCCGTCGAGAGATTGGCAGGAACGTGCGGCTTCGTTTTACGCCGGAGATTCGATTCAGGACGGACGGCACCTTGGACAACGTGTATGCGTTGGAGAAAGTATTCGACGAGATACGCGAGGAGCGCGAAGGGGGCTCCATGATTCGCATTGGCCTGCCTGCGGTATTGGAAGAGTTGAAATCCTCCAATTCCTTCTTGATTACGAGCCATGTCAGCCCGGACGGCGATGCGGTAGGCAGCATGCTGGCCCTTCGCCATTTTCTGGTCGCCTTGGGAAAACACGACATCACCTGCATGTTGTCGGATCCTATCCCCAAGGTCTACACGACGCTCCCGGGTGCTTCCGACATCAAAGCGCCCTCGGACAAGATACCGGACTACGACTTGGCCGTTGTCGTGGATGTCGCCCGCTTTGATCGTGTCGGGGATGTCGCGCAACATATCCCGGCAGACAAGAAAATTCTGATCATCGACCATCATCT
This sequence comes from Candidatus Hydrogenedentota bacterium, assembly GCA_024280935.1. Taxonomy (GTDB): domain Bacteria; phylum Hydrogenedentota; class Hydrogenedentia; order Hydrogenedentales; family JAEUWI01; genus JAEUWI01. Next base: position 34,051 of record JAJRPE010000175.1, read on the forward strand.
GGAAGAAAACCCCGATGGAACGTCGGGATTTATCGATGCCAGTTATGCGGCCACCGGCGAAATCATTGTCGAACTATTTAACGAGGCGGCAAAGTCCATGTCGCCCGAAGCTGCCCGCTGTGCCTATGTGGCGCAGGTTACCGATACGGGCGGCTACCGCTATTCCAACACCAATGCGCGTTCTCATCGAATCGCGGCAATCTTGCTCGATGCCGGGGTCGAACACGCCGAGATTTGCGCAGATGTCTTCGAGTGTACTTCCCGCGCCAAGATATTGCTCCTGCGCCTCATGCTGGATCGGATGACCTTTCGCTGCGACGGGCGCATCGCGACCTCCTATGTTTCTACCAAAGACGTGGAAGAAGCGGGTGGCAAAAAAGAAGACTTAAACGGTCTTGTGAATTTTCTCCGGAATATAGAAGGCGTGGTCGCGGGCATTCTCTTCAACGGTGTTGACGGATCGATTACTAAGGCCAGTGTCCGCTCCGACAAAACCTTCAATGCCGCAGAGTTCCTGAAGGAGTTCGGTGGCGGCGGTCATGCGGCGGCGGCGGGGGTGACAATAGAAGAACCGCTGAAGTCGGTGATGGAGCGTGTCCTCACGCGGATGGATACCTGCGTTGGAGCAGAGAAGGCATGAATGGGATTCTGCTGGTCGATAAGCCCACGGGCATGACTTCTCACGATGTCGTCGACAAGGTGCGGAAAGCCGCGAAGATGCGCAAAATCGGGCATACGGGAACGCTGGATCCCGCCGCGACCGGCCTGCTCGTTCTTTGTCTTGGAGCGGCAACCCGTCTCTCCGAACATTTTACCGCGTTGGGCAAGGTCTATGAAGGAACCATGCGCCTTGGCCTTTCGACCACCAGCTATGATCTGCAAGGCGAAGTGGTTTCGGAACGCGAAGTGCCCGACCTTGATCGCGCTGCCATCCAAGCACGCTGCGATGCCTTCCTAGGGGCCATTGAACAAATCCCGCCCATGGTGAGCGCCGTCAGGATTGGGGGGGAGCGACTCTACAAGAAAGCCCGAAAAGGTGAAGTCATCGAACGCCCGCCGCGCCCCGTGCAGGTAGACCGCTTCGAGGTTCTTTCCTACGAAGCACCCGATGCCGTGGTCTCCGTGGCCTGTTCCAGCGGCACCTATGTGCGAAGTCTTTGCCACGACGTGGGCGAGGCCCTCGAATGTGGTGCCGTATTGGCCTCGTTGCGCCGTCTTTCCGTGGGCAAGCACCACGTGGATAATGCGGCCACCCTCGAAGAACTCACGGGACCAGACGCTGTTTCGGAGCGTCTTTTGCCCATGGGAAGCGCCTTGGAGTTGCCCGTTGGCATCGTGAACCCGGATGCACTCCCCATACTCGCGAATGGCGGCACACTCTCCAGTGGAAACCTGGTGGAGGGGTGCCCGATCACATCGGGATGGCTTCAACTCAAGAACTCCGAGGGCGAACTGCTGGCCCTGGCTCAAGTGGAGTCCACGCCCGTAGAGGCCTTTGTGCATCCGAAGCGCGTGTTTTACACAGGGCGGGATTAGTCCGGCGTTGGCAGGGGTAAATTGGCGGAGCAACGATGATGCATGTTTTCAATGATGTTACAACCTGCACCTGTTCCTTCCCCAATCTTGTTCTGACTATCGGTAGCTTCGACGGGTTTCATCGTGGACACCAGTACATCCTGGAGGAAGTTACCCGCATCGCAAAAGAGCGGGGGGGGACCTCGGGCCTCATGACACTCTGTCCCAACCCCAAGGCCTTTTTCAATCCCGAATCGCGATTGGAGCTACTCACCGTCGCAGCGGAGAAGGAAGCGCTTCTGGAGGCGGCAGGGCTTGATGCCTATTTCGTACTGCCCTTTGACGAGCACGTTGCCCAGATTGATCGAGCGTCTTTTCTTCGCGATATCGTCTTGGGGCGATGCGGGGCGCGTTGCCTGGTCGTCGGCCATGATTTTTCTTTTGGCGCCGGTGCCCGTGGGGATTTTGCCTATCTCAGCGACGTGGCCGATAGCATGGGCCTCGATGTGGTGCGCCTGCCCGCCTTGGAATGTGGCGAAGAACGCATAAGCAGCACCCAGATCCGGGCACTAGTCACCGCAGGTGATATGGAACGGGTTACAGCACTGTTGGGACGCCCCTACACACTCCGGGGCAAGGTTGTTCGGGGGCGAGGACTGGGGAAGGGGCTGGGTTTTCCCACGGCAAACATTGAGCCGCCGGAGAACCTCCTGCCCGCCTTCGGGATTTATGCCGCGCAGGCATACTGGGGTGAAAACCAAGCGATGGGCGCGGTCAACATTGGCGTGGCACCAACCGTTGAACATACGAGTCCAATGATTGAAGTGCATCTGCTGGATGTCGAGGCGGAGCTTGTAGGTCAAGAGCTTACTATCGCGCTTTATCATCGACTTCGCGGTGAAAAAAAGTTTCCTGACCTGCCGACCTTGAAAGCGGCCATTAAGAACGATATAGTGGAAATACGCGGCTTTTTTGAAGTACACGGCGCTTGAAAAGGGGCTTGCAGCGCAACTCCACTGCGTGGACTCCGTTTCTCAAAGCGACGCTACAACGATAGCCACGGAAGTTCATTTTCCCCAACAGGGTTTAATTTACACCGAGAACATTATTTGCGGCACTATAATGGCTCTGGGTACGTCTCGCAGGGAGCGTGCCGCCCCGGACGTTAGAAAGACTACGATGTATTGTTTGAATACGCAGGAATCTCGGCTGTGCGCCAGCCTCCTGAACCGGCTTCAAGGTGCTTCTTGTGCCTTGGCCGTTCTTTTTTTCTGTGCCGGATTCTCCTCCTGCTCAACAACACACTACAAAGCCCGCGCTGATCGGGAGGTCTACGAAATCATCGAAGGCAAGTCTGCCCACGTGGTGGGCATGACCGACGAATTCAGCATCGAAGAGTCCCCTGAAGACGATGTGCTGGCAGGACTACCCCATACCGGAACCGCCGAATTGGCGCTGGGGGAGTCTCGTGCCGCCGATGAGGGTGCCGCCGTCTTATCGCTGGAACAGGCCCTGCGGCTTGCGGTTAGCAACAGCCGAACCTTTCAAAACCAGAAGGAACGCCTCTACCTGTCGGCCCTCTCACTCACCCTGGATCGCTATCGCTACACGCCTATTTTTTCTGGCGGGGTGTCGGGAGACTATGCACGCAGTACAACGGATATTTTAGAGAACACGGATCTCAGCAAGGCGTTGGCCTCAGGCAATGCCATTATCGATGACTTGGAGGCCTTGACCGGTACCCAAGCCGACCTGCTCAACGCGTACGCCGCCGTGGTGGAAGCCGCAGGTGATGTTGCGGGTCTTACGGGCACTGAAAGCGAGATAGTGAGCAATCGTTCCACATCGGGGCAAACACGGGTCGGCGTGGATTGGCTGCTCAAAGGTGGGGGGCGCGTCGCCCTGGATCTAACCTCCAACTTCCTTCGCTTCCTGGCCGGTGACTCGGGCACCTTCACTTCCTCCGTCTTGTCCGGTTCATTGACCCAGCCCCTGCTGCGTGGCGCCGGATCCAAGGTTGCCGCAGAACGCCTCACCCAGGCCGAGCGCAACGTGCTCTATGCCCTCCGTGAATATAGTCGGTTCCGCAAACGCTTTGCGGTCCAGGTGTGCTCCGCTTACTATGGGGTGCTCCAAGACTTGGATACGGTGCGAAACAACTGGAACAGCTACCAGAACCTCCAACGAAACGCCGAACGGGAGCGGAATTTCGCGGTGGAAGGCCGGAGTACCTTGGCCAGTGTGGGCCGCCAGGAGTCCGCTGTCCTCAATGCGGACAACCGGTGGACAAACTCCGTTCGCAACTACCGCGAAGGACTGGACGAATTTAAGATTCTCTTGGGACTGTCCACCCAGGCTGCCATTGTGCTGGACAACGACGAACTCCCGGCACTCCGGGAGGCGGGCCTTAAACACCCGACTATTCCGATGGAAGATGCCGTGGCGGTGGCATTCAATGCACGACTCGACCTCTATAATGTGCGTGAGGAGACGGAAGACGCTGCGCGCCTTGTCGATGTGGCGGCCAACGCCTTGCTACCCGATGTAAATCTTGTGGCCGATGCCTCGCTGCGGTCATCCGGGGAGGACAATGCCCAGCAGCTCGACTTTCGTCGCACCAACTGGAATGCGGGACTGGATGTGGACCTGCCCTTTGATCGCAAGTCCGAACGAAATTCTTACCGCCGGACGCTGATAGCCTATGAGCGTGCCCGTCGAGAGTTATCCCTGGCGGAAGATGGCATATCGCTGGAGGTGCGAAGTGCGTGGCGCAATCTGGAGTCTGCCCGCCGAAATTATCTGATTGCACAAAAGAGTGTGGAGCTGAACCTGCGCCGTGTTGAGGAGCAGGAACTCCTGGCCGAATTGGGGCAAGGCTCCGCCCTTGACCAGGTTGATGCCCAAAACAACCTTACGGAGTCCCAGAACGGACTTACGAGTTCCTTGATAAACCATACGCTGGCCCGACTACAGTTCTGGCTGGACATGGGAATTCTCTATATTAAAGAAAATGGTCAGTGGGAGGAAATCGCTGATGACTACCAACGTGAATCCTGATACAAATGCGATAACAAAGAAGAAGCCAACCCGGCGAACCCTTACGATCTTCGTAGCTGTGATCGCTGTCGTGGCCCTTTACGTCCTGTTTGGCGGGGGCGAGGAAGAGGAAACGAGTCGGGGCACGACCTTCGAGGCCATCCGGGGTGACTTGGAAATCACGGTGGTCGAGGGGGGAAGCGTCGAAGCCAAGGAATCGCAACAACTGAAATGCGAGGTTCAAGGGCAAACCAAGATTCTTTCTATCGTTGAAGAGGGCTACCTCGTAACCGCCGAGGACGTGGCGGAGGGCAAGGTATTGGTCGAACTGGATTCCAAGGAGCTTCTTGACCGTTTGACGGAGCAGGAACTGCAATACCAGAACGCCTTGGCCAGCTTCACGGAAGCTCGGGAACAGTATGGCATCCAAATCAACCAAAACCAGAGCGATGTGAAAGCGGCGGAGTTGGACAGCAAATTCGCCCTGATGGATCTGAAGAAATACCTGGGCGAGGATGTGGCCACCGAAATCGCCGCCCTAGTAGAGGCAAATTTTCTGTCCGACCAACCCGGTGTGGCGGCGGGTAGTGAGCGCGAGGATGGGCCGCCAGAGGAGGTGGAGGTTTCCGTTTCCGTTGCGCGGGATTCAGAGACGGGAAAAATACGGATGGAGAGCAGCACACCCACGGATGTAGATATCGATTTTTCGAAATACGCAAAGTTGGAATCCTTGGAAGACGGCGAAGCCCGCCAAAAACTCCTGAAACTTGAAGATGATGTTGATCTCGCCCAAGAAGATGTTGGCTTGGCGATATCCAAATTGGAAGGGACAAAAAGGCTCTTTGCGAAGGATTTTGTTACAAAAATTGAATTGGACAATGACGAGCTTGCCCTCAAGCGCAAGACCCTCAACAAAAAGTCTGCCGAGACCGACATAAAGCTCTACGTGAAATATGAGTTTCCAAAGCAAGCGGAAAAACTGCTATCCGACTACGAAGAGTCCTTGCGAGCACTCCAACGTGCCCGAAAGCTGGCGGTCTCGAAGTTGGCGCAAGCCGAGGCCAAACTTAATTCCGCCGAGGCGCGTTATGCGCTGCAAAGTCGAAAGCGGGATGAATTGAACGAACAGATCACAAAGTGTGTGATTCGCGCCACAAAGCCCGGCCTGGCGGTCTACGGCGCAGGGGGGCGCAGTTACTATCGCAACAATGACCGCATTGAGGAAGGGGCCGCCGTCCGAGAGCGCCAGGTAATCATCACGATTCCTGACACCACCCAAATGACCGTAAACGTCAAAGTGCATGAGTCTTACGTGAAACGCGTAAAGAAGGGCCAACGGGCGCGGATTAGGGTCGACGCTTTTCCCGACGAACTTCTCGAAGGCGAAGTACTTAAAATCGGTGTCTTGCCCGATTCTCAAAACCGTTGGATGAACCCGGACCTCAAGGTATACGCTACCACCATCTTGATCGATGGTCAGCACGACTGGCTCAAGCCGGGCATGAGCTCGGAAGGCGAAATCATTATTGAAGCCCTCAATAATGTGGTCATGGTTCCCCTGCAGGCGGTAACGCAGGATAACGGCGATACGGTGGTCTATCTCGCCGAACGCGGCATGGAGCGGCGTGTGGTGGAGACCGGTTCCTTCGACACAACATTCATCGAGATAACATCGGGTCTGGAACCCGGCGAGGTCGTTGCGCTGCGGGCTCCCCTGTCCGTCGACCGGGGCGAGGCCACGGAGCGTGACAAAAACGGACAAAAGAAACGCGGCGAGGCCGCATAATGACTGTAGCCGTAGCGAGTATTGCCCGCCTGGAGCAGGTCACAAAAACGTATTATATGGGTTCCGAAAAGCTTGACGCGCTGGGCGGCATCGATATCGATATTCTTGAAGGCGAATATGTGGCCATTATGGGGCCTTCGGGTTGCGGTAAATCGACGTTGTTGAACATTCTGGGCTGCCTGGACAGGCCGACATCGGGACACTACATTCTTGGGGATGTGGACGTATCCCAGATGGAGGACGATAGCCTGTCGGAGGTTCGCGGAAGCAAGCTCGGCTTCATTTTTCAATCCTACAATCTCATACAGCAGCTTACCGTGATTGAAAATATTGAGGTGCCCCTGTACTACCAGGGAATCGCGGGGGAGGCGAGCCGGGATATCGCGGTGGAAATGGCGAAGCGGGTGGGCTTGGGTGATCGACTGGACCACAAGCCCTTTGAGCTTTCTGGTGGCCAGCAACAGCGCGTTGGTATCGCCCGCTCACTTGTGAACGATCCTATCGTCTTGTTGGCCGACGAACCCACGGGCAATCTGGATTCACGTTCTGGCGCGGAAATTCTGGATCTCTTCAATGAACTGCACGGGCAGGGAAAAACCATCCTTATGGTGACCCACGACGACGATATTTGCAATCAATCGCAACGTGTTATCCGGCTCCGGGATGGCCTGGTGGAATCGGACATCCGCAATGGATAACCGCGTACTCGCTACGAAGAATGTCAACCCATTTACACCGGCGCGACTCCGCCGAACCATCATTCTTGGCTTCAAGAGCCTCTGGCTGCACCGCCTTCGTTCACTCCTCACCGTCCTCGGCATCGTCTTCGGCGTTTGCTCGGTAATCGCCATGCTTGCCGTGGGCGAGGGCGCGAGCTACGAGGCTCAGGAGCAAATACGGCGGCTCGGCAGCAACAACATCATTCTCCATAGCGTGAAGCCGCCGGATACGGACAGCAACTCTACGGAGCAAACCTACGTCATCGAGTATGGTCTCACCTACAAAGACCTCGAACGCATCCGGGGTACGATCCCCGGTGTCACCGTGGTGGTGCCCAATCGAATCATGCGCAAGCGTATCTGGCGGGCCACTTATCGAGCGGATGCGGATATCGTCGGCACGGTGCCTTGGTTTCCAGAAATGAAGAAGCTTCGCCTGGCCGAGGGCCGTTTTTTCTCTGACTTGGAAAGCTACGAAAAAACCAACGTCTGCGTTCTGAGCGCATCGTTGGCGCCGAAGCTCTTCCCCCTGAAAAAACCAATTGGGCAGAAGGTGCGCGTGGGCAGTAATTATTACCAGGTGATTGGCGTTATCGATGTGGAGACTGGGCGCCCCGGCTCTTCCGACGAAGGGAGCCGCCTGGATCGCCTTTACATTCCACTCACTACGGCACGGGCCCGGTTTGGAGAAATACTTCGCAAACGAAGCAGCGGCAGTTTTGAGAACGAAAAAGTACAACTCCACGAGGCCATTGTCCAGGTCCACAATCAGCAGGAGGTGGAAGAAATTGCACTGATTATCGAGGGCATCCTGCAGCGGCACCACAAGAAGCGTGATTTTGAGCTGGAGGTTCCTCTCGAATTGCTCCGCTCAGCCGAAGCGACGGCCCGTACTTTCAATATTTTGCTCGGATCCATCGCGGCCATCTCCCTGCTCGTTGGCGGCATCGGCATTATGAATATCATGCTGGCCAGCGTCACCGAACGGACCCGTGAAATAGGTATTCGACGTGCCCTGGGTGCCAAGCGCAGGGACATCATCACCCAGTTCCTTATTGAGACCGTGCTCCTCTCGGCTACGGGCGGTGCTTTGGGCGTGATCATCGGCATTATGATACCCATCGGCATTGGGGCCATGACCGACATGAAGACCATCGTGACGCCCGAAGGCCCTATCCTGGCCTTTTCCATATCGGCGGTGGTCGGTATCATTTTCGGAATTTACCCGGCCATACGGGCCGCCAACATGGACCCCGTGGAGGCCTTGCGCCACGAATAGGGTAACGTGTGCGTTCACAGTCGGCAGGCGTGCGGACTTTCCAGTCCGCAATAAAGGCAGCGCGATACCAGCACAGGCCGCTTGGCACGCTTGTATCACTCACGGTCCTCGGTGCATACAACGCGTACCTTGTGCCGGGTAAGAAAACCCGTCCTCCCGTTTTCCGTGGACGCTTACTGAATCTCTTCGTTCCGAAAGTTCCCGAGTGACCGGTCCGCGAACTGTCGCCTTTACCCAATCAACCGTGGTGTCGTGCATCCAGCATCTTTCGTCTGCTACGCTATCGCCCAAGACAAAAGCACGCAGAAAGACACCATGCCCCTTCCACGAACGCCCGTAGCGGCCACATTTCCCGGATATGCGGGCCTCAACCTGAACGTCTGGGATTATGGCGGCGATGGACCGCCCCTACTCTTCGCCCATTGCACGGGAACCCTGGCCCGCATCTGGGATGTTGTCGTTGCGGAGCTAAACGATGCTTTCCGTGTTCTGGCCGTAGATACACGGGGGCACGGCGATTCAGCGACACCACCAACGCGCGAAGACTACGCCTGGTCCTGCTCGGGACAGGATCTCATGGCGGTGCTCACCCATTTCAATTTGGGAAAAGGCATCGGCGCGGTGGGTCATTCGGCAGGCGGTGCCCACGTTGCCTATGCGGAACATTCAAGCCCTGGGACTTTTGGGAAGATTCTGCTCATTGACCCCATCATAGGACCTCGGGAGTATTTTTCCGGGAAGAACCCCCTCGCCGAAAAAGTGCGCTACCGCATTAACGACTTCGACGGGCTTGCCCAGGCACGGGAACGCTTGGTCTCCAAGCCGCCCATGACGCACTGGGTCGCGGGCGCGGTGGATGCCTACATGGCCCACGCTTTTAACGTTACCGACGATGGCCGTTGTTCCCTCAAGTGCCCCGGCGACCGGGAAGCCTGGTACTACGAGCTCGGTGGTGCCAGTGACGTCTATGAGACGCTGGAGACCTTCCAGTGCAAAACCTGCCTGGTGACGGGCTCCGAGAGCTACGTGCAGCCCCTGGTTGCAGCCCAGCAGGCCCGGATACCCAACGCGCAACGCGAAGTTGTGCCCGGCGTGGGACATTTCGTGCCCCAGGACAAACCTGTGGAAACAGCGGCGCTCATCGCCGCGTGGTTTGGCTCGGAACGATAAGAAGAGATAAGCTTTTACAACAGAATACACTCGTTCTTGATGTTGCCTTGGTGGCATGAAAAAGGACTTGTTTTGAGCGCCAACGGCGCGTTTTATACCAGCCTGGGGCAACGCCCCAGGACAGAGAAAACTCGAATGCTGAGGGCTGAAAGCCCGATATATCCGTTGACTTCACACCTATGCCTCATCCTATTCAGCACCATCTATTTTTCGTACTGAGAGTCAATTTAACAATTACGGAACTCATTGGATTGGGGTATAGTACATGGATCGGGCTTTCAGCCCTCTTCTCCTCTTGACATGTTACCTGGGGCGTTGCCCCAGGCTGGTATGGATTCGGGCCGTTGGCCCTGTTTTGGACAATTGAACGTATGTCTATATCCATGAATAACGCCTAAACGCTTACAGAGAATATTCGTAAACAACATCAGACTGAGAATCAAGTGCTGGAAGTCTGTATCGATACGCCTGTCATTTTTCAGTTGGAGATCTTTCATGAGAATCATTTCAAAAGCCTCTTGGCCTTTCGTTGTATTGGTGTGTTTGTCGCTGAGCATCCCTACCCCAGCGCACGCCGACGATTTGGAGGCCATGAAGGGAAAACTGCACGGTGACCACAGTTGGATGATGTGGGCCACGGCAAGCGTGTTGTCGGACGAAGAGCGTGCCTATCTTGCGCCAGAGCTTGAATTGCTGATCGAACACTACACCCATCTACCCGACATGAATTGGTCCAACTCCGGCACGTGGGGAGGCTGGTCGGGATTGCCCGATGCGGGATGGTCGCCCGATGTGCGGCGCGAGTGGGGGATTTCCCAGGCCTGTGACTGGAGTCCGGTGAGCCGCCAGGGACATCAAGTTCATCTTCATTCGCCGCCCGGCACCTACGAGGCATCGCGCACGCTCTATCCCAAGGCCATCGAATTATTGAAGTTGGGCAGACACGGCGATGCTATTCGCATGTTTGGTGCCGTGTTTCATTCGATTCAGGACTCGGCGACCTTCCCGCGCATGCAGGCGATCCATCGTGCGTCAAAATTCGCCTATGAGAAAACCCGTATTACCGGCTATCAGCCCCAAATACTGAGTGATACGCCCGAGGAGGTGGGGGAGGCCTTGGTGAAGCGGGTTGAGGGCATGGTCCACTTTGTGGAAACGGTTGCCCTGGAACTCAGGCAGGCTATTTTGGAGGACGATCTGGAGCGCTACAACGAGCTGCGTGTTCGCTGCACGAACGAGGCCGCCAAAGTCGTCACCGATGCCCTTCACACCGCCATCGCACTGGCCGGGCCAAGGCCCGCGTATGTGGCACCGGCGGCCAACAAAAATCTGGTAACCAATGCGAACGTGGAAGAAGAGGATTTTTGGGAGCCTTGGCCCGAGGGCTGGGTGGGTGCCCATGGGGATAAGCAGGACCGCGTGGGGCGTATCGAATGGGAAGGGCTGGCCATACGAAACGGCAACGTCTATCATTCGGGGCGGCATTCGCTCAAACTCATGTGGGCGGGGACACAGGGCTTGGAATGGCGGCAGACGTGGCCTGCGGCATCATTTGTAAGACCCGGCCAGCGATATCGTGCCAGCGCATGGGTGCGGACCGCCCAGGCGACGGGAGAGTCCTTTGTGGTGCTTCAGTTTTCCGACGCGGCAGCACAGTTGGTGCAGGAAGTTAAAAGCACCGCCATTCAGGGCGATCACGATTGGACGCAACTGGCCGCGGAAGCGGATGTGCCCGAGGGTGCTGTGCGCGTCCGTGTCATCTTGCGCAGTGTGGAGAATGAAGGGGCGACGTGGTTTGACGACATAGCCCTGCACCGCCTGGAATCCGTTCCCACTGCGGAAGGTGTGCCAGCGTCCCAATCAGCCCCACGGACGGAAGACCGGGTTCTTCGTTTTACCTTCAATGAGACCTCCGGTGTCCATGTGAATGATCACTCCCCCTACGCCGCGTTAAATGGCCCCAACATGACCTTTTCGGCGGGCATTCCGGCGGAGTTGCACGCCCAGGATGACCAGCGTGGTGCCGTGATATCTTTCGATGGAATCGATGATTTCCTCGAATGTCCCGCGTCCCACATTCAGGATATGCATGCCCCGGAGGGTGCCATGACCCTTATGCTTTGGGTGCGCAACACCGGCGAAGCCCAGGATGCTGTGCTGGTGCAGAAAGAACAGCGCCCACGGGATGGAAAAGCGCGAGGCTATCGCCTGAGTCTTAACGAGGGAGGCAACGTGCAGTGGACCGTCCACACGGAAAGCGGCCCCGTGATTGCCGTGTCGAAAGCGGCCATTCCGGGAAACCAATGGGTACACATCGCCGCAGTCAGCGTGCCAGGCGAGTCGTTGATGATCTACATTGACGGCGTGCTTCAGGGAACTGCGGAACTGAAGGACAAAGTCCTACGACCGCGGAAAGCCCGTGTAGGCGCGCCGCCAGCCCTGTATCTGGGAGCGAACACCGGAGTACGTGATTTTTTCCAAGGCCAGTTTGATGACCTGATCTTGTTGAATCGTGCGCTGGCACCCGATGAAATCGTGACTTACGCTGAGCAATCAAACTAATGTTCGCTTCGCCCACAACCCAAGACTGTCATCCCCGCGAACGCGGGGATCCAGTGGAGATTTGGTGCAAACTTACCGCGTTCTGGATTCCCACGTGCGTGGGAATGACATGGGCTTATCTTGTTTCTTATAGTGGTTTCACGGAGTAAGGTACTAAGGTGAGCTTCGCCCACAACCCAATTTTCGCCAACAAGGAAGCGTCAAGGGTGCCACCCTCACGCGGGGGAGCGAAGCGGGGAAGCTTGCGGGTGCAAGTCATCAGGATAGCCTCGTGTATAAAAAGAGACGACAAGAATGTTACGACGTGTATTGTGAACCAGGTGACGAATTGAAACACGTTTCAGGAGTCTGCACCCGCAAACTTAGCCGGGAACCGGCTTCGTGTGAGGGGGGCACCCTTGAAGCTTCCTTTGAAGGTTCTGGGCACATCAAATGGCTCAAAAGCCCTGTTTTCAGCCATCAAACTTGACATCATCGGGGCTGTTTTCTATATAATACCAGTTCTTTCCTCCCCTTGGCATGGCACCCGATCTGCGTAATGTATATCCCTGTCTTTACGTGTATCGTCGTTTTTGCCCCTGCTGTTAACAAAGCAGGCTGCCAGAAAAACACCAGCCCCCTTTCCCATAAGGCATTTGAATGATCGACTTAATTGTTAAACGACAGCACAGCCTGAAGGACGAACTCCTTTCTGGACTGACCGTGGCCCTGGCCCTTGTCCCGGAAGCTGTGGCCTTTGCCTTTGTGGCCGGTGTTGACCCCATGGTCGGACTCTGGGCCGCCTTCTTTGTCGGCTTTATCACGGCCGCGATTGGCGGGCGCCCTGGAATGATCTCTGGCGCAACGGGTGCCATGGCCGTTGTTATGACTTCCTTCGTCATACTCTACGGCCTGGAGTATCTCTTCGCCGCCGTCGTCTTGTGCGGTATCATCCAGATCCTGTGCGGTGTCTTTAAGCTGGGAAAATTCGTGCGTCTCCTGCCGCACCCCGTCATGCTCGGTTTCGTAAACGGGCTGGCCATCGTTATCGGCAAAGCCCAGTTTGGTCAGCTCAAAGAGAACATGGCGGTGTTCTTTGATGAACACACCGGGAACTTTGTTGTGGCGGGCGAGTGGATGAGCGGCCCCGCGCTCTACACCACCATCGGCCTGATCGCCCTTACCATGGCGATCATCCAATACCTCCCCAAGCTCACCAAAGCCATTCCCGGCACCCTCGCGGCAATCGTCATCGTCACCACCCTGGTGCAGATCACCCCGCTGCAATCTATAACCGTCAATGATTTCGTTACCAGCCAAAAACAAATTGCCCTCGAAAAGAAAATCAAAACCGACGAGTTTGAAGCCCTCAAGCCGGGCATGCTCTATGGTGAGATCGCGGCCAAAGGCCATAAAAAGGCCGCCGAAGCCTTTACCGCCCCTGAAACGACCCTGGAAGGGCGAAAAGCAGGGCGATTTCAGATGCCCGATATCGATTTCTCCTTTCACAGCCTTGGTATCATCTTCGGGCTGGCGCTCACGTTGGCCGCCATTGGTCTCATCGAATCCCTCATGACCCTTACCCTGATAGACGAGCTCACCGAAACCCGTGGGCATGGTAATCGAGAATGTATCGCCCAGGGACTCGCCAATATCGTTTCTGGATTTTTTGGCAGCATGGGCGGCTGCGCCATGATTGGCCAATCCATGATCAACATCCGTTCCGGTGGGCGAACCCGGCTCTCGGGCATGGCGGCGGCGCTCTTCCTCCTGGGCTTTACCATTTACCCGCCTCTTTGGGCGGCCATCGGAAAAATCCCCGTGGCAGCCCTGATTGGCGTCATGTTCATCGTCGTCATCGCGACCTTCGAATGGACCAGCCTCCGCCTGTGGAATAAAATTCCCAAGAGTGATTTTCTCACCATCATATTGGTCTCTTCGGTGACCGTTATATTTGATCTTGCCATCGCGGTGATTGCGGGGGTGATCATGTCTGCCCTTGTATTCGCGTGGAAGAAATCCCAGCGTATCTTTGCGAACACCTATGAAGAGAATGACATCAAGACTTACGAACTGAACGGCCCCTTGTTTTTTGGCGCAGTGACCAGTTTCAAGAGTATCTTTACGCCGAATGAAGACCCTGACGAAGTCGTGATCGAGTTCAAAAACTGCCAGGTCTATGACCACTCCGCCCTCGAAGCGATTCATGGCCTCAGCGAAAAGTACCGCAAGCTGGGCAAGACGGCCCGGCTGAAGCACCTCAGCACCGAGTGCCAGGCCCTGCTGAAAAAGGCGGGCGACATCATCGAAGTCGACCTTCACGAAGATCCGCACTACCACATCGCGAGCGATGAACTGGCCAAGTAGCTCGTTTCGCTACGGCGTGTGCGGTGCCCTGTGAACAAATACGAAAAACGGCAAGGGTGCCACCTACACAGACACGAGGAACGAGTAATGGTTACTCGCTTGTCGGCGGAGAAACCCCGTTGGACTAATCGCGAGGTGCTGAAACGGCTACCACGAAGCTCAGACGTGCCGCGCGATCCCCAAAAGGCGAGTCTCAACGAGTCCTGAGGGGTTCGTGCGCTGGCGTAGCGCCGCTCGCGCAAGATGCTTCGGGAGTATCACGGTGCTGTTGCTCCAAGCGCACGAACCCTCGTACCTCGGGATCGCACGGCACATCCGATAGAACTCATGTGTGACCAACCCCAACATAGCTTGTGCAGGGTTCCACGACGAAGTTGTTCCGTTTGACGCGTTCCTTATTCCATAGGTTCAATCTCGTTTTAATCACCCGCACTCGTGTGTCAACACGGCACGGTAACGTACTTTTCCTTCGGCCAGTCGTTGCATAACCTCGTTCACAGCCTCCAGCGGATAGCATTCCAGCATAGGCTTGACCTTGCCGGATGCAGCCAAGCCCAGAATCTCGACCAGGTCCTCGCGACCGCATTGCTGCGAGCCGATTATTCTAATTTGATGATCGAGGAGGAACAGCGGATCAATCTCCATTTTCTCCTTGCTGATGGCCATCGAAACCAGTTTGCCCTCGTGCCGGATTCCCTCGATTACCTGGCTATTGTGTTTCATGTCATTTGATGTAGAAATAGCAACATCCACCCCGCCCATATCCGCCAGCGCCTTGCCTGCATGTTCCTTAACCACCAAGACCTCGTCCGCACCAAGCTGTCGGGCTTCTTCGCGCTTGTTTTCACTGCTCGTGATGGCCACCACTTCGTGCCCGTAGGCTTTGGCTACCTGCACCAGGAGATGTCCCAGCCCACCGATGCCGATCACGCCGACGCGGTCGCCGGGTTTGGCCTGGGCGTTGCGGTAGCCGCTCATGACCGTGTAACCCGCGCAAAATAGCGGTGCTGCCACAGCCCAGTCGAGACCATCAGGCAAGAGCGTGCAACCGGCTGCCCGCGCTATCATGTACTCCGCGTGCCCGCCGCCGAGATTCATCCAGGAATACTGATCGTCGCAGTAGTCGGGTTTGCGCCGCTGACAGAATCCACAACGTCCGCAGCCCTCCTGCACCCACGAAACGCCGACCCGGTCACCTTCGCGCAGATGGGTGACCCCATCTCCAAGAGCGTCGATAGTGCCCACAGGTTCGTGGCCGAGAACCCAGGGCGACTGCAACGGGAGGGTGCCGTCCCAATAATGCGCGTCGGTCCCGCAGATGCCACTTGCGTGACAGCGAATACGCACCTCGCCTGGGCCAGGCTCCGGCACGGCCACGTCCTGGAAGGTAAAAGGTTGTTTTGCTCCAGTGAAAAATGCAGCTTTCATTTGCCCTGCCCTTCGTTCGATTATCTCAAGGTGCCGTCTGTAGACTGAGCTACACCCGCTCACTTTTCAGATTTAGCGCCCCCCGAACTTCGCTCAGAAGTTTCTTGAGTCGGAAAGGTTTCTTTATATAGGCCACGGCACCGGCATCAAGCAGGGCTTGGGACTCACTATCGATAGCGTAGCCGCTACATAGAATAATCTTTGCGTCGGGCCGGGCTTCCCTGAGCATGGGGAATGCCTCGGGTCCACTGAGCACGGGCATGCGCATGTCGAGAAGGATGACGTGTATATCGCCTTCGAAACCCTGTGCCATGGCGATGCCTTCCTCACCATTTCGCGCCTTGAGAACGGCGTATCCTTTTAGATGAAGTATCTTTTCCACTACATCGAGAATTCTTTCTTCGTCGTCGATGAGAAGGACGGTTTCACTTCCGCCAAGACTGTTTTCCATCTGATCCGGCGGGTGCGGTATCTCCAGGGTCGTGACAGGGAGGTATACGCTGAATGTTGCGCCTTCTCCCGGCTGGCTGTCCACATAAATCCCGCCCTCGTGACTCTTTACGATGCCATAGGCCGCCGCAAGACCAAGACCGCGACTTTGTCCCGTCTGCCTTGACGTGAAGAAGGGTTCAAAAATTCTCGCACGGGTTTGCTCGTCCATGCCGCAACCGGTGTCCTCCACCGTAAGCAGCACATAGGAACCCGGCTTCATGCCGGGAAGAGCGTCGCTCTCCTCCGCTGACATATTTGCGTTGGATGTAGTAAATACGATTTGACCGGATTCATCCATGGTTTCGACCGCATTATTGATAAGGTTTATTAGGACCTGCTCAATTTGAGAGCTGTCTGCATAAATATTCTTGAGTTCCGAATCAAAACGGCTCTCGACATGTATCGCGGGGGGAATGTGGACCCGGTCCAATCTCAAGGTCGCGTCAATGGTCTTGTTCAGGTTGATGACTTTGGGCGCATATTTTCCACCGCGTGCGTAGGCCAGCATCTGTGAGGATAATTCATCGGCCTTTATGGCAGCGCCTTCGATGTGCCTCAGGCGCTTGGCGGCGGCATGCTCTTCCGACACCTCCAACTGGGCGAGCGACGCGTTGCCAAGGATAACCGCTATGAGGTTATTGAAATCGTGGGCAATACCGCCAACCAATGTGGCGATGGCTTCCATTCGAGCGGCCGTTCGAACCGCTTCTTCCGCACGCTTTCTGGCAGTAATGTCTCGGGTTACACCAACAATGGAAAACTTAGTTCCATCGTCGCTCGGGATGAAAGAGACCCGATGCTCGCCGGTTACCGACGTGCCGTTCGTATGGATATCCTCTCGAATTACTGTTTGCGAAGGGGGAGTGCCAGGAAAACAGGATTCGCCCTGGCTGATTACGTCCAGAACGGCTTGACGCAACGGGGATTCCTCTGGGCCGTTGGCGACGAGTTCCCGCCATAATTTTTTCGCGTCTTTGGCAGTATACCCGATGAAATCCATGACAGCAGGGTTGATGTAGACCAGGTTCAGGTTGGCATCAATCGACCAGATCACGTCGGAGGCGTTTTCCGTAACCAGGCGAAAACGCGTTTCGCTTTCCCGCAAGGCATCATTGAGCTTCTTTTGCTCCGCAAGGCTGGCCTTAAGGGAAGCGCTCTTCTCCGCCAATTCGGAATGTGAACGCGAAATTTCGAGGATGATGAAATAACTGGCGCAAAGGAGGGTCAGTACGCCGAGGGTAACTACGCCGGTATCGATCTTCATCGCATGAAGGACACCACCATTACCATAGAAGGGATGGGCCGCAATCCCGGGCACCTCCTCCAGGAAATTCATGGTCAGGCCGACTGCGATGAGGCTACTTCCCAACCGCACCGCAGGAATCACCCGGGGGATGTAAGCAATCTTGCGGGCAAGATACCATGTGCCAAATAGAAGGACCAAGCCCAGCGCCATTCCCATGGCATCACGCGGGAACTCGGCATCATCGCTTATCTTATCAATGCAAAGGACGGAGATTAGCATGAATGCCGACACGAGGGCCATTCCCCGCACAACCCACCTGACATTACGGAAGTCCATCTCCGTCGAAGACGATGTTTCTACAGGCATTCGATTCCCTCCCCTTAAATCGCCCCGTGAATATCTATCGGAACGATAATATACAAATGGGACGGCCCTCAATGACTACAATCATAGACAATAAAAGCGGCGTAAAACAAAAACGTCCAGAATCCGAATGCCCTGTGCAGTGAAATCTTCGTAAGCATTCACACCCTCCGCTTTTTTCTTGATATCACCTTGACCCTATAAAAACAACCTTCGGGTGCCACAGACAAGCCCGGTAGGGCTTGTCCGTGGCACCCCAAGTGGCCCGTGAACGCTTACAAATCTTCTTCGTGGGGCTATTTCAAGGCATAGATAGAGACACCGTTGTTTGATAGTTGGAGTAGTTGTACAGCGGATTCTTTATGGTGAGGAAGTTGCAATCCGTGGTCAAAGTTTTGGTTGCGGCCAATGGCTGCTCTGAACTACTATCCGCCATTTTCTTGTTTTCTCAATAAGAAAATTTTTCTCAGATTATGTAACGTATTGATGTCAAGTCGTTTACAGAATAGAAACGAACGGGTGTTTATTTTGAGTTTCGCCGGAGTTCTGTTTGATCTCAACAGTTTTTTTACCACGAAGGACACGAAGGGCGCACGAAGAAGGAAAAATTTAAGGACGGACCGTGCAACCTGTTACCTCTATTCTCCTCTTCGTGCGCCCTTCGTGTTCTTCGTGCCTTCGTGGTGAATAAAGTTTTGGTTGCGGCCAAC
>JAJRPE010000176.1 GCA_024280935.1 Candidatus Hydrogenedentota bacterium
CACCGAAGACCCCGCCGAAGAACACAACCTCGTCACAAAGCACCCCGAAAAAGCGGCAGCCCTTGCCGTCCTGCTAGAAGATTGGCACCAGCGCACGCCGAGAAACCAATCCACCGCCCAGGATCTGTCGGAAGACGACCTGCAAATGCTAGAAGCCAACGGATACTTGTAGCAGTTGACGGTGGACAGTTGACAGCGAAAAAGAGGAACGCTTTGGCTGATTGGAACTGCTGCGAGTCGTGGTCGTGCCGCGCGATCCCCAAAAGACGAGTATCAACGAGTCCTGACGGGTTCGTGCGCTGGCCTCAGAACCCCTGCTCCCGGTGAAATTGGGTTTCGTATTTTTTGTGAGGACCCACGTCGGGTGCCACAGTCAAGCCCGGTAGGGCTTGCCCGTGCGAAACATGGGGACGAATAATATCTCGCGGTCCACGTCGCTCGGAAAGCCCCCTCACGGGCAAGGTGCTATCGCCCCTTGTCCGTGGCACCCGCAGCGGTCTGAGAACGCTTACTGTATTCGTCATCTCAAGTCGATGAGGTCAATCGAAAAAAGGGTTCATCCGGTTTGAGGGTACATTTGGCTGACCGGGTAGCTCGATGGAAATTCCGCCACCCCTCCCGAGAATGACTGGCCCTCCGATACCGCCGCCGCTTCAAGGGAGAACACGGTCGCGCAAGCGCCGAAACACCTTTGCGCACCCGGGTTCCCCTGCGCTGGGAATCGCCTTCGCTCTACGAAAGTGCGCTGACGTGGCTGTCGAGTAGGCGGAGGGCTTCCAAGCTGTAGGACGATGTTTGTTTTCTCTGTTTTCCGCCTGATTTCTCGGCGGTGCCACACTATTTCGTCCATACCCGGTTGTCCCTCCGCCCCTCCCAGAACCGTGCTTGCGCTATTTACGCACACGCTGTCATTCACACGCTGTCATAACTTGCGTGCTATGCGATGCAATTTCGTGGACACCGCTTCACTCCGTCTGGGCGCAGCCGGTGTCTCTTCACATCGCTCGGCCTTGTGTCATCTCCTTTCCTCCAGCGGAATTACCCGCCTTCGTTGGTACTACGAAACAATCCGACTCCCTATGTCCGATAAACTCCGCCTCTCCAATTACGGTTGTTGGAGTCCTCTCCCATCCATGGAAGCAAACATAGGGTCTCCCGGGTTGCCGTGTTGTCGCTGTGTTATGCATGCCATGGTCTCAGGCCCCGGGCGCAGGCGAAGCAAGGCCACTATAGCTCCACCCGTGTTGACTTCCGCATCCCTATGCACCCTCGACACAAGCCTCTGTCCCATGGCACACTGGGGGCTTAACGCATTCCCCAACAAGGAGATTCTCCCGTGAACCTGACATGCACCCTCATCGGCCTGGCGCTTACCCTCACCGGTGTTACGGATGACCAGTATAAGGAGGCCATCCAAAAGGCCTTAGGCGGGGTTGCCCCGGATCAGATGGTGAACCGTTATCTGGAAGACATCGCCTTCAAAAACATCGAAAAGCGAAGCGAGCGTTACGAGGCCCTGAAGACGCCGGAAGACATCCAGGCCTACCAGGAGAATCAATACGACTACTTCGTATCTGCGCTGGGCGGCTTCCCCGAGCGTACGCCACTCAACGCGCGAAAGGTCGGCGAAGGCACGGGCGAAGGCTTCCGCTATGAAAAAATCATCTATGAGAGCCGTCCCAACTTCTTCGTCACGGCGGTGCTTTACCTGCCCGTGACCGACGGACCCTACCCCGGCGTGCTGGTTCCCTGCGGTCACAGCAACAACGGCAAGGCCGCCGAGACGTACCAACGGGCCTCCATCCTGCTGGCGCGCCATGGCATCGCGGCCTTCTGCTACGACCCCATCGGCCAGGGCGAACGTCGCCACTATCAAGACGCCTCGGGAAAGCCGAATATGAGCACGACGGTGGAACACACCATTTTCGATGTGGGCGCTATCCTCACGGGCACGAGCATCGCCCAATACCGCATCTGGGATGGTATGCGGGGCATCGACTATCTCCAGAGCCGACCCGACATCATTGCGGACAAGATCGGCTGCACGGGGAATTCCGGCGGCGGCACCCTCACCAGCTACATCATGGCCCTCGACAAGCGGGTGGCAGTGGCCGCCCCAAGCTGCTACGTCACCTCGTGGAAACGCATCCTGGAAACCATCGGGCCGCAGGACGGGGAACAGAACATCTTCGGCCAGTTGAAGCAGGGGCTGGATCACGCCGACTACATTCATATCCGTGCGCCCCGCCCCACCCTTATGCTCACCGCCACCCAGGATTTCTTCGACATCCAAGGCAGTTGGGGCACCTTCCGGGAAGCCAAGCGGCTCTACACCCGTTTGGGCGTGCCGGAGCGCATGAGCCTCGTGGAGACGGATGAAAAACACGGCTTCAGCGAACGGCTTCGCGAGGGCATGGTCCAGTGGATGCAGCGCTGGCTCTTGGAAATCGACCAGCCCGTGGACGAGACCAATTTCGGCATCATGACCGATGCCGAGTTGCAGTGTACGCCCACCGGCCAGATTTCGGCGATGGAAGGCTACCGCAGCACCCTCGACCTCAACGTGGAGCGGGCCGAAGGTCTCAAAGCGAAACGCGCCGCCTATTGGAATGACACACACCCTGCGGTCGCCCTGGACAAAGTGCGGGAACTGGCGGGCATCCGCACCGAGGGCACCCTCGCCCCGGCAACCGCCGAAGTGCTGGCGGAAGAGGAAGTCGGCGAGCACCTTGTCCACCACCTGCTGCTGACCACGGAACCCGGCATCGTTTTGCCCGCCCGCGCCTATATACCCAAGTCGGGCAACGCTGCCCAAGCCCATATTTTCACCCCCGACAACACGCTGGAAGAATTGCAGCCGATCCTGGATGCCGGGCTTGCCCCCGACACGGCCTACCTCTTCGTCTCCCTCCGGGGCATGGGCCTCACGGAGAATTACAAGTGGACTGGCGGCTGGCTCAAGGTGGGCAACGATTGGAGCACCTTCATGCGGGCCTACCTCAACGGCCTCTCCATCGTGGGCCAGCGGACGGAGGACCTGCGCCAAATCACCGCGTGGTGCCGCGAATATACCGACGCGCCGCTCTCGCTCACGGCCTACGGGGAATCCACCGTGCCCGCGGTCCACGCCGCCGCCCTCCAACCGGATGCCTACAGCCACGTGACGCTCTCGGGCGGCATCCCAAGCTGGCAGGCCGTGGTCGAGACGCTCCGTCCCAACAACCAGATCATCAACACGGTACACAACGCTCTGTCATGGTATGACCTGGACAACCTGCAGGGACTTCTTGCGCCGGAGAAGATGACGGTGGTGGATACGGTAGTCACTGAGTTTTAGGAGAGTATGCAAAAAAAACGGTAGGCCTTCACGCCATGTTTCTTGTTGGCGGAGCCAACGTTTTATGTTCCCCTCCAAGGAGGGAAGCCTTTTCGGGTTCATCCGATTTGGGCGTACTTCTTGTTTCCTCCAGAGCAACCGGTGTGGCATTCGGAGATTTCGATACCAGCTCGGTCGCACCCGCTTCACCGTAAGCCTTTGGCTATGCTTTACGCCCCGAAGGGGCAATGCAGGAAAGCCCAGGGCAACGCCCTGGGACTACAGAGCAGAATTCAAATGCGCCCTGAAAGGGCAACGCAGCTTATGTTCTGTGATATACACGCAAACGAACTGCGCCGCCCTTTCAGGGCTTCAAGATTTATTGACACCTGATCCCAGGGCGTTGCCCTGGGCTTTTCTGCGCTGGCCCTTCGGGCCGATAAAACAATAGATCTCAAGAAAAACACCAAC
>JAJRPE010000177.1 GCA_024280935.1 Candidatus Hydrogenedentota bacterium
GTCCTCGCGAACCCGCACCCGCAAACTTAGCCGGAAACCGGCTGCGTGTGAGGGTGGCACCCTTGACACCTCCTTATTTAAGCGCCGAGCAGCCCCAAAAGGTCGAGAGTTGAGCACGGCATCGAACGCTATTTTAACCGTTTTAACACAATGACTTATGGATATGGCAGCATGAAACTTCTTGTTTTTTATTGGCCTTATTTATAAGTAAGGCACTAACGCGGCTTGTTCTTACGGACATTTTTATGAGGCGCACTGCCGGGCAGGTTATTCGGAAGTCTGATTTGGCAGAAAAATAATAACACCAGGGAGTTTCAATAATGCGCAAGTACCTTATTGCAACAACTACCGTGGTTGCTTTGGCCCTGCTGCTCTTTCTGGGAAGGGGATGGCTCTCAACGAGTGGCCCCGATGCCGGGGTACTACGCGAAGCACTGGCGAAGGCGCATCTCCCGCCAGGCTATGACTTGTTCGCGACTAACGGTGATGACCTGGAAACTTCTTTCTACGTCCGTGCGGAGTATGGTAACGCCACCGTTGCGGGAATTTCAGCGTTTTACCAGTCGTACTTCGACGATAACGGGTGGAAGGATGGCTATCCAGACGATGAGCCGACCGAGGGGTCGTTTTACTTTCTCAAGGGGCGCACGTCGATGAACGTAACCGTTTTTGATATTCGCGGGCGGATACACTTGATGGTCATCTACACCGAGTACGAACACACCCACGAAGAGTTTGGCGCGCTGGTCAAGGAAAGCGCCGCACCGGAGGCGATGGAAATCATCGCGAAGACTACCATGATATACGCCAGCCTCACTTCCTACAGGGACTCGGGGACCCTGGAGACTGTTGAGGACGGCGAGCCATCCGACCACGCGACCTTCACGACGGCGTACGTGGCACCCGATCAACTGTGCTTTGAGTATGCGGATACCGCAGACAGCTTTGACCCGCACCAGCATGTGTTGGCCATGCAGGGCGACACGGGCCAAAGGATGTCGGACTACGACGACGCCCCCGAAACCGAGAACGATATCACCCTCGCTATTTCGAGTTTGTACGGGGTAACGTCCACGACCTCGGGCAACATCCCGGAGCTCTTGCTGCAACTGGACGGCACCACATTGTTTCACCTCGCCCATCTGAAGGTTCTCGAAGAGAAAAGTCTTGACGGAGTGGTCTGCCTTCGACTTCATGGTACCGACTTCAATGGCTCCGAAAATACCATCTGGGTCGGCAAGGAAGACCGCCTCATCCGTAAGATCGAATCCGTGGCAGATGCCAAGAATCGGGAAAGGATCACCTATACGCCAGAAGCCAATATCAATATCCCGGCGGAGGATCTGGCGTTTAAGCGGCCCAAGGCCCGTTAGCGCCTGTGCGTGCCTGTGCGTGCCAAACAAAGATTTCACGCAAAGCCGCGAAGTAAGCGTTCACCGTCTGCTCTGGGTGCTACGGGCAGGGGGTTGGGCTTTCCAGCCCGACATAACGCGCACGGTGGGTGTCGAAGACGCATATAGTGTTCGTGGTGATATGTTGATTGCCCAAGACGGTGTATAGTGTTTTTCTGATCGAATCCAAAGCGGCGACACGTGCCGGTGTTGGGCTTCATGTCCGACGTGCCTTTTGTGTCGGGCTGGAAAGCCCAACCCCCTTTGTCCGTGAACGCTTTCGGGTGTGTGTTCAGCACAGGAAAAATTAGCCGCAAAAGAACGCAAGGAGCACAAAGAAAACAAAAAATCGATTCTTTGTGTTTTTTGCGCTCTCTGTGGCTAAATAATTTGGTTTCGGTCAATGGATGCCTGAATTCCCACCGATATTGGAGACGGATATGTTACGCCCCACCAAATACCTGTATTCCGTTGCGCTTACTTGTCTCATGGCCTTCGGCCTGGCACTATCGGCGCACGCAGCGACCATCGAGTTGGTGGTCTCCGCCAAGGCCGATCCGTTGGAGCGCTTCGCGGCCTCGGAACTTGAAGGCTATATCGAGAAGCTGTTTCCAGCCTCGGTGAGCATCGTATCGACACCGAGCGCGACCGCAGATGGGTTCTTTCTGGTGGGCACGTCCGATCACCATCCCGCCCGCGATACGACGGACATCCCGGCGTTGAGCGATCAAGGCTTCCTGTTGCGAAAGGTGCCGTACAAGGGCAAAGAAGCGATGCTCATTGCCGGTGGCAGTCCAGCGGCGACCTTATGGGGCGTCTATGATCTGGTGGAGCGCTACGGGGTCTGCTACCTTCTGAGCGGCGATGTCTTGCCGGAAAGGAAGGCAGCATTCTATCTGCCCGAGGTGGACCAGGTCTTTGAGCCCGCCTTTCGGGCGCGCTGGCTCAAGACCATGGGTGATTTCGCCATGGGCACGGAAGGCTGGGGCATGGCCGACTACCGACCCCTCCTTGACCAACTGGCCAAGCTCAAATTCAACCGTATCCGCGTGGGCAGCAGCCCCTCCCAGCCCTTCCTCGACTTGCAGATGGAGGGCGTTAAGCGGGAGTCCGCCACCCTTTGGTATGGAGAGCGTTTCCCGATTACCGATGACATGCCCGGACGAAAACTTTTCGGGAAAGAGAAGGAATTCTGGAATCCCGACTTGCCTTTCCAAGAGGCGGGCTACGACAAGCTGGCCGCTGCGGGCCAACGCCATCTTCACGAGCTGGTCGCCTATGCCAACAGCCGTGGCATCGAAGGCTCCTCCGTCTGGTCGATTACAGACTTTTCCAAGGACTTTGTCGACCTTGTTCCGGGTGCCCAGACGGTCCAGCAACTCGGTGCGTTGACCATTACGCCGGGTCCCGAAGTTCGACCCGACAATGCAGCATTGACGGCCTTCGCGAGTGCCGTGATCCGAAAGATTATCGATGAGTTTCCCGAGATGCAGGCCTATGGATTTCCCGTGGGCACGGAATGGCCCGGTTGGATTGCCCAATACGAGTGGGCCTGGAATGAACTGGACAAGCTCTATGACATTGAAAGCGTGGTGTCGCTGGAGGAGGTTCTGGAGGCCGCGCGTGCGCGAAAGGATTACCCCGGTGGGGCCGACCGCGCCGTGGCGGAGGTCAAAGGCCATATCACGGGGCTGTATTTTCTGCTGCATTTGTGGAACAGCCCCGGCCTTCTCGCCGAGAGCAAGCGGCCCGACGCACGCCTGGTGATCTACGAAGTGGCGGAGGAACTATTCCCCATTTTGCCCCGCGTGTTGCCGCCCAACTCCGAGTTGGTCCTTGTCATCGACTACAACGCCACGCGGGTGCTTGCACGGCGTGAGGTGCTGGAGCACATCCCCGGCAAGGAGGTACCCACCACGATGGTCCTCTCCCTTCACGACGACAGTGTCGGACTGATCCCCCTGCTCACCACCCATTCGTTGCACGAAATCGTGGGTGAGATGCGCAAGACCGGTGTGAGCGGCATGGCGACGCGGCAGTGGATGCTCAGCGATCATGATGCGTCCATGGCCTATCTCAGCAAGGCGGCGTGGTACCCGGAGGCCACGCCCAAGTCCGTCTACGTGGATCAGATCCGTTCGGTTTGTGGTGAGGCCGCTGTGAAACCCATGCTCGAAGCCTTCCGTGAGCTGGAGGCCACCACCATCGCGCTGGAAGATCATGGCATGGGCCTGGCCTTTCCCTGGCCCGGCATGGTGATGATCTCACACTGGCAACCCCGGCCCTTCGAGAAGCTCATGCCCGAAGACGTGGCGGGATACAAGCGTGCGCTGGCTGCCGTTCGGAACGTGCCGACACCATCGCGCCCCGAAGGAAAAGCCTATCTACGCTATTGGGAAGGGCGGCTGGACTTTGGGGTGGGATACCTCGAAGCGCTCCAGTCCGTCAAGCAAGGAGCCATTGCCGAGAAGGCCGCCCACGACGCACGGGACGCGGGCGATAAACAGGGCTACCGGGACAACTTGGGCGAAGCGCTGCGCCATGCGGAGGCCGCCCTCACGACGATGATTCGTGCGATTAACACCTTCGCGGATGTGGCCAAAGACCGTGCCGATGCCGGGGCCGTGGCCACCATGGGCGAATTCGTCTACCGTCCGCTGAAGAAAAAGGTAGAGGAACTTCAGACCGAATACACCAAGTTGGCGGAACCCGCCAAGTGATTTGGGGATAGAGATAGGTATGACACCCTTTTCACGAGCATTGACCGCCGTTTTTTGCGTGGTGTTCCTTGTGCCCTCCTCTGCCGGTGAACCCATCCAGATCCTCCGCATAGGCGTATGGAGCGGCGACCAAGTAACCGTACAGAGCGGCGACGACTGGTGGGGCATCTTTCCAGAAGGTGACGGCTTTGCGCTTCTGCCCGCACCCGTTACGATAACGCGTGCTTTTGACGGTATGGTTGATGTCGAGGGCGAAATGACCGGGAAAGAAGTGAAGGTGCCGCAGGAGATAGAGCCGGTAATACTGATTCGTGGGGTGGAAAATCTCAAGTCCGGCCCACTCGTTATCGCAAAACCACAGGGGCCTCGGACCTTTCTTCACTTGGGAAAATCGCTAAATGTGACGTTGGACCGTGGCGTAGATCCTACACCGATGCGTGTCTTTGCTCTGGGTTGCGTAGTGCAGAATCCTCAGTCCAGCTATGTTCGGTTGAGTGACTACCACCTGCAGCTAATTCGGGGAGGCGGCAAGGATGTCGCGTCACAAACCTTGGTCACCATTCCTGAGCTTCTCGGCGATGACGCGCCCAATCTTGTTTGGGCCGGTGACCTTGATCGCGATGGTCGGGTTGACCTCGTGTACAATCTTGCCAACTACTATAATTATTGGCATCTGGCACTGTTTCTCTCGTCCGCCGCAAAGGACGGGGAGCTGGTGGGCTTGGTCGCGGAGTGGGTGGCCGGAGGCTGCTAAGATAGTCACAATAGGAAGTGCGGGGGAGGGGGCGGTGCTAACACGAAGGAGGCCAACGATCATGAAACAAATGACGCGATACATGGGCGCAGTTCTACTTGCGTCTATCACGATATTTGCCGTCGGCGAACCCTATGAAATTGCGCTAGTTGGCATGTGGGATGGTAGCGAGGGAAAGATGACGCCCGATGATGACTGGTGGGGTATTTCCCCGGAGGGGGATGGCTTCACCCTTCAACATGCGCCGGTGTCCGTTACCGCCGCCCATGCTCCGATGAGCGATGGAAAGGGTGAGATGACGGGCAAGAAGGTGTCGGTCGAAGGCGAGGCCAAGCCCCTGATTCTGCTTCGAGGACTGAAGAAACCCGTGCGAGGACCTTTGGTTACCGGTACCATTGTCCCCGGATCGCACTGGGTACGGGACGTCAAGAAACTGGACCGCTACATCAGTCCAGGCGAAACTCTCCACCTTACGGCAGACGGAGCACAATGGAATGAAAAAATCCGTATTTCGGCGTTGGCAGAGGTCAAAGAAGAATCTAAGTATCACCAAGTCACGATCTACAACTACCAGCTTCGACTTTATCAAGGAATAGAAGCGAATACAATATCCCAAGTTTTTTTCACTCATCCGCAAATTCGTGATTTGGGGCGTCCGCACCTAATGTGGACCGGTGATCTCGACCGCGATGGCAAGTTGGACTTTCTCTTTGACATCTCCGACCACTACATCATAACGCACCTGGCGTTGTATCTTTCATCGGAAGCGAAGGAAGGTGAGTTGGTTGGTATGGTCGCAGAATGGATACACTACGCCTGTTGAAATTAGGAAAAGTGAGAGTAGAAAAACATTTCGCTAACGGGAACATTTCTCCGTAAGTCGAAAAAGTAGCTGAGTAGTGAACTACGGGCTGCCAAGCAAAACGGCCATCAAGTACCACAAATGGAGATATCCCGTTGCTCATTGGCAGGTGACGCGTCTGCTTGAATACCCTAAACGCGCCGCATCAGCGTGATGTAGTCTCTGTAAATCGGAAAAAAAGGGATTGACGCAAGCGCATCAAGGAGCGCGCCATCGCCCACAGTATCCCGTTCGCCAACACGCGACCGCCACCAAACCGATGTCGGCGGCGCGAGTCCGTCCCTGAGAGACTACCATCAATTTCGTGCCCGGTCACAGACGCGCCGTGGCACGGAATTCAGTCCGCGATGTCCTGGCACTTAACAGGTAACGATTCAATACGCAGCCGGATACAAAAGAGCCACTACCCTTTTCTTTGTGGATGCTGCTATGCTCTTTTCAAGGGAAATGTGATCGTATTTTTGTTGAAAGGATTCGCCATGAGGAAATTTTTCTGCGTTCTGGGTCTCTTTATTTTTGCATGCGGCGCGGCGGTCGCGCAGCCCTATGAATTGGCCTTCGATACCGATGGAACCATCCTCGTCAACGGAACCCGTACCCTGATCATTGGCAGCTACTTTGCGGCGAAATCCGACCGGCCCTATGCCGAAATGGCGGAGGCCGGTTTCAATCTGGTGCGTACGGGCAACCCGGAGCAAATGGATCAGGCGCTGGCGGCGGGCGTGATGGCGTGGACGGCGGTGGGTGCGCTGGATCTGGAAAAACGCGAGGAAAGCGAGGCGAAGCTGACAGCGCGGGTGAATGCCATCAAGGACCACCCCGCCCTGGCGATTATCGAAACCGTCGATAAACCTGCGTGGAGCTGGCTCAAAAAAGAGGCCCGTATAGCGCCCAATGTTTTCGCGGAGACCTACCCGATTATCAAGGAACTGGCA
>JAJRPE010000178.1 GCA_024280935.1 Candidatus Hydrogenedentota bacterium
CTTCATTCTTGCCACCCGCCGCAGCCTTGGCAAGCGCCTCTTGCCGCGCTATTTCCTCCGGCGTTTTGTCCTGGGGCAAGATGAATTTCGGATTCGCCTGCCATACCCCCGTCAAGGTAGACAGGGCATCGTAAAATTGCTCTGCGGAAAGGTGCCGGACCGTTGGACCCCGAAAGACAAAGTCCTCGTCGGCAATCTCACCGCGCGCAACCGCTTTCCACTGATAGGTCTGGGACGTTGCGATGCACTGGATTAGCTTCCGAATATCGTAGCCACTGTTCACAAAATTGAGGGCCAGGGCGTCGAGCAATTCAGGGAACCATGGCTCCAATTCGATGGCATCGAGCGGCTCCACGAGTCCCCGTCCCATAAGGAGCGCCCACATGCGGTTTACGATGGTGCGCGCAAAAGGGCCGTTGTCTTTCGTGGTGACCAATTCCGCAACACGGGCCATGCGTTCCGTCCGGGACAAGGACGCGTCGATTGCACCCAATTCGGGCCAGAGAAATCCATAACCGGCTTGCTTGCCCAGCTTGGTTTCACAGCGCACCAATTCCATGGGGTCTTCGCTGAAGCAATTCGCCAGGTTGAAGGTGTGCTCCAAACTCCAATTGTCCACAAAGCTGTCATGGCACGAAGCACATTTCAGGTTAATACCCAAAAAGACTTGTCCCACATTCCGGGCCGCCTGCATGGGGGCCTGCTGCACTTGGGCATTGTCCCCACGCCACACGATGCCTTTGATGAAACCCTCAGCCTCGGGTGTCGCCGGGGCAATCAGTCCACGAACAAACTCGTCATAGGGCCGGTTTTCGTAGAGCGCCTTGTAGAGCCAGTCCGAAATCTGCTTGCGGCCCCCGTCGATATAGCCTGTGCCTTGATAGTCATTGCGCAGGAGATCGTTCCAGAAGCTCATCCAATGTTCGGCGTAACCCTGATCGTCGGCGAGTAACGCACTAACCAGCGCCGTGCGTTTTCCTGCTGTTTGGTCCGACACGAAGGCCTGGAGTGATTCCGGCGTGGGGAGGAGGCCCGTAATATCCAAGTAGGCCCGCCGCACGAAGACCAAATCATTGACCAGCGCGCCCGGCGTTATGCCATGGGCTTCAATATAGCCCTTCATGTGGGCGTCCACCAGATTGGCTGCTTCGTATTTCGGGGAAGTCTTCCGCAAGCGAAGGGATGCCGTGTAGACGCCACCCTGCCCTGCCTCCTCTTCCCAAGGAAGTCCCGCATTAATCCAGGCACGCAAGGTCGCCACTTCCGCGTCGTTCAAGCGACGCCCCTTGGACGGCATAATCAGGTCTTCGTCTTGTGTCGTGATGAGCGCTATGAGCAGACTTTCGTCCGCCTTGCCTTCGACGACGACCGGTCCGTTTTCACTACCTTTCAGCAAACCCTCGCGGGTGCTCATGAGCAGCCCCCCCTTGCGCTTTTCACCGCCATGACACTTATAGCAGTGTTCCGCAAGAATGGGGTGGACATCATCAAGGTAATCCACCTCGGCCTGTTGTTCCGCTGCCGGAGTCATAGTGGCAATCATCAATCCCACCATGGATAGAACAAATCGTTTCACAAAAACCTCTTTCCGTAAGCATTCACAACCAGAAACATCTCACACCGTCATTCCCACGAACGTGGGAATCCAGAACGCGATAGGGTCCCCTCAAGGCAACACTGGAACCCCGCGTTCGCGAGGATGACGGTCTACTTTCGAACCCAGATGGTTAACGCTCAGCGTACTTCAGTGCAACCCACCCCTATGATGGCGCACCCGAAGTATCAGATCAAATTGGCGTTCTCCAGAAACTATTGACATTCCACGGGGAAAAACGGAAGAATCAGTACGACTTACGTTGGACTGAACGCATGGTGGTCATGGCGAGCTTCCCCACAGCCTGAGACCAAGGGCCGTGATTCTCGCGTGTTGGATCCTAACTTTTGTGGAAATTATGCCGCCTTATTTTTGTTTTTTGTAAAGACCTACGTCGGGTGCCACGGGTAGGCCTTTCAGGGCTTTACCCGTGTAGTAACCTGCCAACAAAGAGGGGACTATCCAGTTCCATGAGACCTCGGATTTTGCACGGATAAACCCTTCGGGCCTACCCGTGGCACCCGTAGTGGTGTTTTATGGATGCGGGAAACTTGGACTTGCTTGAAGTTATTTGTTCGCATTTTCGATTAGCTGCTTGCTTATGAGGAGACTACATGCTCATTCGAACCCTGATACTCATCGCCCTCTGCCTGCCCGCCCTGGCGGAACAGCCCATCAAATCCGATGTTCTCGCGCCCCCTCGCAACGGCGGAATCTACATCGTGTGCCACCGCGGCGCCCATGAAGGCATCCCCGAAAACACCCTTGCGGCCTACCAGAAGGCTATCGACCTTGGGGCCGACTTCGTCGAGATAGACACCCGCACCACGAAAGATGGCCAGATCGTCAGTGTCCACAACAGCACCATCGACACCTATACGAAGGATGCCACCGGCAAGGTCTCCGACTTTACCCTGGCGGAACTCAAGGCCTTGGACATCGGTAGCCGCGTGGATTCAAAATGGAGAGACGAGCGAATCCCTACCTTCGACGAAATACTGAAGCTCTGCAAGGGAAAAATCGGCATTTATCTCGACCTGAAAGATGCCGATGTGGCCGTCCTGTTTCAGATGGTGAAAGCATACGGCATGGAAAAGGACGTAATCTGGTATTGCGACCCGGAACAACATCGCTACGTAATGAAACATGGCGGCATCTCCATGCCGGATCCCGGCCCCGAAAAACGGCTCCAGAGTATGCTGACGGAATACCAACCCAAAGTGGTCGCGTCCGTATGGCGTTTTTTCAGTCCGACCTTCGTAAAAGCGTGCCATGAGGCTGGAGCCGTGGTTATTGTTGACGAAAGCGACCCGAGTTGCTGGGAAGACGCGATAGCGTGGGGGACGGATGGCATTCAGACCGATCACCCCGAAGCATTTATCGTATTCTTAGCAAAAAGGGGACTGACGCAAGCGCAGTGAGGTACGAGCGGAGACGGGTCAGTCCCCTTTCTTGCAAAATTTCTCACGTATCTCAATGAACAGGAGAGCACCTCTTGAAGTACTCGAATCGAAGCCGTGATGCTTTGGCCCTGGCCTTCGACCTCCACAAAGACCAGCAGCGCAAGTGTGGCGGAACACCCTATATCACCCACCTCCTTGCTGTGGCCGCCCTGGTCGGTGAATACGGCGGCAGCGAAGACCAGTTCATCGCGGCGCTCCTCCACGATGCGGTCGAGGACCAGGGCGGTAAAGTCGTGCTGACACAGATTCGTGATGAATTTGGCGACGAGGTGGCGGAATTGGTCTGGGCCTGCACCGATGCCTGGGGCAACCCCAAGCCCCCGTGGCGCATGCGAAAAGAGGCCCATATTGCCCGCATCCCCGGTAGCCCCATCGAATCCCGGCTCATCATAGCCGCCGACAAGATCCACAACATCCAGTCCATGCTGCGGACCTACACCCCCGACGACGACAAGGGCTACTGGCGTAATTTCAAAGGCAGACGGGACGGCACCCTGTGGTACTACGAAGCCATGGGCAAGTCCTTGCGCAAGGACTGGCTCCACCGGATCCTTGGGGAGCTGGGGAATATCCATCGGAATTTTCTGGAGCGGATAGGCGTATGAACGCCAACGTGCGGGCGTGTTCCGGCAATCACCAGTAGCGGCAACAGGGAGCCTGTAGAGCAACGGGGCAAGACGCTTTCACCCACAACCCAAGGTCGTCATCCTCGCGCACGCGGGGATCCAGTAACCTCGCAGATACAGCTTCTTTCCACACACTGGATTCCCACGTGCGGGCCTGTCGATTTACGCATTAGCTCCTACCGCTTGGAAGGAACGCCCGTATTCGTCATCCTCGCGAACGCGGGGATCCAGAAACGCGAACGCACAAACCGCTGAAACTCACTGGATTCCCGCGTTCGCGGGAATGACACCATGGCCTAACAGTTCAGGAATGTAGGATTTGTTCGCTCCTTATACGCTTAATCGACAGGCCCGTGCGTGGGAATGACGCGTTCTTGTTTTTGGGGGCGTGGGGCACAAAAAAACAGGCCAGACACCTGAGCACCTGACCTGCCTGTTTGTTTCTTTTTTTGGGGGCTTAGAGGACGGCCTGGCCGCTCAGGTTGCCCACGTCGAGGTCGTCCCACTCGTCGTCATCGCCTTCGGCGGCAATGGCGTCTTCCAGGGCCTTGATGACCTTGGGATCGTCGGGCTTCACTTTGGGGCCAAACCGAGCCACAACCGCGCCGTCTTTACCCACGACAAACTTGGTGAAGTTCCACTCAATTTCGCCGGCGAAGTCCTTATTGGTTTTCTCGGAGGTCAGGAACTGGTAGAGGGGTGCCTGATCGTCGCCCTTGACGGAAAGCTTCGAGAAGAGGTCGAATTCCACATTGAACTCTTTCGTGCAGAAGGCCTTGATGTCTTCGTTGCTGCCCGGTTCCTGTTTATCAAAGTTGTTGGCCGGGAAGGCAAGAATAGCCAGGCCCTGCTCTTTGTACTTCTTGTCCAGCGCAACAAGTTGCTCGTACTGGGGCGTAAGGCCGCACTTGGAGGCCACATTGACGATAAGGCAGACCTTGCCGTCATACTTTTTGGCCAAATCCACTTCCTTGCCGGCAATATCCTTTACCTTGAAGCCAAGCGGACTGGTAGGCGCGTCCGCAGCCTGGGCGATGCCCGCCAGTGCCATAGCGACACAAGCGAAGAGTAAAATCGATACACGTTTCATGGTTTTCTCCTGTAATAGACGTTTTTTCTGAAACCCGAGCGGGTACACAATACAATTCTGCCGTGGCTCTGTAAAATACAACACCCGCAGCCGTTTTTTCAACTTCGGGATCGCGACAAAGCACAGCGTGCGCCTCCAGGGAGCAGACTCCTGGCAACGCGCTACCTATATAACGATTTAACGGCGCATTTATTTAATTTTCCTTCATGTGCTCGTTTTCAGGGCACCATTCCAGACTGCTATACTATGGCGTGAGCAGCGCCACGCGCTTTAGCGTGCGAGTCGAAGCGAAGCGAAGGAGAGCGAAAAAACATGCCCGATCTGGAAGTACGTGGCGTAACGAACGACGAGGAACGCTGCCTGGCCCACGATCTCATGGCCAAATCCCTTGCTCCCAACTACTTTGAGGCCATTCAGCAACTGGCCAATGTGTTGGCGCGTTACCCCGGCTTTCAGCCGGAACACACACGCATTGCCACCAAAAACGGTCAAATCTCCGGTGCCATGCGTATTACCACCGACACCATACGTATTGGTGAAGCCCGGCTGAAGATGGGGGGCTTCGGCTGGGTCGCCGTGGACGATGCCTTCCGAAAGCAGGGGGTAGCCACCCTGATGATAGACGATGCCCTGGCCTACATGCGCGGTCATAATTATCACGTATCCATGCTCTTTGGCATCGTTGATTTTTACCATCGTTTCGGCTTTTGCACCATGCTCTCCGGCTACCTGACGTCTGTCGATGTCTTGGAAGCCGAACAGGCCGAACACAAGCCCTATCGCGTGCGTCTTGGAAAACCCGGTGACATCCGGGCCATACACAAGCTCCACAACCAGGATGAATCGGAAATGGCCTGTTCCATCGTGCGCTCCACCGCCCACATTACAAACCAGTGGGAGCGTTGGAAACCCGTACAGGTCATCACCGACGACCAAGGCAAGGTCCGCGCCTATTTCCTGCCCCGCGTGGGGAAAAACGAGTTGCTCATCGAAGAACTGGGCATCGCCGGACACGATGCCTGCGGCGCGCTCCTCCATGCGTGTTCCCAACTCGCCATCGAACACCACGCGCCCCAGATACGCTTTGCCGCACCGCCCAATCACCCCTTCCTGAAATACCTGTTGCGCTACGAATCCAAGTATGAGATGCACGTCAAGCGCAACAGCCACGGCATGATGGCTATCGTGAATCTGGAAGAGACCCTGGAATCCATGATTCCAGAGTGGGAAAACCAGCTTACCCGAAGCGCCCTGTGCCAGGAGCGCGTCGAAATCACCCTCCTCGTCGACAAGAAGCCCTGTCGCGTGCGGGCCAACCGGGGTGCAATCGATATAATGCCCCAATCCGGTGAGAATAAGGTTTCGCTGGAGAATGCCGAGTTCATTCAACTCCTCTGCGGCTACCGTTATCTCGACGAAATTCTCGCCACCAAGCGCCGCATTCTTACCCAATCCGGCCGCACATTGCTCGAAGTGCTCTTCCCGAAGCGCACCCCCTTTGTGTGGCCCGTAGACCTTTTTTAGCGAACGCGGGAGACCTGTTATCCTCGCGAACGCGGGGAGCCAATAACATCGCCAGGCACACTTCGCCACGCTCTGGATTCCCGGGGCCTTGGAAATGGAGTTTGTGCTGCGTAGTCGCTTTGCAGCATGAACCTACCGTGTCTATACTACGGACCTGGTGACGGGAACTTGTCCCAACCTAAAAATTGGAAGGAGAAACATCACGTGGCTTGGAAAAGATTCGTAGAAAAACGGTATATATATCGTTCGGTTGTGCTTGGTCTGGCGGCATTGGTATTCGGACTATCTACCCCGGAAACATGCGCGGCAGCGTCACAAAACGATATCGATGCGCCGGTGATTACCGGGCCGCGCATGGGCGGGGTCATCCTGGAGCCGGACGGCATCCTGAAGCGGTTTTCTTCGACGGGACTGGGGGAGGGGCACTTTCGGAATTTCTCCCACATTTCGACCGATGGCGGTGTGACGTGGAGCGAGGGAACCTTTGAATATGAAGGGGTCCGTGCCCAGTTGCCCTTCCGCGACCAGGAGGGCGAGTACCACATGTTCCCCATGGTCCTACGTGACGAATCGGAGGGGGGGGGGAAGAAAATCGGACTCAACTATTTCATCGATATCTGGCACGTGTCCACGACAAATGGTGGCACGACTTGGGGAGCCGGAAAGCGTATTTTCGAGGGGTATGTGGGTTCCATTAACTGCGTGATGCAACTCAGCACGGGCCGTATCATCGTACCATTCGCCGAGTGGATTGGCGGACGCAAGCAAGGCCCGCCCACCGGGGCCAACGTGGTGACCTGTGTCTATTCCGACGATGGCGGCGCGACGTGGCAGCGTTCCGATGCCGCCCTCACCGCGCCCCGTCCGACGGACTACAACGGCAGCGGTTATGGGGCCTGTGAACCCGTGCTCATCGAGTTAAAGGATGGACGGGTTTACATGCTGGCGCGGACAGAGACGGGCCGCCTCTATGAGTCCTATTCGCCCAACGGTATCGACTGGGAACCCCTCCGGCCCTCGCGTTTCCTCGGCACCGATGCGCCCGCCAATCTGCTGCGTCTGCCCGACGGGCGCATTCTGCTCTTCTGGAATGGCTGCGAAAAGCCGACGCGAGTCAACAGCGACGGGGTCTATGGCGGACGTGATTTGGTCCATGCCGCCATCTCCGACGACGAATGCAAAACCTGGCGCGGCTTTCGCGAAATCTACCGCGACCCCACCCGCAACGAATCGCCGCCCCGCATGGGGGACCGGGGTACCGCCTATCCCATGCCCTATCTCGCGCCAGAGGGCAAGGTTATTGTCATGACAGGCCAGGGCCGGGCGGGTGCGACCTTCGTCTTTGACCCCGATTGGCTTACGGAAACGGAAAGCGCTTGTGATTTCAGCCACGGCCTGACGGACTGGAGCGTATTCAAGCCCTTCGGACCCGCCGAACGCTGGTGGCGCGATCGGGTCCAGGGCGCGCACTTGGTCGCCCACCCGGAAAAGGAAGGGGCACAGGTCTTGCACCTGCGCCGCCCCGACGAAAAAGACGGCGATGGCGCGGTCTGGAATTTCCCCTTGGGCGTGCAGGGTGAAGTCACCCTGAAGATCCTGTTGCAGGAAGGCTTTGGCGGCGCGACCATTTCGCTCCTGGACCGCTTCTTTGACCCCACCGATTCACGGGCCTCCACCGAAGCGCCCTTCAGCCTGACCATCGCGCCCGACGGCCGCATCGCCCTGCGCCACCCCCTGCTGACCCTCAACACGTGGCACAACCTCACCTTCCACTGGGACCTGCCCGCCCGCACCTGCGTGGTGTCCGTCGATGGCGAAGAGCGCGTCTGGCTCAACCAAGCCTACCGCGAACCGCTGGGCATAAACTACGTGCATATTCAGACAAGGGCAGAAGAAGTTTCCGAGTCGGGGCTATTGATTGAGTCCGTGTCGGCACGGATTGAACCGTAAGAGATAGGATAGGCACCTTTGGTGTTTGGCAGGATGCTTGCCGAGTCTTGTGAAGAGTAGCGACATGTGCCACCCGATCATGTACTCATGTCGGGTGTCTTGCGTGCGCGAAACCGTAAATGCAAACACCTGCGATACAGTAGCCTTTTCAGCTTCGTATCGGGAAAAGCTGCCATGC
>JAJRPE010000179.1 GCA_024280935.1 Candidatus Hydrogenedentota bacterium
TCCGCGTCCATGGTCACGATGATATCGCGATCCCCGGCTTTTTTTGCGGCAGCGATGATGCCGTCACGAATCGTCGCGCCCAAACCCTGGTTTTGCGCATGGTGCTCCAGCGAGATGGGATATTTTTTCGCATAGGTTTCGGCAATGCTACGGGTTGTGTCCGTGCTGCCGTCATCCACCACGATAACCTCATAGCGCTGTCCCGCGTCGAACATGGCCTCGTCAATACGGTCCAGAAGGCGGCCCAGCCCCCCCTCTTCATTGTAGGTGGGGAGCACGATAATCACCCGGCGGGGTTCGCGGGTTTTGGAAGTGGAAGCTTCGGTCATGTCTAGCGTGTGGTTGCCTGTATGGGGTTAGGCCCTTTGGGCCTGTTATCGACAAAAAATTATGAGTTTGCGATGTCGTTTTCGGCCTGAAAGGCCTTAACAGGTTAGCCCAGGGCAACGCCCTGGGAAAAGAAATTAGAAAATCAAAGCCCTGAAAGGGCGTAATAGAAGCACACCACCACTATGTCGCCCTTTCAGGGCTAGTAATTATTTTTCATTCTGACCCAGGGCGTTGCCCCGGGCTAACCTGTTTTGCCCCTTCGGGGCGGGTCGCTCATCTGACATGGCTGTGACGATTGTACGCGGATTTACCCGCTACGCCGCAGGTGCCACTTCTTCTGTGCAAGGTCCCAGACGAAGCGTAGCACCTTATTTTCCAAGAAGACCCAAAAAACAAGAAAGCGTCATGTCATTCCCACGCACGTGGGAATCCAGAACGCGGAAGACTTGCACCGAGTCATTACTGGATCCCCGTGTTCGCGGGGACAACGGTCTTGATCTTGGTTGTGGGCGGAATCACGCCACGTGTTGGGCGATAGCTAAACAATACTGAACGGAGTGGTCCGATGCAAGATAGCAGGTTTTTTTTGGTGGTTTCACGCGGCGGGGTGCTCATTCCAGACTGTAAATAATGCTGGCAACTTGACGGGATTATTGCTACACTGGGTGTCCTAAAGAGTCGATGGTGTGCTTCCACCCGTGCCGTCGGCTGTCGTTAACAATGAAATCAGCAGAATGCAAAGGAAAAAAAGATGCCCACAGGTACCGTTAAGTTTTTCAACGAGCAAAAAGGTTTTGGCTTTATTAACCCCGACGATGGTGGTGATGACTTGTTCATCCACATCTCCAACATCGATCCGGCCGAAGGGCTGCTGACCGAAGGCCAGCACGTCTCCTTCGAAGTCGGCCAGGGCCGCAAGGGACCAGAAGCCCAGGAAGTGCGTTCGGCCTAGTCGAAGCAGTTCATGAAAGAAACAGTTGAATCCGTGTAACGTGTGGACAATCTCATTCATCGCACTGGTTTTGGGTCCAGGCCCAAGGGGTGCGAACAGAGTGTTTACATCGTCGAAGACAAGAACTTGCAGCATATTCTTATAACACGAAATACCCAGTCGGCCTGGTGGAGGCCAGCAGGTGCTTTAAACATAAATCTATGGTGTGGGGTTGCGACGAAGAGTGTTGGTAGTATTGGGCACTTGAGCATGTCAAGCGCTCGACGATTATCCTTTAGCCCCGGCTGACGCGTACACAGATTATCGAAAGGCCAGGTGGTAGTTTGTCTACCGCTTGGCCTTTTTCATTGTCGGCATCGCAAATCCTTGAATGAGCTTGGTGGAGAGTACGCGGTGGAATTTCTTGAGACGGAAACGCGGGACGAAATCTGTTAGAGTCCTTTCATGACGGAAACTCGCAGCAGTCTCAATGACCCCAAAGCGTTCAGCACAACGGGGTTTCTCAGTCCCTGAGCATGGGTGTTCCAACCACCGTTTGCACAACGAGGCCATCGGGCGCTTCCAGGAACCACCCGTCTGCGTCTGCCCCCGTGTCGCGAAGGAGCCGACAGGCCTTAGACAGTTCCTGGGCCGTCATCGTGGAGGTCTTGACATAGACAGGGGATTCGCCCAAAGGCACCATCCCATCGTTTTGGCGCTTGCCGTTATTGAAGGTGCCGGGGGCCCAGATCACCATTGCTGCGCCATCATGGACATCAAAGGCGTAGCCATGGACCCCCTGCGTACTGTGATCGGAAAGGGTTTCGGGTTTCTGAAAGGGGGCCACGAATGCTGGAGCAGGACCCAGCAAGCGAGACAGCGCGGCCTGGGCCGCAAAGGCTTTCTGCGGAACAGCTTCCGGGTCCAAAAGAGGATTTTCGAGGTCCATCAGGCCGTTGTTAACCGCGCCCTCAAGCCCGGAATGCCAGAAGATCTTCTCGACCTCGTGGGCCAACAGGATTACCGACAAACGCACCATGTAATCGGCGGCCTCGCGCTCATTGGCCTGCTGACGGTTGGCCGACCAGTGATTCGCGTTTGGCGGCATCCAGGGTCGCCAGGGCTTGTCATCGGTGGCCCAGTAGCTCAGTTCCGTGGCCCAGATCGGCTTGCGCCCACCATGGGTATCCATTACGCCAAGAATACGCTTCATCCATGGAATGAAAGACTCGGGGCCGTCCCCCTCGGGGTAGGGATGCAGGTTGTAGATGTCCACGTAGTCCAGTCCCCCTTTCTGAATAAACTCGTCTCCCAGGGCGCTGTTCGCCATGATAGAAAGCCCGCCGATCACCTGGCAGGTCGGGTCTGCGGACTTCATGGCGGCAGAAGCACCCCGCAAAAGTTCGAGGTAGGTATCCACCGTATATCCGCCATCGGTGGGCAGGCAATACCACGGTACCCAAAGCGGCTCATTGAGAAATTCCCAATATCTCACCCGGTCTTTGTAGCGTTTCACCGAGGCCGAGATAAAGGCATTCAACCTGGGCCGGTGAATTGCTGCGGGTGCATAGGCCCTGCGCTTTACCGGACTTAGATCCTCTGTCGGCGCTTCAGAAGACCAATCCGCCGAGGGCTGGGGCGGAAGAAGGGGCAGCAGGTGCATACCGACATCCTGGATACGGGCCACCTGACGGTCGATCTCGGCGAAGTCATAAACTCCCTCGGTGGCTTCGACGGAGTCCCATTTCATTGACCAGTCCCGCGCCCAGACAATACCCGCCTTTTTCAGTTGCTCGCATGCAGCCACAGTCGTGGGCACGTGGTTTAATCCGAAGGGCGAGTCGTCCCACGGATATGTATCGATCACCGCCATCTTGAGCGTTCGGATGTGTGCTACGCCCCCAACATTCCACGAAAGGTGGGCTTTGTAGTATCCCGCGCCCGGCACCTTCATGGGTAAAAACGTCGTGGCACGTCCCTTCGCAGGGAGCGTCAACGTCGTGGAGGCTGCCGGCCCCTGTTCTCCGAAATAGTCTTCGAATTCCACGCGAACCGCGACACGGGTATCCGCTGTCGCGGAATTCGTTCCAAAGAGCGTGAAACCAATCGGCTCCGCGACATCGAATAGGTTTCCATAGTGTCCGCTGTCGATACCGATCTCGACCGGCTCACGTTGGGCGTAAGGAGTTGGCTTTGGATTTGACTCATCCCCAGTCGCCCCGACAGGCGAGGCCTCCAGTTGAATGGCGTCAATCCATACCCTTGCCGATGCGTCCGGCGTTGCGCTGAGGTTGGGACCCACCGCCACAAACACGTCGGGGCGATAGGCCGTCATTGAGAAAGCGTAGCGCGTCCAGTCCTGTGAAAGTGTCACCCGTTTCGAATGGGTGTCTTTCCCATAGCGTCCATTGATTTCGCCACCAAAGTGAAACACGAGATCAGCGGGAACCCCATCACGGTCGGCACGCATATAGGCAGATAACACATAGGTCTCATCAACACGCACCTCCATCCAACCCAGGTTGGCGGTGAGAGGGGCGGCCTGTATCACCGTCCCGGATGGCCCCAGCCCATAATCGGAATGGGTGACTTCCGTCAGGCCCGGCCCGAGTTCGATACGAAGGCAATGCGATCCGTGAACGGCGTTTCCGACCTGAACTTCACCCAATAAACCACATAAATCCCCGCCACTTACCGTGTTTTTTCCCCACGAAGACCAGCCATCTGCGCCCAGCTCGAAACTACTGTTTGGAATCAGGTTCTTCGCGCCAATCCCCGGTATGGGAGGATTCCATCGGGGCGGTGCTGCAACGGCCAGAACACTGCCTGTAAGTACAACGATGAACAGGGCAAAACCATGCCAACGCTTCGACTGGGAGCAACGTGTCATACGTAGTGTCCCTTTCCTGTTGGGTGTCCGTCAATAGGGCAGGCAGACACAAAAAAACCCCTTGTAAACAAGGGGTTAAGTGAAAAATGGTAGCCCGTAGGAGAATTGAACTCCTGTGACGGGATTGAGAACCCCGGATCCTAACCACTAGATGAACGGGCCATAAAGGCATACGACCGAAGTCGTCTATGTAAAAATGGCAGCCGTACTAGGACTTGAACCTAGAATACCCAGAATCAGAATCTGGTGCCTTACCAATTTGGCTATACGGCTCTATCTGTATCAGGCAGGAATTGTAGCCTATGGCGGGGTTTTGTGTCAAAAAATATTCTCCTCCTTATCCTCCAATAAGGCCCATGAAAAACAAGAAGATTCTCAGGCGACGGGTGCCAAGGACCATGGATCCAGGCTGTGGCCCTGCCGCCCTATTCCGTATAGAGCGCGAGGGTTGCTTGGATTTCGAGACCGAGGTCGAGCAGGTCTTCGCCTTGGGCCTCGCCGGGGGTGGTGCCCTCGATTTCGTTGAGTAATTTCCCATAGAGATTAAGCGCGTCGGCAATCGGCTTGAGTTGCTGGCCGATGCGCATGGTGAATTGCAGATTCATGTCCGCCTGGACGAGTTGCCCGTTGTCCACGTCGAAATAGATGACATTTTCGCCCGACAGCTTGAATTCAGGCATGGCGAAGTTCATTTCATCA
Source organism: Candidatus Hydrogenedentota bacterium (assembly GCA_024280935.1). Taxonomy (GTDB): domain Bacteria; phylum Hydrogenedentota; class Hydrogenedentia; order Hydrogenedentales; family JAEUWI01; genus JAEUWI01. The sequence goes on from JAJRPE010000179.1 coordinate 4,851, forward strand.
CCAAACACGCTCTCGGGCGAAACGAGGGAGCCGTTCTTCTGGTCGGCCAGGATAGTCTGGCGAATCACGCCACAGTAGCGGCCCCGAAAGAGCTGGAAGCCTTCAAGCACGTTGAGCGTCCTGGCGCCGACCGGCGTGCCGATTCCGGGGATAGGCATGTTAAAGTCCGATTCCCACTGGGCGCCCGTGTCGAGATCGCCGGAAGGAAACTGAACGCTGGTCATGAGCTGTTCGGGCGAGAGCATCTGCTCCATGCCGGGGGCGCCCGAAACGCTGAGGACTTCGCCTGCGGGGGAGACCCGGGCCTTGGTGGGCGTGTTAAAGAACGCAAGCTGGGGGATGCCCGCGATGGAGTCGCCCTTGGCGGTGCTGACACGGTCCTTCCCGTGGCTGAATTCCGTGCCCGTCATCGAATGAACCAGGTTCACGGGGGCATCCATGAAGCTCCCCGTCATTTCCACCCGGTCGAAGCCAATGCTGAGGTCGCCATTTCCGAGGAGATCCACGCTTTCCGTCGTGACATTCATGTCGCTGCTGAAGCGCATGGCCACGTTGCCCGGCCCGACGAGGGATTCGACGCCCGTGCCCCCGATGGAGGCGTCCAGCGCATAGTCGAGGCGCTCGCCCGCAACAAACTGGTAGTGGAACAGGGAGTCCGTGGTAACGGGTACCGTCGGTGCTGCCGGTGCTGCTGCGATCCCTTGTGTGCTGTACGCGGTGGTCAATCGGGTTGGCTGCGGCTGAACCCGTTCATTGACCCAGGATCCCGCGCCAAGTCCAGCGGCGACCGTGGCGGTGGCAAGGGTGCCCTTGCCCAGAAAAGCGAGAAGTTTCATGATGATACCAGCTCCTTCATCTCCATGGTGCCATAAATCCGTAAAACAGTCAATGGCATTTTTGTGCCTCAATCCGCAAGAAATATCACAAAAAACAAGAAAACGCCAGATAGTAGTACAGAGGGGCGTTTTCTCTGTCAACAAAAGGACCAAACTATGTAGGACGGCCGTCTCGGCTGTCACGACAGACGGTAGGTCTGTCAAGGCTCCAAAGTGGCTGGGCCACAACCAAGATCTATGGTCCTTACCATTCCTTCGCCCGAGAATCTTCTTGTTGATTTATAGCGTTTTTCCGGATTAAGGCTCCCCTAGTTTTGGGCAGGCCCTCCCAAGAGGCCGTGAACGGCCTGTGACAACCGGGACGGATGTCCTACATACTGCGGGCAAAGCCCGTGTCAATAAAGCGCACGTGCGACGAGAAACACCCCAAAAACAAACGTGGGGACGCCGATTAATATCCCCACAAAGGTCAGGCAGAAAACCAGGCCAAGCAGCATAAGGCCCAA
>JAJRPE010000180.1 GCA_024280935.1 Candidatus Hydrogenedentota bacterium
TCATAGTAATGCCTTTCGTGGGGACTGCCATCCATTCCGCCCCAGGCGGGATGGTGGCTGTACCGGCAGTATGTCGTGTTGCAGGGCGCTCGAATCTGCCCGAATCGTGTCGCAACCGTTGGTATGTATCAATCCTATCGGACGTGCCGTGCGATCCTGAGGAACGAAGGTTCGTGCGCTTGGAGCAACAGCACCGTGGTGCTCCCAAAGCTGCTTGCGCGCGCGGCGCGCCCCTTTTGTTCCACCCAAACGCACGAACCCGTCAGGACTCGTTTATACTCGCCTTTTGGGGATCGCGCGGCACGACTGAAGTTGCTTGTCGCCGATTCAGCACTCCCTGTCTTTCCTCGGACAAGGGGCGACAACGCCTTGATCGTTTGATTCTCCATTTGAATTTCGGCTATTCCCATGGTCCCGCACGGATAAGCCCTGCCGGGCAGGAGTGCGGACTTTCCAGTCCGCAACAAAAGCCGCGTGAGGCCAGAAGTCGCCACGTGTGTTTTTCCATGATCCCTATCTATCGATAGACACATCACGCACCTTGTGGCGGGTAGGAAAAACCGCCCTCCTGTATATTCGCTTACTTCAACGTAAGGTCTTCGCCATCAGTAATCTGGAGCGTTGTGCCCGCTCGCAGTTCCGCCGCCCATATTCCGACTTCGCGCTGCCAGTTTTGCACGCTGTAGGATTCGGGGTATTGCATGCCGCGACGCCAGCCGCCGCGAATCCAGTAGGTGAACTTTCCGTCTACGGGGGCGCAGACGAGGTGGCGCTCTTCGGGCAAGGTCTTCACTTCAAGTTGCTTGTGTGCCGGGGCGACCGCTACGGCCAGGCCGATCTCACCAATGTCGTCGCCTTGGCGTCCCCAGACCCCGAGGAGACCCGGCGCCTCGAAGTTGATGCCTTCTTCCAGGTTCATGAGGCCGATACCTACGGTGGCGCCTTCCAGTCCGTCGGGCAGGTGTACGTTGATTTCACTTTCCGTGCGGCCCGCATAAATGAAGCAGCGGAGGGTGACTTTCTTCTCCGGCATGTCGGGGAACACGTTGCTGGCGATAATCTCGACACCGGCGCGGACGGGTCCAGAGCCGAGCACCTTGTATTCAAAGGTCACGTGCCCCTCGCCCGCAGGGCTTTGCACGGGGTAGGCTTTTCCGTCGTGGTAGATGGTGAGGCCGCCGAGGCCGCTGGTCTTGCCCACATGGAGCGCATCCATGCCCCAGTCCTGTTGATTGTGGTAGTCCGCGTCAATGAGGGGGTAGATGAGCTGTTCTTCGGGGGGCAGTAGCCGCACCTGCTTGCCGAAGAAGTCGAACTGCCCCGTGTAGAAGCGGAAGGCCCCCGCGTCCGACTCCCAGGCGACGTAGGCCGGGTTGTCGAGGACGGCCTTGGTGCGCTGGGGAAAGCCGATTCGGTTCCAACCGTCAGGAATGTAGTACACGTGAAATTTGCGCGTCTCTCCCGGGGATAGATCAGCGAGAAAAGTCAGATTCCAAGCGCCCTCATGGGTGTTCGACTGACCGAAGCTGTGTGCCTCCCTTCTGAAATCCTGCTTCACGTCAAGACTTGTGCGTGACCCAACAAATATTTCGAGTTGCTTGGACTCTTCCGTTCCGTCGCCGTGTCTGTAGTTATCGATCTGGTGCGGTATCACACGCCATGTGACCCAGCGGTTTCCATCCACTAGGACACAGTTCTGAAGGTTGAAGTCCTTTGCGTACTGGCGTAGCTCGGAAATTTCTATGGCAACCGGGTAGTCCTGATGGATCGCCGATCCGCCAGCTTTTCCGGCAGCTGTAACTTCCATCGTGATACGTTTACTATAGGTTCGGCCATTGATTGTAATGGGCGAATTCTCACCGCTGTCCAGCGGGAACTTGGTTAGCTTGCTCATCTTATCGGCGGTTGCGGCGTAGTCGCCGGCCAAATACAGGGCTTCGAGCTCATCCCAGTATTTGTGCGTGCTCAGCATCTCTTTCAAATGCACAAAGAGCCGGTCGCGAACGAGGGCCATGTAGAAGCGCGCACCAGCAGGGGTGTTCTGAATCCGTTTCCCGATACCAGTTTCAGGGTGCCAGTCGGCCAGCGTACCGCCGTAGAAGTCGATGACCTCCCGCACATCCACTGGCACTTCGCCGAGAACGGCTGTCGCCGCGTCGATGAATGCCTGGCTGTCTTCCAAGGCACGCGCAATGGCAGACTTGTATACAGGAGCCACTTCCTCAAATGTCAGCGCATAGGTTTTCTTACCCGGCTTCAGCCGCTGGGTGAAGTCCACCGTGCCATCGGCGTCCACATCGACATGCCGAACATCCAGCTTGCCATCGTTGTCCTCGTCTTTCCACGTCTGGGCGGCGTCTATCTTGCCATCGAGGTCAAAATCGATGTCCATATAGCCATAATCAGCGCCCAACAGGTGGAGGCGCTGGTCGACCTCGTCAAAATACAGCGCCAGCGGCGATACCGGGTCCACGGTAACTTCCACGCGCTTGTTAAAGGCCGACGAAGGCGGACCGCCCACCTGTTCAAAGTCGCCATGCTTCGAGGCGTGGTTCAGGATGCCCTCCCAGCGTTCGTGGGGATCTTGCTCGGGCTTCTCGTCCGTATTGCTGTTTATTTCGTCCCAAGTGAGCATGGCCTTGCCCCACTTGGCCTGCTGGCCGAATTCCATGCACTTGTCCCACGGGACGACGGGCAGCGTCTTCACGCCCCGGATGTCCAGGGCTTCGGAGTGCCAGGCGGCGGAGGATAGGCCTTCCTCCGGCGGCAGGGCAGTCACGGAAAAGTCATAGTTGTGGGTGTCGCGGCCATAGGCATCGTCGTCGGCATCGATACTGTAGCGAAGGTTCTTTACCTTCTCGCCGATAGCGCTTATGCGGACGACCACCTCGCTGCAACCATCGCCATCGGGATCATAGAAGGCGAAGGGATCCTCCCAGACGTTGACCCACTTTTCGCTGTCCTCCGTGAGCCGAAACTGGTAAAAGAGTTCGTCGCCGCTGAAGTGGGTCCGCCACTGGCAGAGGGGCTGGTAATAGGTGCCATTCACGTCGTGCCACAGCAGGTTGTCGTCGCCAATGTCCACCGCCCACCAGACGGTCATGTCGTCCTTGCCGTCTTTCCAGTTCTTGTTGTAGAAGAGGCCCATCTGGTCCACATCATTGTCGCCGTCGTCGTCCTGATAATCCGAAACCACGTCGATGTAGCCATCCGCGTCCCAATCCCA
>JAJRPE010000181.1 GCA_024280935.1 Candidatus Hydrogenedentota bacterium
GTATTGCTCAATATCCTCATCCAGCCGAATATTTATTTCGCAGGCCAAATCCATGCCCACGATCACGGGTGCCCGGCTGATGGGAAATTCCGTGCCGTCTTCGGGGCCGTTAATGACTTCCAGCATGTCCGGGGCGCTCATGGGGCCTTCCCCACGCCGTTCGTCGACGGCTTGCCTTTGCGATACATCAACACCCCATCCTCATCCACCAGAACATCGATCATATCCCCCGACTGAAACTGCCCGTCGATAATACGATCACCAATGGGTGTCGCAACCAACCGATCCACCGCTCGCCGCAGCTCGCGGGCACCGAACTCCGCACTGTAGCCCTCCTCGGCAATAAACTCATAGGCCCGCTGATACATCCGAATTCCGATGTTCTTCTCCCGAAGGCGGCGGCGCAAGGCATTGACTTCAAGACGCAAAATCTGGCGCGTGTCTTCCGCAAGCAAGGGATAGAAGGGTACGATCTGGTCAATCCGGTTTACGAATTCCGGGCGAAAGTGCTCACGCAGTGCATCGACAAGCATGTCCTGGCTCACCACACTGTCGGTCTGATAGAGTAAATCCGCGCCAATATTAGACGTAATAATGATGATACAGTTTTTAAAGCTGACTTCCCTGCCCCGTGCATCCCGAAGACGGCCCTCATCAAAAACAGGCAACAGCAAGTCAAATATGCGGCTGTGGGCCTTCTCTATTTCATCGAAGAGTAATATTGAAAAGGGCGTATTTTTCACTGCACCGGTCAACACACCTTCTTCCTCATGACCGACGTATCCGGCAGGGGCACCGATAAGCTTGGATACCGAATGCTCCTCGCTATACTCCGACATGTCGAAGGCGATAAGGTGACTGGAGGAACCAAAAAGGTAACGGGCAAGCAACTTTGCCAGTTGCGTCTTCCCTACCCCGGTCGGACCAAGAAAAAGCATGATCGAATCAGGGCGGTCGGGATCGGAAAGTCCCGCACGCGATTTCTTCACCGCCGAAACCGCACGAGATACGGCTTCGTCCTGACCAATCAACTGCTTCTTGATCAGTTGGTCCATATTGTTCAGATACTTCCGCTCCTCGGCGGTGAGTTGCTCCAGGGGAATAGCCGTCATCTGACTGACCACTTTTCGGATCGAATGGGGCGTTACACTACCATCGCTGCTACCATCGGGATCACTGTCGAAATTCTGATCCCGCTTACGCATCATCAGGGAACGCAACCGGTAGCGCGCACAGGCCTGATCCAGAACATCGATGGCTTTGTCGGGCAAATTTCGGTTGGGCATATAGCGGACCGTCAAATCGATGGCCGCCTGCAAGGTCCGCTGACGGATATGAACATCATGGTGCTTCTCCAGCGTGGGCCGCAGCCGCTTGAGCACCTCCAGCGAAGCCTCCGGCGACAACTCCTCCACGCGCACCATCTGGAAACGTCGCTCAATGGCCGCATCCCGCTCCACGAACTTGCGATACTCCTGCAGGGTCGTGGCGCCAATGACCCGAAACTCGCCCCGGGCCAATTCGGGCTTCAACAGGTTGGCCAGGTCCATGCCATCACCGTCGGTTGCCCCGGCCCCCATGATCAGGTGAACTTCGTCGATGAAAAGCACACAGTTTTCAGACCGTTTCACCTGCTCGATAAGCGCAAGCACTTTCTCCTCGAAGGCCCCACGATATTGCGTGCCTGTCATGAGCGCGGCCACGTTCAATTCCAGAATTCGGAAGTTGGGAAGGCCAAGGCGCTTTCCATCTTTTGCCAACTGAAGTGCCAATCCCTCCACAACCTGCGTCTTCCCCACCCCAGCCTCGCCAACGATCATGGCATTGTTTTTCGTCTTGCGGCTGAGAATCTGGAGGATCTCAAACATCTCGTCATCACGGCCCGTGGCCGAGTGCAAATTGCCGCGCCGTGCTTCATCCATGAGATCACGGGTCATAGGGCCAGACTGTCCGGGCACCGGCACGACGGATTCATCGGGCTGAGGAGATGCGCCGACGGCGACCGCGTGCCCCTTGCCCGACGGGATGTTCTGAAGCTGGACCTCAGAATACTCGGGCAGCGGGGTTACCTTCTGGTGGGACTGGGGCGAGATAAAGCCCAACTCCGCCTGCAACTGCTTCACGCATTCGTTTCGATCCAGACTCAACGCGTCCATGGCACGGGCGGGCGCGGCCACATCGTCTTTCAAGAGGGCCAAGAGGAGGTGCCCCGCCACCGGTGGCCCGTGACCAATTCGCTGGGCCAACTTCGCAGCCTGCGTGGTAAGCTGGATACAACGGGGGGTGTAGAAAATCTCCCCCGAGGGCACGGCCGCGCTCCCCCGCCACAGTTTTCGGTTCGTTTCCCGCTGCACCGCGAAAAAATTATTCAGATGCTGTTCCTGAACACTCTGGGGCAGCGAATCCGGCGAATCCAACAAGGCGCCAAAAACATGATTCACCCCCACGAAGTAGTTGCCCTGATTGGCGCTTATGGCCGCCGCCTTCTCAAGAACTTCGGCAATATCTGGTGACACATTCAGCTGCACCCCACACCTCCCAGTATTACGACTACCTCGGCTTCATTGACTGCACCCACGCAGCAACTCCATAGTGCCACGATTTGATGCCAAAACGCCACAAAAAAAGTCTGGGTCCAACATGGACCCAGACCAAGATTTCAGATTATCGCCCTACCCGCCTATGCACATATCAATCCGCGTAGGTCGCGTTGTACCACGTGCGCCATTGGGCCGCGTAGTTCAGCACCCAATCCAAGGCCGCTTCCCGTCCCAAATCCCGATTGGCCTTTTCTGACTCTATCCACGTATGGCGCGCAATCTCCTCGCGCTGCATGTCCAACATACGGGCCTGCGTCTCCCGACGATAGGGCTCGGCATGTTTCTCCAGCCAATCAGAGTAGGCAACCTCAAACCCCACATCATAGCCGGAAGCCGACGACATGCAATACTTATGCCGCTCAACTTCCCGACGTTCGCTAACTGTCAATGTTTCCGTCATTTTGAAACCTCTGGGGCGGCAAGGCCAGCAACAGGAGCCATAGTCCTGACTGATCCTTGCCATAGGTACTACTTGATCTCATCGCAACGCTCGCAGATTAGCACACCAAACTGCCAGAACTCGTGGCATCACAATGGAAAAACGAACATAGATTGCCAATACACGTAAAACGCTTTATAGCTTGTAGCACATTTCCCCCGATAATTCAAGTGTAATTAATGCTATTTTACTATGTCCGGTGCTTTCTCATACCCGTTATATCGGCCTGAAGACAGCACTTCTACATACTATTACACCTGAAAGAGGCAGACATTACCGCCCTTGGGGCGGTCTGCCCACCCCCTATCAGTTTGGGGCAACAGGATGGGTCATGCAGAATTCAGCCAGTAGATCGTGAAACGCCCAGTGGGTCCTGGAGGATGCCCAGTAGGTAATCGAAGCAACAATACTGATATTTTTGTTGACAAGATGCCCCATGGATTCTTATCCTGACGATTGGAGGATCGGCGCATGGCAATGTCCAAACGAGATCGAATCGGCATGCTAATCTTGATCGGCCTCTTTGCTGTCCTAATGGTCATACTCTACTTTACCGCAAACGAGCCGATTGGAAAAGGCGGGTTCTTCAAAAACTAGAGCGTACCATCTCTTGACGAATTTCAGCTATGGTGCGCATGGACACTTGGAACACGCCTTATCAAGGCCGCTCCAACATCACACGCTGAGGGAGACAGGCGGCGTTTCGGGTTCGGGCGGGGCTGCTTCGTCGATGGTGCTTCTGCCGCTTCGGTGGAATGTCCGTTTTTGTGGCGGCCCATCCTCGTCGGTCGTGGTAATGACGAGACTCCGGCCCCCGCCGCTCGGATCGGTCATGAGATGGCGCCATGCGCAGATAAATACGTTGGCCGAGAAATGGCCCTCAACGCACGCCCCCCCCACGGCCCACCCCTGCAATACGTGGTCCGGGAGGGAAACCATGTATTCCTCCCAAAGCTTGTTGCGCAGTCCCTCAACCCGATCCTGGATTTCAATGCACGATGTTTGATAACCAGTCACGCGGGAGAGACGATTTTCCATGGTCCGCTGGAGAATTTTCACTTGGCGGTCGTTCAGGCGCTGCTTGAACACGTCGGAGCTTGGTCGCTTGCGCGCCGCAGTCGCGAGCTGCCGGTACATTTCTACACGCGAGCACTCCGCCCGAGCACGCTCCAACAGTACTTTGCGTCCCATGGCCTCTTCGATTGCGGCCTCCTCCTGTCGAAGTTTCTCGGAAACCACGCTGGTACGCTTCTGGATAGCGTCGTCTTTCGTGAACAGTCGTTCCAGCACCTGTTGCAACCCCTGCCGCTGCATTCCACGCCGCTGTAGTTTTCGACCGAGGTAAAGGACTTCCTCTTTTTCTTCGTGCAGTTCCGGTTCAATACTGCTTTCACTGGCCAGGGCCACCAATTCACGACGAAGCTCGTCCAACGTGGCCTGATCTTCGCCTGAAGAGCCTCGGTCATCCCCTTGTATTCCACAACTGTTAATACGATCTTCCGCCGCCATGATGAGGGCGTGGATGCCCGCGACGAGCCGCTCCAGGAAGGACAATCGCCTTCGCTGTTTCTCAATATCCTGCATACGCTCATTTATTCCGCTGTCACCAAGGATATACATGAGTATATTGCCGGCAAAATCGTCCGCTTCCCGTTCGGCGATTTCACTGAGTTCTTCCAAGTGATTGAGACGCTGGCGGAGTTTCATGGCGGAGTTCAGCAGTGTGCCCGATTCCAAGGTCAGCACTTCCCCGTAGTCCTGGCAGGAAAGCCCGCGAAGAAGACATATCTGAAGAGGCCGCTCGTCCGTTGCGATGAAATTGCGGGCGTCTGCCCGCTCCGTCACGAACAAATCACCGCCGCAGAGGTCACTTTCAAAAGTCGCGTTGCGGGCCAGAAAACGTCCACCCGTAACATCGTTCTTCATGCAAATCTCGCGGGCGGCGAATACCAGTTTTGGCGACTCCGCCGCCATGGCCCGAACAGAATCCTCTTTGGAAATAACGACAGCCTGATTCAAAATGTCCTTCGCGTTTACGCTCCCGCGGCGAGCGACGACGACGCCTGAGATATTGTCCAGAATATCGCAGGAGTCGGTGATCGCCAGGTTGCCCTCTACATTCCCGCGCACACAGCAACTGCCTTGATCCACAACAACGGTGCAGTCCGCCGGAATTCCGGACATGATCTTCAGAGCTCCTTTTCGCATATACACCGGGCCGCGAATGGGGAGGTTAAGTCCGCCGAACGTGCTGACGTCACGCAATTCCGCGCTCTTGATATCGTCTTCCGTGACGACGGCCAATCGTGCGCCCAAGTTTGGGCAATCCGGCACGGCGGGCTTCAGGTTGCGTGCCCGCTCGATGCTTTTCATATGGGGCGCCGTGCATGAAAGGACGCGGCGGAAGATATCCAGCTTGCCACTGCGGCGCGCAAAACCCACGGCGAAATAAAGTAGATCAAGCTCATCACGCTCCAGGCGAGTTGCATGTCCCTCAGTCAGTTCGCCAATCAATTCGCGAATCAAGGGCTGCTGTCTGTATCCTTCCGTATCCGTTCGCGGGGCGACCACCTCGCGGACCCATTGATCGAAAACCTGTCGCAACTGACCATAGTTATTCGTGATTTCGTCGTTATCCGATTGCGATTCAAACCAGGCAGCGCAAAGCGCAATATCTTCCAGGTAAAGAAACGGGATCGTTTCTGTCGGGCGGGAGATGATGAAGTTGGCGAGGCTCTCATACATAGGGCAGTGCTTCCTTCATGGGTTCCCCTGCTTTCCGGCAAGTAAAGCCAGCCGGTCTGAAAAGGGCGGATGAACGATCCCCGATTCGGTAATGAAGCCCGTGATCAGGCGCGCGGGCGTAACATCAAAAGCCGGGTTGTAGACGGCGATTCCGTCCGGGGCACATTGTCGCCCGAAGGCGTGAGAAACTTCGGCCCCATCCCGCTCTTCTATGGGAATGGCGTCCCCGTCAGGCAAGGCGCAATCCAGCGTGGAATGGGGAATCGCCACGTAGAACGGGATAGTGTGGGCCTTGGCCAGCACCGCAACACCATAGGTGCCAATCTTGTTGGCCGCATCCCCATTGGCGGCAACCCGATCCGCACCCACGATGACCAGGTTTATCTTGCCTTCGCGCATGACCTGCGCCGCCATATTGTCGCAGATGAGGGTAACGTCGATCCCGGCCCGCTGCAATTCCCACGTCGTAAGACGAGCGCCCTGCAAGAGCGGGCGGGTTTCATCGGCGTAGACCCGGAAGCGCCGCCCTTTTTCGTGGGCACAAAACATCACCGAGAGGGCGGTGCCGTAACCCGAGGTGGCCAGGCCACCCGCGTTGCAATGCGTCAGCACGCCATCGCCATCGGTAATCAGGGGCGCGCCATACGCGCCGAGGCGCTTGCAGACAGACCGATCTTCATCGTAAATGGCTTGGGCCTCACGCTCCAGGGCCGCCAGAAACTGGGATGGCGCGTCGTCGGAATCACCCGCGACGGATACGGAACGCATTCGATCAAGCGCCCAGAAAAGATTAACCGCCGTCGGCCGTGACGTGGCAAGATGATCGGCGACGATGCCCAAAGCATGACGGGCAGCTTTCAGGGTAGCCGGGTGTCGCTCTTTAAGGCCCACAAGGACACCAAAAGCGGCACACACGCCAATCGCGGGGGCACCGCGCACCTGAAGCTGCTTAATGGCGCTCCAGACCATGTCCAGGGTGTCCAGCGTGATGTATTTCAGCTCGGCAGGCAAAAGCGTTTGATCAATAATCGTCAGCGTACCGCTTTCCCATGTAACCGGGTTTGCGTTCACATCCAGCCTCCTCAAGAAACTTTCTGCTATGCTAACGCAATCAGCCGTGTAAATTAAACGTAAAACAATAATTTGACCAGGTAATCCATCTGGGTGTTACCGTTATGCGGGGGAAGCTGGGTACGGGCGTATGCGGTATTCTTTGACACCGTTGTGTCTGATACGACGGGCATAGGCCTGAGGAGACTCCATACATGAGAATGCTGTTGTGCTGCGCAGGCTGTGTCTGCACCCTCTTCCGTGCCTGGCAGGGCGCATTGGCCGGAGAAAGAGCCACGCCCCTTTGGAAACCTATAACGGACACCCCGTACCTTCAGGAGGTCGGCCAGCGCATACCTATTCAAAACCGATCCGGGCGCTGGCCGTGTTGGCCGGTTCGGTCTATGCCGGGTTTGGTGATGGTGTCCGGTGCCTGGAGTCCGATGGGCGGTGGGCGGCTACCCGGGGAGGGCCACAAGAGTATGTGGAGCGTATGCGGACTATCAACGATAAGCTTTTCGTGTTTACGAAGAAGGCGTTGCATCACTTCGATGACGCACGTTGGACTCAAATTGGCACTGGGCACCACGTGGACATTGTAGCGTTTGCCGAAAAACTCGTGGTGACAACCTCCCGCAGTCTCTTTGAGTTTCGAGAGGGCGCTCTGCATCCCCTCCCCGGCGGCGAGGTTAGCCCCGGTCCGATTCAGCCCCTGGGCAATTATTCCGAAACACTTTACTGCCTCGGCTACGACCGATTGTTCACCTTCGATGGCCGAGATTTCGATCACAAAAATGTTGCTTTACAGGGCCGAAGGTCCGGGTTCATACCAGCCTGGGGCAACGCCCCAGGTTTCTGGATGTAGCCATTCCACAGGGCTGAAAGCCCGTTTCATACCAATCAAGAGGCCCATTTCCCGCTGGATTATGGGCCGGGCCTTCAGCCCTGAATTCTGTCCGATTTGAGACCTGGGGCGTTGCCCCAGGCTGATATAAAACGCACCTTCGGCGCTCAACGGCGAGGAAAAAATACAGTCAAAGCAAGTCGCTCTGAACTGCACCGTACCCTTGAACCGGAAGAACCAGTACGAAGTGGATCCCTATCTGCGAAGTTTCTACCGCAGGAGCTTGGCCCGAAGCTATGAAATAGAGCGCATCGAACACATTCCCTGGTTTAATTTTATCTATGGCGGCCTTACGGGCGATGATTGTGAGACGGGGCAGGCCGTTACGCACCTTCGGGAGTGGCCCCTCGATCGGGTGAGGTACGATTGGGACAATACCTACCGCACCGATAAGTTGCCCCCCGATGGCTACATCCCCTATGCGGGCGGCGGATGTCCCTATTCGCCCCGCTCACTGGGTCCCCTTCGCTGGGCCGACTCTACCCTTGCATCGAAGGGGGAAAGCGGCGGTCGCATGGTCGTGGATCCATCCGGCTGGCTGAATGCCTACTGGATGGGACGCTACTATGGCATGATTTCGGCCCCGGAAGAACCGGAATCCGCGCCGCTGAATGCACCTGATGGAATTACGCCCGGTACGGCCCCCTATAGCGGTCCCCCCATGCCCAATGTCTTGGAGAACTGACGGGCTGCTAGATGAGCACGAGATTGTCGCGATGAACAACCTCGTCGTGGGCCTTGTCTCCGAGTATGGCAGCGATTTCCTGGCTTCTATGCCCCATTATTTTTGTTACGTCTTCACTGGAATAGTTGACCAGCGCACGGGCAATAAGGACCCCGCCAGGATCACATATTTCCACCGCGTCTCCCTCCCGGTAGACCCCCTTGGACGAGGTTATACCCGCAGGCAGAAGACTCTTCCCGTGCGTCAGGATGGCATCACAGGCCCCAGCATCGACCTGAAGAGTTCCTGAAACCCTGCGCGCAAAGGCTATCCACCGCTTTCGCTGTGACAGCGCGGCCTCGCCCGGCTCAAAGCGCGTACACCGAGCGGAGCCAGCCAGTACGCTCTGAACGATGTTGGGGGTATGCCCATCGGCAATAATTGTGGGGACCCCCGCTGCCATCGCGATACGCGCCGCGTCGACTTTCGTACGCATACCACCAATTCCGTTTTGCGTGCCCGCACCACCGGCATATTCCTCGATAGCACGTGTTATTTCAGTCACTACAGGGATGTGGGATACTTCCGGGTTTTCCTTGGGGTTGCCTGCGTACATACCGTCTACATCGCTGAGAATGATAAGGAGACCGGCGCTAAGTTTCGCGGCGATTTTGGCGGCCAGCGTGTCATTGTCGCCGAGGCGTAGTTGTTCGATGGCGGTGGAGTCGTTCTCGTTGACAATGGGAATGACGTTCTCCATCCTGAACAGGTTTTGAATCGTGTTTCGGACGTTGAGGTAGCTGTCGCGCTGATCCAGATCGCGGAGGGTAAGAAGGACTTGGGCCGTGTGAAGACCCTCCCCGTAGGTCAAGAAAAGGGTTTCGTAGTAGTGCATGAGCGTGGCCTGGCCTACGGCAGCCACAGCCTGCTTTTCAGGAAGCGCCTCGGGCCGGTGAGTCAGGTTGAGCGTTTTCATGCCGCAGCCAACCGCACCGGAACTCACAAGAAGCACATTAATATTGTGCTGTTTCTTGAGTGCGCACAATTCCTTGACTACTGATTCCATGACCTGGCCCTCAAAGGCAAGACGGCCACTGAGGAGGCTGGTTCCAATCTTCAGCACGAGTGTATGTACAGCGTCAGGATCAAACTTCATTCGTCAGCATTCTTTATGGGCATATACGAAGCAAGTATTCGCGGTCATACTATGAATACTTTCAATAGACCTTCGGTTAGGGTTTGCTCCCCAAAGGGGCACAATAGGTTAGCCCAAGGCAACGCCCTGGGTTATGGAATGCCCCGTATAACACACTAAGCCCTGAAAGTGCGGCACAGGAGACCATAGCATGCTCAATCGCATTCTATTTCGCCCTTTCAGGGCTTGCTCACCGATGCACGCTCGAAACCCAGGGCGTGGCCCTGGGCTAACCTGTTGAGGCCTTTCAGGCCGAAAAACGCATACTATTTTGTCGATAGCAGACCCCAAAAGGGCCGATAAGACTTTCCATACACCCTCTAAGGCACTACAAACACAGGCGGGATGCCTATGCCACGATGCGACGACTCATTGCTGCGTAGTATGGGCCTTACTCGGGATGATACTCAAGTTCGAGATCGCCGATAAAGATGGATTGGCCCTCTTGGGCTCCCATCCGCTTGAGCGCCTTGAATATACCCATCTTGTCGAGGACCTGCTGAAGGTGTACCACGGCTTCTGAATTTTGAAAGTCCGTCATGCGGACGGCACGAATGGGGCGCTTCCCCTCTATTCTGAAGCCGCTCTTGATCGGTACCACCTCGAAAGGTGCGACGTAGGTGTATTCGTGCTCCGGCGGCGCGGGTTCGGGGTTATCTTTCGCTTCCTGCCGCAGACGGTCAACTTCCTGCCACAAGGCCTCAATGAGTTCAGGGATACCCTCTCCGGTGGCACCGGAGATGAAGTGAACCTTGGGAAAAACATCTCGCAGGGCTTCACAACGTTCCCGGTTCTCCGTGATGTCGATCTTGTTGAGCGCACAGAGATAGGGACGCTCTTGAAAGACTTCGCTGTGTTTGAACAGTTCGTTTTGTAACGTGCGAAGTGTTTCCTCGGGATCGTCGTCACCCAAATCGATAAGGTAAAGCAAGACTTGGGTGCGCTCAATATGGCGAAGAAAATCGTGGCCCAGCCCCTTGCCTTCCGCAGCGCCATCAATGATGCCGGGAATATCTGCCACCGCGAGGGTTCTAAAGTCGCTCAGAGGGACGATGCCGAGATTGGGCGTGATGGTGGTGAAAGGGTAGGCGCCAATCTTCGGGCTGGCCGCCGATATGGCGGAGAGAAGGGTGGATTTTCCAGCGTTGGGCAGACCAACAAAGCCCACTTCCGCGATGAGCTTCAACTCAAGCCGATATTCCCGCTCTTCGCCAGGCTCGCCATTTTCCGCGAATCGCGGCGCTTTATTGTTGGCCGTGGCGAAGCGTGTGTTACCTTTGCCGCCCCGTCCACCGTTTCCAGCAAGAAAAGTCTGCCCATCTTCCATCAGGTCACAGAGGACATCCCCCGACTCAAAATCGTGGATGACGGTTCCACAAGGAACCTGGACCATCATGGGCTTTCCGCGACGGCCATGGAGAGTCTTGCCCTTGCCATGGATTCCGCGATTTCCCTTCCAGTACGGATGAAAACGAAGATCGGTCAGGCTCGTAAAACGAGATGTGGCAACGATGATAACATCGCCGCCGTGGCCTCCGTCTCCCCCATCGGGGCCACCGAGAGGAACAAACGCTTCTCGCCTGAAACTGCAGCAGCCATCGCCACCACGACCACCGATCACTTTAATTCGAACACGATCTACGAACATGGCAATCGGTGCGCAGGGCTAACACTATTCCGCAGCGGGAACAACGTCAACGCACTGGCGGCCTTTCTTGAAAAAACGAAAGTTTACAACACCATCGGTCAGGGCGAAGAGGGTGTGATCGTTACCCAGACCACAATTTTTTCCCGCAGCGAACTTGGTGCCACGCTGACGAACGATAATATTGCCTGCAATGACTTTTTCGCCGCCATAGCGCTTCACGCCCAGGCGTTTAGCCTCACTATCGCGACCATTACGGGAACTACCGCCTGCTTTTTTGTGTGACATGAGAAACTCTCCTTTATGCCTTGATTTCGCGAATGGTAATTTCGCTGAACTGCTGCCGGTGCCCATAAGTGCGCATGTAATTCTTACGGCGCTTCTTCTTGAACACCTTAATCTTCTTTCGCCTACCCTCGGAAGTAACCTCGGCGATAACGCTGACACCGCTAAGAGCATCCGGCTCGGCGACGATGCCATCTTCCTTGACCAGCAGACAGACCTTGTCCAATTCAACTTTTTCGCCCACCGGGGTGTTTAGCTTCTCCACCCGAAGGCGGTCGCCTTCGGTGACCTTGTATTGCTTACCGCCGGTAACCACTACAGCGTACATGGTTCATCTCCATTTTCTGTATTCCTGTGGGCAACACTGCACCACGGGGTCTTCATCATTATCTCTTTAGAAAAATCATTGGCCTGGCTGCCCAGACGAAAAAAAATCTATACCTCGACGCAACGCCGACTAAAAGCCAAGGCCGCTGCTCGCAACTCCGCGCTCGCCGAGAGGGAAGCCAGATAGCTCGACTTCGCATTTCGCGGCGAAGGCAAGTTCGACGTAACAGCCTTCAGGCTTCCGAACGCGCCTTCGGCGACCACCTCATGGCTATTCATCGTAGCGTTCGGATCAGCAATCACGCAGACCGTGGTCTCTTCCGGGCCAATGCCAATAAGGCTCAGCGCACCGGCCACATTTACGTTGGCCGGAAAAGCCTTCACCGCCTCCAACGCAGTTCCTTCAAAAACCACCTTCGGCTCGATCAAATTTTCCAAGTTAATTTTGTTCTCGACGAGGTACGGCGCACCGGCCAGCCCTTCTGGCGGCTTGCGTGTCGTTAAGGTGACCGTGTGAATGCCACCCTCCATCGCAGCACGAATTCCATCCAATCCACAAAGGGCCCCAGACGGTATGCGTACTTGAATACCACGTTCCTCGGCATCTTTTAGTTCGTCTCGCAGCGCCATCAGACCGCCCACGCTCATGACCAGGCAATCTTTCTGGTGTTGCATGGCTGCTTTGATAACCTGGCGTACCGCACTGCCTACAGCACATTCCACGATAAAATCGACTTCCTTTGCCAACTCATCCAACGTGCAAATTCGTGCGTTCAATTGAAATGACCGAAGGAGCACGCCGGCACGGTCTTCGTCGACATCGGTCAGGGCGGTTATTTCTGCGGGTATGCCCCCTTTTTGGAGAGCAATACAGATATCCGCGCCAATATTTCCGCACCCGACCAAACCGATCTTCATTTTGGTCATGGTGCTCCTCTCAATTCTTTGATGCCCCGATGAGGGACGCGCCTATAGACACAAACCCCCAACGAGCAATGCGGGTAGGGGCCGTCGGTGTCCAAACAGATACCACAGACCCGGAAATAATATCACGCACCGAAAGCGTAAGTCAATGTCACATCCGCATTTGTGCGAAGCCCGGACTCCGCCCCCGGCTGGAAAGAGCGTTTCAAAAATAGAGAAACGCCCCACTCCTTGGAGCAGGGCGCTTCGAAGATCTTTGCTGACTATGGGTTGATTCGGATAAACCCTGCCTTCGTCTCGGTAACGCTCATGGACACCCCGGTTGCCGCGTGCTCAAAGGTTAGCGTCAGGGTAACCGTGTGATCTCCGACCACCGTGTACACATGGGCTGGGTCTTGCTCCACACTTATCTCGCCATCGCCAAAGGTCCAGAACCACCCCAGAATCGGCTCGCTGTTAGTAGCGTCGGACTGGTCAAAGAACTGGATCGATGCGTTGGTAGGTGCTTCCTGCGGCAACGCGCCGAAGTCGGGTACAGGCGGCTCATCTACCTCTATCACCTGACTGACCGCGACGACATCCGTAGACGTAGTCACCGTATAGGTCACGGTGTACGTTCCTCCGTTGTCGTAACTGTGGGTTGGCTCTTCCAAGTCACTTGTGTTGCCATCACCAAAGTCCCACGCGTAGGTAAAGGCACCAGCATCCATTTCCGTACCCAACGTCACCAAGCTGTTAAACTGTAGCGTGTCCGTTGTCAACGCGCCATCAGTCAGCACGCCTTCTCTCGGCACATCTTCCACCGTCTCTACGGAGAAGTCCACCGTGGGCGGTATAAAGACTACCGTCACCATACTGGAAACCGAAGCGGAGCGATTTGCGGTCTGCACCGTGAGGGTAACCGTAAAGGTGCCCGCCGTGCTGAAACGGTGCGTCGGGTTTTGTGCGGTGCTACTGTTGTTGGCACCGCTGTCGATATCGTTAAAGTCCCACAGGTAACCAATAATTGCCTCACTCCCCTCAACGGAAGCATCGGTAAACTGAACATTATCCGGCTCGTCTGGGTTGGTCGCCTCAGAGGTAAATGCCGGTGTCGGGGCTTGCACCGCGTTAATATAGTCTGTCCGAACGAGGGTGTCGGTGTTGTTCGATGACACTGGCGTGCGCACCGTCAAGGTCACGGTGTAAAAGCCCGATGCGCTATAGGTATGCGTCGGATTCTGCGAGGCGCTCGCGTTTGCCGCGCCGCTGTCCGGGTCGCCAAAGTCCCAGAGCCAGCTATTTACCGCCGCAGTGCCCGGCGTGGATTCATCGGTGAACTGCACCGCATCACCCACGTTGGGGCTCTGCGTTGCCGCGCTGAAGGCGGCCGTGGGCGGCATGAAGGAAACCGTTACCGGGCTGCTCGCCGTGTTTGAGCCGTGAGCACTGACAACGGTGAGCCGGACTTCAAAATCACCCGCGCTGTTGTAAGCATGGGTCGGGTTCTCTTCCACGCTGCTGGCACCGTCTCCAAATTCCCAAATGTGCTGGGTGACGGGTGCCGATCCATCGGTTGACGAATTCGTAAAACTTACATTCTCGAGAACGAAGGGCGTGGCATCGCTGATGGCGAACGCCGCAGTAGGCACCACAACCTGGACCGCCACGACCTCTGTCACCGTGTCGCTACCGTGGGCCGAGACAACCGACAATGACACATTGTAGTCGCCGCCAGCCTCAAAGACGTGGGTCGGATTCTCTTCTCGACTGGTCGTGCCATCGCTGAAATCCCAGAACCATTCCAGGATGGGAGCAGAACCAGCGTCGGAGGTATCCCCAAAGGTTGCCGTGGTCAAGGCTACAGGGCTGGAGGGATTTACCGAAAAGCGCGCTGCTGGCGCAACTTTTCGCTGCACGATAATATAATTGGACTTGGTCTCCGTATTGCTGGAGTTCGTCGTCATTACCGTCAACGACACGGTGAATGCACCCGCTTGCGTGTACTGGTGCTCGGGCCGAGCGTTCGTGCTTGTCCGGCCATCGCCAAAGTCCCAGAGGCGACCAGTAATGGGTTCGGTCGAGCTTACGGACAGGTCCGTAAACACCACGGAATCACCCTCGGAGACACTCGTCGACGAGGCCTCAAAGTCTACCGTTGCAGCAGGACTGCCCACCGTAATCCAAGCGGCCTTCCGTGCGGTCTCCGCCGAATTGGCCGTGGTCACCGTGAAACTCACACTATACAGGCCCGGGGCGCTATACACGTGTACGGGATCCGTTGCGCTACTGGTGGTACCATCGCCGAAATCCCACAATCGAGAGACCGTGTCGCCCGCGCTGTCCGTCTTCTCGGACGCATCTTCAAAGGAGACCGCTTGTCCGACTGCGGGCAGCCGATTGCTGACGCGAAAGTCCACAAAGAGCATGTCCTCCGCAAAAACGACCAGCTTCTGCAAGGCTGCACCGCCAGTCTCAACAAAAACCTCGCCGCGATTCGTCCCCAGCAACATCTTTGTGCGATCAACCCGGATTGGGATGAGCACACGGTCCACGATGCCGGTTCCCAAGCAGTTGTCCGAATCACTGGTGCAAACCTCTGGGACAATCCAAGACTCGCTCGATGAAACAACAACGGGTTCTACCGGTGCGTTGGTCAAATTGCGATGGACTTGTAAGGTGAGGGTTTCCTCATCCGCGCCAAAGTCCAAGGTTTCCGGCGTCAACAGCAAGGTGAGGCCATTGTCCCCCTTCAGGGGACAGCCCGCCAAGATAGCTGTCAGACAAACCATTAAGAGTAAACGAGTTACATTACCCCGAATAGCACACATGCAAAAGGCTCCTTGCTTCCGCCAAATAGGACACCATTGGACCACAATGGTCCAGGGAGGCACCGTCATTCATGATGGCATCATGCCATTTTCGCAGTTCTGTGTCAACAATATATTCGCGGGACACCTGCGCGTGCCCTCACGTTTCCGAATCTATAATAGAAGATGTCGTGGTCAGATTGCACACTTCGCCCAAATTACTGGTATAATTCGGCATGCGCGTGCGTACTCTCGCCAATGGGGAGGCTGTAACAGCCTTGGCACTATAGGGGTGGATAGACGCTGGCGCTTGTGTAACATGTGGTTACGATCGGATGTAGGGTGTGGCGTGTGCGGACGCGCCCAAGACGCTTTCCCCCACTTCAGACGCGGTAAGATCGTTTCCAAAGCTTCTGCAATACTCCAGGTCGAATGATAAAAAGGATTCCCACCGCTCATGCATAGAGCACGATATAGCATACTGCTACTCACACTTCTTTTCGTTGCGGTTGGTTGCAGCGGTGATCGCGACGACAAAGTGGATGCCAAGATTGACGACACGCCGATAAAGTCGGTTGCCTTGGTCGAGGCCGAACTGCCCGTACACCGCGACATTTCAGAGTATCTGTCAGAAACAAGCCGAATTGCTGCGGAAAATCAGGTCGAAGTTCTGGCGAAAGGTACCGGTCACTGCCTCTCCATAAAGGTGGAAGAAGGCGACACGGTCAGAAAGGGCCAGGTGTTGGCCGAGTTGGACCGCGCCGAAATGGAGGCCCAGGTTCGCCAATCCCGCGTGAACGTCGCCCAACAAAAGATCGCCTATGAGCGGGCCGAGAGGGGCGTGAAGCAAGGCATAGTCTCCGATGAAGTGCGAGACAATGCCAGATTTAGCTATGAACAGGCCAAAGCTTCGCTGGAGGTGCAGGAGGTGCAGCTCTCCTTCCTGACCATCCGCGCCCCTATTGGCGGGATCGTAACGAAGCGCACGCTGCAGGAGGGCATGTTGGTCAGCTCCGGCACCGCCGCCTTTACGATTGTCGACCCGACTTCCTATGTGTTGCCCATCAATATCAACGAACGGCACCTTCCCCGTTTGCGTGTTGGGCAGTTGGCCTATGTCACCATCGATTCGGCGGGTGATCAGGAATTTGTGACGAAGGTTCGTCGCATCAATCCTAGTGTTGACTTGCAGAGCAGCGCCATCAAGGTCATTCTTGATTTTGACAAGAAAGATCGAAAATATCTTCGCGAAGCGGCATTCGCACGCTATCGCCTTGTGATGGATACCCGGGAGGATGCGTTGGCGGTACCCAAGGATGCCATCATCGAAGAAAACACACGGCGATACGTTATGTTAGTCAAGGAGGGGACACCGGCCACGGATGATAGCACGGTCGATGGTGATGACCAATCCACGCCGGAGAGCGAATCGGTGCGCCGTTACGTAGCAACCCGGATGGAAGTCGAAGTCGGCCTGGAAGATAGTGACTATACCGAGATTCTTTCTGGCATTAAAGCCGACGACTTGGTGATTACGCTGGGCCAACAGACGGTTAACGATGGGGACGACGTTGAGGTAACCACGATTGAAAATGCGCTGGATGCCAAGGCGGCCCTGAATGCGGACGAAGCGCTTGAAGAAGCGAAGAAGAAGGCCCCTGCGGAATCCGATGCCCGTCAGGGACGCCGTCGCCAAGGCCCCCACGGTAGATAACATGCTATTGCCCTTCCGCCACGGTTGTCATGGCGAGCAGGCGACAGAATTCGCAACGCCCCTTTCCCAAATTGCCAACGCGCTTTTTCAGAGAACGCGCTCCAGCGTGACGCTTCCCGGCCACTGAACGACACAGGACTCCTATGAGCGAAGCCCAGCAGTCATCAACGTCGAATTACGGTATTGCTATTCGGCGCCCCGTAACTACCGCCATGATATTCCTGACACTGCTCGTTTTCGGGCTGCGGTCCTATCAGCAGTTGCCCATTAATCTCATGCCCGATATTGACTACCCGACCCTCACCGTTCGGACCGAGTACGAGGGGGCATCCCCAGAAGTCGTCGAAAACCTCGTTACCCGCCCGCTCGAAGAGATGCTCAGCATTGTCAGCGGCTTGGTGGAAGTCAGCAGTGTATCCTCGGTTGGTCTTTCCGAAATCATCATGGAATTTACCTGGGATACGGACATGAACATGGCCCAGCAGGATGTCCGTGATCGCCTTGACCTCTTTATAGCGCCCCAGGAAATTACCGAAAAGCCCGTCATTCTCCGCTTTGATCCTACCTTGGATCCCATCATGCAGATCGCGATTACCGCCCCCGATGGCAAGCGGAGGCCGGGCGGCGAGTCGGCGGAAGAGCAGTACCAAAAGCTCCTGACGGCTATCCGCGAAGCAACCGAACGCCATCTCAAGAGCGATTTAGAAGCCAAAGCGGGCATCGCCCAGGTATTGGTGAAGGGTGGGCAGGAAGCCGAGGTTCAGGTTCTGGTGGATCCACAGCACCTGAAAAGCCTGGGACTCACCATGGAAATGGTGGGCAACAGTCTTGCCCAGCAAAATATCAGCCAGTCCAGTGGTCGTTTGAAGGACGGACGCGCCGAGTTCCTGGTTCGCACCTTCAACGAATACGGCAGCGTCGAGGAAATCCATGATGCCATCATCACCTCCGTGTCCGGGCGGCCGGTGCGCCTGGCCGACGTGGCCAAGATTTACATGGGCACGAAGGAACGGGAAACCATCGTCCGCATCAATGGGCGCGAGGCGGTGGGAATCGAAATTTTCAAAGAAGGCGATGCCAATACCGTTGATGTCTGCAACCAGGTAAAAGATCTCCTTGGTTTCGAGCGAGAGTTGAATTTCCTGGAAGACGTTACGCAGCGGGTTCGCGAAAACATCCGTAAAAAGCAGCGCAAGGACGGTGCAAAAGTTCGCCCTGAGTTGGAGGTATATAACCTCCTCGACGAATTGCCTGACGGGGTGGAACTTACCCTGATTAGCGACCAGTCTCGATTTATTCAAGGCTCCATTGCGGAAGTGAAGGATGCCACCATTATCGGAGGCATCCTCGCCCTCATGATTCTTTTCGTCTTTCTTCGCGAATTGAAGAGCACCATGATCATCGGCTTTGCCATACCCATTTCCGTGG
The DNA here is from genome assembly GCA_024280935.1 of Candidatus Hydrogenedentota bacterium. GTDB lineage: Bacteria > Hydrogenedentota > Hydrogenedentia > Hydrogenedentales > JAEUWI01 > JAEUWI01. Next base: position 18,710 of record JAJRPE010000181.1, read on the forward strand.
TGGCCACCTTTGTCCCACTGTTCATGCGTGACATTTCACTCAATATCATGTCTCTGGGCGGCCTCGCCCTGGGCGTAGGCATGTTGGTCGACAACTCCATCGTCGTGCTGGAAAGCATCTTTCGCTGCAAGGAAGAAGGGGATGATCCGGTAGAGGCCGCCAGCCGGGGAACCCGCGAGGTAGCCAGCGCAGTCATCGCATCCACGCTGACCACCATCTGTGTTTTCATGCCCATCACCTTTGTCGAGGGCATTGCGGGACAACTCTTTGGTGACCTGGCGTTGACCGTGACGTTTTCTCTGCTCGCCTCGCTCCTTACCGCGCTCTATCTCATTCCCCTGGTGGCTTCTCGAACGGGGCTGGAGACCCACAAGGGCGCACAGGTCTTCTGGGTACTGCGTGCCTGGCATGACCTTCGAAATAATGGTGAGCGCAGTCTATCCGCTGCCGTGCTCGGTGTTGTTCCCCGTGGCATGGCCTATATGGCGGACTATGCGCGCAACACAACACGAGAGAGTTTCGCACCCATTATGGCCATTCGCAAGAAGTGGCCTACCTGGGGTATCTCACGGAAGGTACCCGCTGGCCTCTTTCTCCCCTTTCTTCTCGTGTTGTTGACGGCCCTGTTGCTCTGTCAGTTGGCCTTGGGCCTGCTGGGCTCCCTTGCTGTTTCCCTCTTATTTACGGGATGCCTGGTTCTGGTGGGGAGTTACCTGCTTGTTCGCACCATAATGCGCGCCATCCTCTGGCTTCCCCTGCGCTTTTTTGACCTCGCCTTTAATGCGTTCCGCGCCGCCTACGGGGCGACCTTGGAACATGCCCTGCGTTTCAGCCCGGTCATCCTGTTGGCTACCGTGGTGCTGGCCGGTCACGCTGTCTACACGATGAAGAATCTGGGCAGCGAGTTGATACCGCCGATGAAGCAGGGGGAGTTCACCGTCCGCTTGGAAACGCACGCGGGAACGCGCCTCGAACAGACCGAGCTTCGTGCGCGGGACGTGGAAGCCGTGTTGCGCCGACACCCGGATGTCGACCGGGTAACCGTCGAAGTGGGCGAGGAAAGCAGCCGTAGTGGCGGTGACCGGGGCGAGAATGTGGCCGAGTTCACCGTGCTGCTGGTTGACCCCGACCGAAAAGCCGTTTTTCAGGATGATATTATTGAAGACTTGCGTGCCCAAATTGCCGTGGGACCGTCGGAAGAAATCACCTTCCAGTTGCCCTCTCTGTTCAGCTTTAAGACCGCTATCGAACTCCAAATCGTAGGCGAGGACCTGGACCGGCTTCGGAGCCTGGGCGAAGCCGCACTGGAACGGGTCGCCAAGGTGCCCGGCGTAACGGACGCGGAATTGAGTGTGAAGCCTGGTTACCCCGAAATTATTATACACCCGGACCGAGCGCTCCTCGCGGAACGAGGCATCTCCGTGAGTGAAGTGGCCGCAAAGATTCGTTACGAACTGCAGGGCGATGTGCCCACCCGATTCAGCGTTGACGGGGAAAAAATCGATATTCGCATTCGCTCGGAGCAGCGTTTTCTGGACAGTAGGCGTGAACTCGAACAACTCAATCTGGGCACGGCCGATGCCGCCACGCCGCTCGACACGGTCACCGATATTCAGGTAGCTGAGGGGCCGAGCGAAATACGTCGGGTGGATCAACGGCGGGTGGTGGTGATATCCGCCAATATAGACAACCGTGATCTGGCTGCGGTATCGCACGATATTCTGGCCTCGGTGCGCACCCTGGACCGGCCCCAGGGATACTACTTTGAACTGGGTGGACAAAACAGGGAGCTGGAGACTTCCTATTCAAGCCTTTATTTCGCGTTGCTGTTGGCCATCTTCCTCGTCTACGTGGTCATGGCGAGCCAGTTTGAATCCTTTTGGCACCCCGCTCTGGTCATGGCCAGCGTGCCCCTCGCTTTTATCGGTGTGGTCTATTCCCTCGACTGGATGGCCATTGACCTCAGCATTATGGTCTTTTTGGGCGGGATTATCCTGGCGGGCATCGTGGTGAATGATGCCATCGTACTGGTGGATTACATCAATCAACTGCGCAGTCGCGGCCGCAGCAAGCGAGATGCCATCGTCGAGGCGGGTACCGTGCGCCTTCGGCCCATTATTATGACGACCGTAACGACGGTGCTTGGTCTTCTGCCGATGATCGTGGCTTCTGGCGAAGGATCGGAAATGCGGCGGCCCATGGCTGTCACCGTGATGGCAGGCCTGACTTCCGCTACTGTGCTCACGCTCATCATAATCCCCGTTGTCTACTACCTGTTCACAGGCAAGGATCGCGCCGATAATAATTCCGAGGCAGACACACCGTGAAGATGTCTCTTCCCGAGTTCGCACTTCGCCGCCCGGTGACGGTCATCATGCTCAGTTTGAGCATGGTGCTCATGGGCGGCATCGCCACCTACCGGATTCCCCTGCAATTTCTGCCCAAGGTGGAACGGGCCTTTCTCGGTGTCTCCGTGCCCTATCCCGGCGCAACCCCCGCCCAGGTGGAGCAACAGATTGCCATTCCCGTCGAAGGCGAGTTTCGTACCGTTCCTGGGCTGGAGGACATTCGCACCATATCCAACAGCAACGGCCTCTTCGTCAGCATGATGTTCACCCCCGACATCGACATGGACATTGCTGCGGCAGAAATTCGTGACCGGATCGAACGCCTGAAACTGGTATTGCCCGACGACGTGGACCAAATGTTTCTCCAGCGCTTCAACTCGCGGGCCATCCCCATTATGGCCTTTGGCCTGTTCCGCGAGGGCGATGACGA
>JAJRPE010000182.1 GCA_024280935.1 Candidatus Hydrogenedentota bacterium
ACCAGGATGAGCAGAAAGAAAAGCAGGACACTGGGTGGGAACTGGATATCAAACTGTACCGCGCCATCCAGCATCGGCTTCAGTTGGGCAAACATGAACGCGAAGGTTGCCGCCATACTGGCAAGATTTAACAGGCCGGTTGTCATGGCCAAGATGAAAACAGTCAGAAATTTTCCGGCCACAATTTCCAGCTTCGATGTGGGCGTGGAAAGGAGGGTCTCAAAAGTGCCCCGTTCTTTTTCGCCGGCCGTCACGTCCACAGCGGGATAAAAGGCTCCGAGGGCCAGCATCATTATCATAATGAGGGGCAGGATGCTGCCCAGGAGATTGCCCGTTGTTTTTGCCGGGGGGGCAATGTCTATGCGCTCAATGCCCAAGGGGTTGATGTAGGATTCGTCCAGCGCCAAATCCTTCAGGCGCAAGTCCAGCAGCATCGTCGTCTGGTCTTCCAACCCGTCGCGCACCCGTCGGGAGGCGTGGCCGGAGGTGCTCTCGGTGGAGTCGAACAAGACCTCAACAGACACCGAGCCGCCCCCATCCAGGACGGTCTGAACGGCACCCTCGATCTGAATAACGGATTCCAATTTCCCTGCGGCCAAGTCCTCCTTGGGGGAGTCTGAGTCAAGAATCTCGATTTTTTCGTTCTCCGAAAACCAGGAACCCACGAGTTCCGGCTCGTCGGTAATAAGCGCCACTTTCGATACCGATTTGCTCAAGGAGCTTTGCTCCAGCATCAGCCCTTGCATGCCCAGGATAAGCATGGCCGGATAGAGCACGATTGGCACGCCGATCATCATGATGAGCGTGCGTTTGTCACGGATGGTGTCCAGCAACTCTTTCTTGAGTATGGTTCTTACGATTCGGAAATTCATGAGCGTACTCCGCTCCCTTCATCGGCCATACGGAGGAATGCGTCCTGGAGATTCGTGGTGTCGGTCTCCTCATAGAGGGCTTGCTTGGTTCCGATGGAGAGAATATCACCTTCGTAAATGAACCCAATCCGATCACACAGAGTCTCCGCTTCGGTCATGTAGTGGGTGGAGAAGATGATGCTGTGGCCCCGATCCCTGGCCTGAAGTATGAATTTTATGATGCTTCGGCTGGTCATGATGTCGAGGCCCAAGGTCGGTTCATCAAGGATGAGCACCTTGGGGTCATGAAGGATTACGCGGGCAATGGAAACTTTCTGGGTCTGGCCCGTGGACAGGGCTTCGCAGCGGCGATGAAGAAACTCTTCCATCTCCAGGAACGCAGATACTTCATCAATGCGAAACTGAATTCTGTCGTCTTCCATGCCGTAGAGACGCCCGAAATAGAAAAGGACCTCCGATGCGGTGAGGCGGCCATAGAGCTTGGTGTTGCCGGAAAGAAAGCCAATATCCTTTCGGATGTCATCCTTGGCCTCGTCCGTCCGCACATCGCCCACCCAGCAATGGCCCGAGGTGGGGGAGATAATGGTGCCCAACATGCGCAGCAGGGTCGTCTTGCCCGCGCCATTGGGACCCAGGAGTCCAAAGACCTCGCCGGGCTCCACGGAAAACGTAGCCCCTTTCACTGCTTCCACCGCCGCGCCACGGGGCGGGTAGAAGACCTTGCGTAATGATTCAGCGCGTAACATAGGGGGTTCCTTCCAAGCCGGTTCATAAGAGTCGCAATTTGCCACCGAAAATGTCAAGATTGGTGTGGAGGGCCAGATGCTTTTGGCTCTGCTATCGAAAAAATTGAGTTTGGCGGCTCTGTCTGCATTTGGTTGCGGCATTGGGCGTGAACGACACCTGCGGTGCAGTAGTCGAATCCATGTGGAATCGTTGTAGCCATGTCGCGTGAGCGACCGCCCCGAAGGGGCCAAGCAGGTTAGCCCAGGGCAACGCCCTGGGTTATGGAATGCCATACACACCAAGCCCTGAAAGGGCGGCACAGGAGGCCATGAAATGCCCAATGACTTTCTATTTCGCCCTTTCAGGGCTTTTTCCCTAGATGCGTTCGAGTCCCAGGGCGTTGCCCTGGGCTAACCTGTTGAGGCCTTTCAGGCCAAAAATACATATTGTTTTGTCGATGCCGATGAGACTTTTCGTACACCCTCTAAGACAACGGATGACAAGGACTATTAATCCTGGCTGTGGCTCACCCACCTTGGAGTGTTGCGCGGGCGACATCGCTTCTTCCTTGGATAGTCCCACGCGAATTTTCTATACTCCCTCAGGTCATTTGTGCCGTTTAACGCTCGCGGCACGCCAACCACGACCCCGAGGAGACCCTGAATGAATTTGCCCCAATTTTGTAGTACTGGCGCAACGATTCAGGACGTGGCAGAGAAAGCCGGGGTCTCGAAAAAAACGGTGTCCCGCGTGATCAACAGCGAAGATTACGTTACCGAGAAGACGGCCCGCAAGGTCCACGATGCCATAGCAGCGCTTGGTTACGTGCCTAATGTCTCCGCGCAGCGATTGGCGAGCAAGCGCTCCTACGTGCTGACCTTGGTTTACCAGGCCGAGGAGCCGCCGGGCTGGTTGACTCACGTGATCCAGGGCATTGTCCAGAAGGCGGCGGAGCATGGCTTCGAGGTGGTTATTCACCCCAGCGAGGTCGACGAGGCGGCTTCCCAGCAATCGCTCCAGGCGTTGGTGATGCGCGGCGGCACCGACGGGCTTATCCTGTTGCCGCCCTTCGCGAGCGATACGGAATTCAATCAACACCTCTTTGAGGGCGGTATGGCTCTGGCTTCCATTGAGCCGTCCAACCCCGATTTGCCCTGGCTGGTCGCCACGATTACCAACCATCAAGGCGCCCTGGAGATGACGGAATACCTCTTGGGCCTTGGCCACCGGCGCATCGGGTTTATCCTGGGACCGGAAGCCTACAGCGGGAGTTGGGAGCGCCTTGACGGGTTCAACGATGCGTTGAAGGCCGCAGGTGTGGTTGCGAATAAAGAACTCATCGTATCCGGGGACTACACTTTTGAGTCGGGGCTTGCGCAGGGCCGTGTTCTGTTGGCTGTGAAGCCCCGCCCCACGGCCATCTTCGCGAGCAACGATGAAATGGCTGCGGGCGTCATTCAGGCGGCCTACGAAAAGAATTTGCGTGTGCCCGATGACATTTCCGTGGTGGGCTTTGATGACAGCACCCTGGCGTGCCGGTTGTCGCCGCCCCTCACAACCATCCGTCAGCCGACGATAGAACTCGCCGCGAAGGTTACCGAGGCGTTGATTCGCACGATAAACGATGACACGCAAGCGGACGGGGACACACGTATTGAGATGACCACGAGTCTAGTGGTTCGGGCATCGGCAGGGAAGCCGTAGGGGGCGGTTGACGGTTGATAGTTAAAAGTGGGCTTGGCGCGAGTCGGCGGGATGGAACTCTGCGCGGAGAACGTTGGATGTTCCGCGCCGTCCTCATATTTGGCTATTCCATAGCTTTTTTCAGTTGCCGTCGTGCCTCGGAAATGAACTGCTCGAGTCCGCCCGAAGGGCAGCCTGCTTCTTTCCATAGGGAATCGGCCACGATCTTTGTTTGTTCGCGGAGAACTCGATTTCGGTGGTCTTGATTCTTTTCTAGTGTCCCAAAGCCACGGTGGTCGGCGGCTATCGATCCGAGGATTCGCGGAGTGACACTATGAAATTCACAATATGCGGCATATAAATGGGCAATGAACTGGCCAGCGTTAGACATTAACAGTGCGCTTTTCCAGATTTCAGTCAAGAACAACCAAGTAAGTACAGGCTTATCGTCACCTACAGCAGCAAGACACTCTTCAAACTGACGTTGTTTTTGGGCATGTGGCTGGTGGGCGTACTGAGTGTATATGAATGAATCTAGAAGTTTCTTGCGGGTGAACGACAAGTTCCTCTTTACAAACGAACGAGGTGTTTCTGGAGGCTTGTTCAGCGCCGCGCTGTACTCGTGTCCAAGCCCACTGACAAAATCCGCACGTGAGTTGGCTCGAATGGCACTCGCGAAGACCTCGACCGCTTTCACAAAGTTTGCCCGCTCCTTCTGCATATACAGTCGTCGAAATATTGTGACGAAGGATCGGATTTCTTCGTCAGAAACGGCTGTTTTGAGGCCGTCGTGATTGGAGAGCGTTCCGGGGCCATTTTTGTAAAACTCTGAATTCTCCAACTCTTTCAAGTCTCGGACGAAGTAGCCCAGCAGCTCAATCCGTTCTTGCGAGAATGATACTTGATCGATTGGAATGGGCGTTTTTTCCGAGAGTGCGTATTCAATCTCATGTTTTTTCATCCCCGCAGGGAGCGTTATGGTATGCGGATTGCCCGAAAGGGCCGCGCCTACCTCTTGAATTGATAGTTCCTGTCCTCCGTCGTCTTCAAAGTAATTGGGAAGGCAGAAAGACCCACTGCCACTACAATCCTGATACAGTTTGTTCATTTCTTCTCGTGATGGCCGATCCCCGCGAAAAAGATGACGAAATCGAATTATGTCTCGTTCATGCCCGTTACCTCGGAGTTCGTATACGGTCTCGATGGCGGCCTTCGTAACCGTATCTAACGAATCTGTGTCCAGGAAAAGTTCGCGACCCTTCACGTCCCCAACTTCTGTGTCCAGATATCTGACATTCCAAAATAGAAGCATCACTTACCTCCCTGAGCATATTGATTCTGCTTGGTTCTGCAGCCGCAATCATAATGTATCCGATGAACAAAGGCTACTGCCGAGTCAATATTTGGGAATCGGTTCTTCTGGACTCAAGGCACCCGAACGTGGAATACACGATCAGGTGGCACCCGTAGCGTCTCCCTTGAGTCTTCGACCATGAATCTGGTCCACCATTCTTGACACCGGTGTCATAATCTGCTAGCGTATGGATCGCCACCGAAGCGCCTTGGGTGTTTTGTCTCGGTTGGTTGCACTGGATATCGAAACAAGCGCCGTGTGTCTACGGCGATCTTCATGCTTGAGAAAGGCAATTTACACATGAGCAACGACAACAAGGGTTACCGGTTTTCTTTTGGTCCGTGGAACATCAACGAGGGCAACGACCCCTTTGGTCCCACGGTGCGGCCCACACTCCCATTTGCGAAGAAATTGGGCAGCTACAAGGCACTCGGTTTTGAGGGCGTGCAGTTTCACGATGATGACGCCGTGCCCGAACTGGAAGGGCTGAGTCCCGAACAATTGCAGACGAAGGCGGCAGAGATGAAGTCCGTCCTTGATGGCGAAGGGCTTGTTTGCGAGTTTATCGCGCCCCGTCTCTGGGAAGATGAGCGTGGTATCGACGGTGGTTTCACGGCGAACGATCCCAAGGTCCGTGCCTGGGCCTTCGATCGCGCAAAGAAGTGTGCCGACATCGCCCGCGCTATGGACACCAAGATGATCGTGCTGTGGCTGGCCCGCGAAGGCACCTACATCCGCGAGGCCAAGGATGCCATCGTCGCCAACCAACGCCTCCTGGAATTGGTCAATACGATTTTGGACTACGACAGCGAAATCGAAATCGCTATCGAACCCAAGCCCAACGAACCCATGGATCACGCCTACATTCCCACCATCGGCCACGCCCTGGCCCTCTCCGGTATGAGCAGTGATCCCAAGCGTGTTGGTGGCCTCATTGAGACGGCCCATGCGGTCCTCGCGGGTCTCGACCCCTCCGACGAAATGGCCTTTGCGCTTGCCGCCGGGAAACTGCTGAGCGTTCACCTGAATGACCAGAATGGCCTGAAGTTCGACCAGGACAAGTCCTTTGGCGCGGCAAACCTTCGCGCCGCCTACAACCAGGTCCGGGTGCTGGAGGCGGCGAACTACGCCGACACCAAGCGCTTCATCGGTCTGGACATTAAGGCCATGCGCACCCAGAAGGGCGACTGTGTAACGGCGCACCTGGAAAACAGCAAGAATATCTTCCTGGCCTTGGTGGACAAGGTCCGCAGCTTCGACAAGAACCTGGAAAAGCAGTTGATTGATGCACGGGATTACGAAGCCCTTGAGATGGCCGTGATTTCCCATATTTTGGGCGTATAGACTGGCGGACGGAAAACAGATAAGAAACTTCGTCGATGCTTCAAGTGATTCCCATTGATCTCAAAGAATAGTGTCGGGTGCCACGGGTAGGCCTTTCAGGGCTTACCCGTGTGGTTCCTGTCGGTAAGGGAAATTATCCAGACACAAAGAAAGTGATTTTACACGGGTAAGCTCTTGCGGGCTTACCCGTGGCACCCGGATGATATGGAAACACCGATTACCTGCGTGCTGTATCGTCTTAGCCCCGGAGGGGCGGCATATCGTAGCCCAGGCGTGAGCGAAGCGAACCCTGGGATAGCTCGAACGTATAGGATGCTTAACCCCGAAGGGGTGACATAGCGTTGTTGGGAACCTGTTTTGATTCTTCCTGTGCCACCCCTTCGGGGTTCACTCTCTCGCGGGTCGGCCTACCCAGGGTTCCGCTCGTACCTCGCTTCACCGCTGGGCTACGGTATGTCGTCCCTACGGGACTAACAGCTTTGGCTTCGTAATGAAGTTTCAGGGATCGGCTCCTTTCAGGGGTCTTTCTCAAGTCACCTGCTTTGCAGGTGGTTCCCAATTTACACAAGGGAAAGTTTGACCCAGTCAGTTTATTTCGTCACTATAGCGGGATCTATTCAGTACCCCATCCAAACCATTGGAGAAAATACCATGGCAACAAAACGACCGTTGACCCGGAGGCGCTTTTTGCGCAACACCCTCGCCGCTTCGGTGGGGGCCGCCGGGTTTCCCTATATCATTCCATCGTCGGCCCTCGGGCTGGACGGTGCAGTAGCGCCCAGCAACCGTGTAACCATCGGCTCCATCGGTCAAGGCGGCCAGGGCCGTCACGATACCCGTGGTCTCATGAACGTGCCCGAAGCGCAGGTTGTAGCGGTCTGTGATGTGGATACAGGACACCGCAATGAAGCCAAGAAGATGGTGGAAGATTATTACACCGCCAAGAATGAGAAAGACTACAAGGGCTGCGCCACCTACAATGATTTCCGCGAAGTGCTGGCCCGCGACGATATTGACGCCATTATGTGCGCCACGCCCGACTTCTGGCACGGTGTCATTTGCACGGCCGCAGCCAAGGCGGGCAAGGACATCTACTGCGAGAAGCCCCTGGCCAACTCCATCCCGGAGAGTCGCGCCATCCTCGACGCGGTGACCAAATACCGTCGGGTCTTGCAGACCGGTAGCCACGAGCGCTCCCGCGACAACGCACGCTATGCCGCTGAGTTGGTGCGCAATGGCCGTATTGGCAAGCTGCACACGGTCCGTGTGAATATGCCCATTGACAACCATGGCCCCATCGGTCCCCAGCCCGAGATGCCGATTCCCGACGGTTTCGACTACAACTTCTGGCTTGGACCGGCCCCCAGTGCGCCCTACACGGAGAAACGCTGCCACTTCTGGTTCCGCTATATCCTCGATTACAGTGGCGGCGAAATGACGGATCGGGGTGCCCATATTCTCGATTTGGCCCAGTTGGGTCATGGCACGGACCACACCACGCCCATCTCGGTGGAAGGCACCGGCGACTTTCCGCAGGATGGCCTCTTCAATACGGCCATGGGCTACAGCTTCCGCTTTGAGTACGCCGACGGCGTGCAGTTGATTGGCGAGAGCATCGGACCCCGGGGCCTGAAGTTCGAGGGCGACGACGGTTGGATATTTATCCATGTCCACGGCGGCGATCTCGAAGCCAGCCAGGACTCCTTGTTGAAAGAAGTGATTGGGCCGAACGAACTCCACCTCGGTCGCAGCCGCAGTCACCATGCCGACTTCGTCAACTGTGTGCTCACCCGGGGCGAACCCAAAGCACCGGCCTATGTGGGCCACCACACCGCCACCATGTGCCACATGGCGAATATCGCCCTGCGACGCGGCAAGAAGTTGCAGTGGGATCCCGATGCGGAACGATTCTTGAACGATGATGAAGCCAACCGCATGATGGTCCCCTGTCTGCGCGGTCCCTGGCACGTCTAACCCCCTTCTGAAAGGAGCACTGGAATGATTCGAATGTTCTATATTCGCGGGGTGATGTGCAGCGCACTGCTCGCCCTTGTTGCTACGATGGTGCAGGCCCAGACCTTGGATGAAGCCTTGTCTGGCCTGAAAACCTATAAGTTTGGCGAATCCCGCGCGGCACTGGCCGTGCTGGAAGATGCCGCATTGAATTCTGCCCATGATCCGTCGGTTTCACAAAAACTCGAAGCGCCCTTCGTGGCTTTGCTGGGCAGCGACGCTTCGGTGGATGCCAAGCGCTTTGTATGCCGCCAACTGGGTGTGATTGGTACGGCAGCCAGCGTGGATGCGCTGGCGGCGCTCATCGGCAATGCCGACCTCGCGGACTACGCGATTCGGGCCTTGGTGTCCATACCCGACAACGCTGCCCTTGCCGCGATGTTGAAGGCGGTCGTCGACGGACCCCAGACGCAGAAGGTCAACGTGATCCACGGTATCGCGCGGCGCGGTTCCGAGGATGCGGTCACGGCGATGGCCGCTCTGGTCGAC
>JAJRPE010000183.1 GCA_024280935.1 Candidatus Hydrogenedentota bacterium
GCTCTGAGTGGAAAGCGGGGTACCGCATCGGACCAGGAGTCCCGTCGCGCACGCATCCGGGCAGCGTTGGTGCCCTACCTCCAACTGCCGGCCGGGGAAGTAAATCTATGGAACATGGAGCGCGCCGTCGCATTGGCCAAGGATACCCGGGATCCCTACTATCTTCCCCACGTGACCGAACTGGAAGTCGCCCTTCGCCAACTCGGGGAAGACCAATTCGATCCTACCGGCAGCGATCTCAGCGTGGAAGAGCGGCGGGTAGCGCTTTATATCCATCTGGATGAGGCCACGGCCAAATTACGGGATGCAAAGCCGCTGGACTAGCCGGTATGTGCTTTGCTCTACAGCAAGCAGGGTGGCAACGATCCACCGGTGTCTGTTAGTCTCTTACCCAGATGTTGGCAAGTGGTCAGCGTCGGGTATTGGCACTTACAATGACGTGCGGAGATCATGACGGCGGAAACCCTTCCCACGGAATCGGACACGGCCCAGGAGGCTGAATTGGTTGCCCAGGTGCGTCGGGGCGATCCAACATCCTGCGCGGCCTTTGTGGCGCATTTTGGCGCGCCGGTCTGCAATTATCTCTATTGGCTGACGGGCAAGGCCGATGAGGCGGCGGCGGTTTTCAAGGATACGGTGCTCTACCTCTATCTGAATCCGGGCCGGGTTCGAAAAGAGTCCTCGGTGCGTGACTGGGTTTATCGTTATGCCACACAGACCTGGCTTCAGAGCCAGCAGCGGAAAGGCCAGGGGCGCTCTTCGCTGGACAAGATCCTCCGGGGCGGTCTGAAGAAGGCTGAGAATGCCCCGTGGGAAGACTGGCAACGTCGCTGCAATCTGGAAGTCGGCGCATCGGACGATGCGGTGGCGTCCGTCGTTGAAAGGCTGGGCGATCTGTCCGACCAGGAGCGTGCGGGCCTTCTATTGACGGTAATCGCAGGTCTTTCGGAAAACGCTGCGGCTGCGACACTGCGTTTTTCTCCCCGCAAGGCCCGTGGGCGTATCGCACAGGCTTTTGGTCGCCTGGCATTGGGGGTGTCTGGTCCCCCGGAACCCTCGACACGAAAAACGCGCAGCCTGGTCTGCCGTCGTGTCTTGGCGCTGGAAACACCCCGGCAAGCGAAAAAACTCGACGGGCTGCTCGCGGCCGCCCCCGACTCCCAGCAGTTCATAGACGAAGGTGAGGCGGTCTTGTCCCTACTGCGGAATATTCCCCCTGCATTGGCACCGGAAGGTCTCGCGGAGGATACGGCGGCTCACCTGTCGGAAGGCCATGCGGCGCTGGAGACGCGCATTGCCACGTGGGGCTTTCGGTTCATGTTGTTGACCGTACCCTTGTTCATTCTCGCTATATTGGTCATCATTCTTTTTCCAGCCATCAACCGCTCGCGGGAGATGGCTCGGCGTGCGGCTGCGTCGGAGAATCTGCGCGTCCTGGGAAAGGCGTTTCAAGGCTATAGCGATGCCTCCTATGGCAATCGGTATCCACCGCTGACATCCCGCGAGGACCTTTGGGTGCCCGATCTCGAAGGCTTGTACCCAACCTACATTAAGGATCCAGCCCTGCTGGTGAGTCCGAGTCTCAACGATCCCGCACTGGTGGCATCCATGACGGAGGCCTTGAATCAGTCGCCGCCGGATTGGGACAAGGCCCATGAAATCCTGGCCCGGTCCTATGTCTATACCGGCTATGCCCTGCTGGACGGGCAAGCGATGACAGCCTTTTCGGAGCTAAGGAATTCGGGGCGGGTGATTGATCTGGAAGGTGATGTGGAAACGGATACCCGGCGTTTTTTCCGGTTGCGCCAGGGGGTGGAACAGCTCTTCGCGGGCAATGTCCATCTGGACGCCGAAGAAGGTGCCATTGGCGAATTGCGCATTCCCGTCATGTTTGAGGTTTTCACGGCGACCGGTTTCGCGGGTAATCCCGAGGGTGCGAATGTGCTCTACCTCGACGGCACGGTGGACTATGTGTCCTTTGGCAGCGCCTTTCCCGTCGACGCGGCGGTATTGGCGGTGTTGGAGAATTGAGAATAGCGAATTTAGAATGGTGAATTTAGGTAAGCGTTCACAGGGCCAACAAGGCTCCCCTCCTCGGAGGGGCTGGGGGTGGGTTAATTCTCACCTGCGCACGCTAACCCACCCCTAACCCCTCCAAGGAGGGGAACAAAAGGCGTTGGCTTCGCCAAGAACAACGTGCCGTGAACGCATACGAATTTAGAATGGTGAATAGTGAATTATGTGGGGGGGTGGGGGAGGAGTCAGGTTCTTAGCCACAAGAGTCGATGCTTACCCGCTATCGGGCCGCTCCGTAACGTAAGAAACGCCCGCCTTCATGGAAGACGGGCGTTTTTGGTTGCGATTGGCGGTGGCTTATTTCACCATTCTAACTTCACTATTCACCATTCCTTTACTCGACCCACTCGGCCTCGGGAGGCGTGGCGAAGTCGGCGTAGCGGTCGGCCACGGCGGCCTTCTTCACGTCGCCGCTATGCACGTAAACGCGGTGCTTGAAGGACAGTGTTTCCTTGTTCTTGATGGTGTAGTCGCCGTTCTCCATGGGGAGCAGGCCCTTATTGTGGTCCTTGGAGCCGAAGTAGGAGTAGCCGAAGGGGTTGGCGCCCATGAGGCCGTAGCCGCGCACGTGCCAGCTTGTGGGGTAGCGCAGGTTGGTCGGGTGGTCGAAGACCGTCAGGCCGCGCCAGCCGATCCCTTCCATGTTGCCAGAGTAGTCACACCAGGGGGAGGGCTTACCCCAAAGGTTGGCTTCGCCCACATCGCCCTGGGCGTTGGTGATAACAGCGTTGTCGTAGGAAAGCTCGGGGCGCATGCGGATGGCGACCATGCCGCCTTCCTTGGTGTCGCTGAAGAGCACATCGCCATAATCAGCCGTGAAGGTAAGGAAAGCATCAACCAGGCGACCCTTTTCCGGGGTGGCGTAGAAGCGGTATTCGCGCTCTTCGGTCAGCAGGGCTCGATGGTCCTTGTCCTGCCAGGTGTTCTTGGCCTTGACCCAGCCATAGGCATCGCCCGAACCCCAAGTCACTTCGTCGCTGTGTTGAAAACCGGAGTCCTTGCCTTCGGCCCAGCAATCGGCGGGCTTATCGTTGGGCATGGCTTTGCCAACAAGGGTGATCTCGCCGTAGGCGGCGTAGAAGGATTTGTGGTGGGGGTGGTCCTTGCCCTTTTCGCTTTCCTGCTCGCCCATGGGGAAATTACGGGTGACACCTATCTGTCCCTCAGAATTTACCGGCCAGAGGAAGGGCTTCTTCCAATCATTGGAGTAGTGGTAGCTGGTGAAATGGACATCGTCGATGAGGACATCAAGGATGGGCTTGTCGCCCTGTTGTTTGACCTGCACCCTGGGGAAGACCGTGGGATCCTTTTTTTCCACCCTTACGCTATAGGTGTGGGTGGTGCCGGGCATGGCGCCTTCGGGGATGAAAACGAACTCGCCGTTGCGCACGGTTACCGGAAAGTGTTTGCCGGTCTTAGCTTCTTCCACGACGATATGGCCGTCCAACTCGGGACCGCCGTAAGGCAGGCTGATGGGTGGATTCAGGACTTTGTGGTCGCCTGCTTTCAATGTGATCTTGGCGGTGGCAAGGCCCTCGGCACCCGCCAGGGGCACTACGGCCACCAGCAGCGCGAGGCCGACATACAATGAAAAACGCATGATTCGTATTCCTCCAGATGGGTTAGAACCGCCAGAGGCTGCCTGAGAAGCTTGTATCCTTGGCGGACCCGTGTTGGTCTATTGACAATCACAGGACGCGCTGTAGGGCATCCTGATTCACTTTTTGTTATGCGGCGTGGTGTGCTGATACCAAGCGCCGCCATGCCCAATCAGGCGGGCTGACAAGGGTCTTGCACTCTACCATACCCCGTGGGGACGTGCAAAGGTTTTCGGGCAACGGAAGTTGGGAGCGCGGGCGTCTCGTCTGCATCGCACGTGCCGAAGGTGCGGGCCGTTGAACAGCGTGCATTTTGCTCCATACGAGCGGGCACCTCAGTCTCGAACGGCGAAGCATGGAGGGTGCCACCTACACGCGCAGCCGGTTCCCGGCTAAGCTTGTGGGTGTGGGGTGTAGAGGGAGACCTCACACCCGTAAGCTCCCCCGCTTCGCTCCTCCGCGTACGGGTGGCACCCTCACGGTATCTTTGATCACCTGCGTGTGCCACCCTCATTTCCTGAAAATCACCCAAAACCCCGTCGGGATCAGGAAATTTGATTTTATAGCGGCAAGGTCCTGTTTCAATTTGACGAAAGATACTACGCTTCTTCCGGGACGTTGCCCGGAAGAAGTGGCACCTTCGGCGCAACGGGCGAACCTGCGTACAATCGTTACAGCCATGTCACATGAGCGACCGCCCCGAAGGGGCCTAACAGGTTAGCCCAGGGCTAACCTGTTGAGGCCTTTCAGGCCGAAAACGACATCGCAAACTCATAATTTTTTGTCGATAACAGGCCCTCAAGGGCCTATAGTACTATTGCGTCGTGAATAACAAGCAACGAGAGACCCTCCAGAAACTGCTCGGCGATAAGCCGGGTAATAACATCCGTTGGGCGGACGTTGAGTCGCTGTTCACCGGATTGGGCGCGACCCTAGAAGAAGGCCGTGGATCCCGTGTGACGGTGATATTGGGCGAGCACGTGGCAGTCTTTCATCGACCCCACCCTTAACCTACGATACGCAAGGGTGTCGCTGTTGCGGTTCGCCGATTTCTACACAGCGCAGGAGTGGAACGATGAAAGAATCCTTGAGTTACAACGGTTACGAAGCCAAACTGGACTATGACGCAGAGGATGACTCCTTCTACGGCATCGTCACCAACATCCCCGATACCATTCACTTTCAGGGGCGCTCTATCGACGAACTGCGGGAAGAATTTAAGATTTCGGTCGAGACTTACCTGGAGCACTGCGCGAAAATCGGGAAAGATCCCAACAGACCCTATTCCGGCAAGTTCGTGCTGCGCGTGTCTCCTGAATTGCACCGCCGTCTGGCCGAATCAGCCAAGGGAGCCAACGAAAGCCTCAACGCCCTCGCGACGCGGATTCTGGAATCGGCAGAGTGAGGGGGTTGTAACTGCTTGCGAAAATGCCGCAGGTATTGGATTGGTGTCGTCAATCCGACAGCGGAGGCACCGTAGATATCAGCGTGCTTACTCGCCGAGGGCTTCTGCTATCGCCGTTGCGATGTCTTCGCCGTAGAGATCCGCTGCCACGATCTTGCCATCGGGTCCGATCAGAAACACGGAGGGGATCCCCCGAACGCCGTAAGCGTCGGGTAATTCCGTTTCGGACCAATCACCAAGATAGCCCTGCGCCCATTTCAGGCCCTCATCCTTCACAAACGTTTTGAGCGCCTCTTTGTCTCCGTCAAGACTCAGGCCGAGCATGGCGAATCCAGGATTGTCCTTGTGTTTTTCAAAGAGTTCTTTCATGTTGGGCATTTCAGCGATGCAGGGACCGCACCAAGTCGCCCAAAAGTCGAGAAGGACGTATTTTCCCTTGTAATCGGAAAGTGTTACTTGCTTTCCATCCAAGGTCGTGATTGTAAAAGCTGGGGCGACGTCCCCCGCATTCAACACCGTGAATAGTTCCACCTCCAGTTCGCCAAGTTCAATCGGATCGCTCTTTCCATCATCGGGGACGACAACCCCATGCCGCAGTTCTCCGATACCCAAGCCACCAATTGGCTTAGTGGCATCCCCAAGCTCAATACCAAGGAGGTACTTTCCCGGGGGAACATTGGTTACGTGAAAGCGACCATCCGCTTCAATATCGACAACAAATAGCTGGCCCTTGCTGCGAATCGCCTTGTATTCCTCCGATTCCAGAAATGCGTCCCACCATCCGTCCATTTCCTCTTCTGAAAGCCCCTCAGGCGGGGTGGGTTCGGATATATCGCTCCACAAGTATCGACTGTCCCCGGCTTGCCAGGACACGTCCGCTTCAGCCCCCGTCGGCAGCAGCATTTTGCCCGTGATGCTTCGGCCTCCCTTGCCAATCTCTACGTGAAGCGTTTCCCCCGGCTCAGGGAAGAGAAACGTTGTATGGCTGGGCATGTTGGTTTCGGAGCTATCCACCTTCGAGCGTCGTGTGACGGCGGCATAGCGCCCAACGATCAGGGATTCTGGCTGCACCGACTCAAAGACGAATTCGCCCTTTGCGTTGGCCGTCGCAAGGTTGACCTTTTCGTTCAGATGGCGCGACTCTTGATAATCCAGGATCACTTCGCCCGCAGCGGGCTTTCCATCGATGTACAGAATGCCTTCGATCCGGGCCGGTTCTACGGATTCACCTGAGCAGCCCGCGCCCAAAAGCACGGTGGTAGCCACCGACACGCAAAGAGAAATTATGCCGATACGCCAATCTTGGGTATTCATGAAATGCCCTCCTGGGTTGGTAGGTGAATCTGCTAAAACAGATTTTCGGGGGTGGCCGCGTAGTGACTTTGAGTATAGCATGGGGTTCGCCTGGATCGCGCAACGTCGTTGCATGAAAACTTCGCACGCTTTGCGTGTAATGCAGGCGAGACGCCCGCGCTCCCAATTGTCGAATCAGCCGTAATGGCATAACGTTTTCTCTGTAAACTTGGTGCCTTTCAGATGGAAACTTCAGCTCATGCATTCACGAGAGAATATCCCGCAATCATAGGTCCCATACGACGTATACGTCCCATAAAAAACGAAAGAGACCCCTTGGGTACAGCCCCGCCTGTTGAAGTGCCTGACCCTGAGCCGACGGTTTGATTTGGAAGCAATGGACATGGCGTTGCATCGGGTAGGCGTGGGCGAGGCAGTCCCCGAAAAACGCCCCCTTGCATTGGCAAGGGGGCGTTTGGATTTGAGCGGGTCTATTAAAAAGTGTTACGTCATTCCCACGCACGTGGGAATCCAGAACGTGGCAGCAACACCCCAAGTGACCACTGGATCCCCGCGTTCGCGAGGATGACGATCATGGTCGTGGCTCTGCCACTAATGGTGCGAGAAGCAACGCTCCAGGCTGAAGACCATGGTGGCGCCCGCTTCATTGCAGGCGGTGATGGCGTCGAAGTCGTTCATGCTGCCGCCGGGCTGGACGATGGCGGCAATCCCCGCACTGGTGGCGGAATCCACGGCATCGCGGAAGGGGAAGAAGCCGTCGGAAGACATGACCGCGCCTTCCAGGGTCTCGTTGCCTTTGTACTTCTGCCCGGCCTTAATGAGGGCCTGCTGCACCGCGCCGACGCGGTCCTGTTCGCCCGTGCCGACCGCGAGGGTCTGGCCGTTCTTGGCGATGACGACACCGTTGCTGCGCACGTGGATATTCACGTACCAGGCGAAGAGAAGGTCATCCAGTTCGCGTTCGGTGGGCTGGCGCGCGATGTCCACGCGGCCCTTTTTCTTGTGCTCGTTGTAGGCGGGGACGAGGTCGTCCACGCTCTTCACCCGGCTGAGGTAGGGCTGGGCCAGGATGACGCTGCCATCGTCAAAAATCTTCATCTCGAAGCCGCTGGCTTTTTCGTCGATGAACTTGGGCAGGCTGGAAAAGTCGGGCACCTTGATAAGGCGGATTTCCTTGTTGCGCTTGAAGCGCGGGGTGTCGTTGAGCACGGCCAAAGCGGCTTCCGAAAAGGCGGGCGCCGCGACACCTTCCACGATGGTCTGCATGATGGCGACAGCCGTGTCTTCGTCCACTTCCGTGTTGAAGACCACCACAGAACCAAAAGCGGCCTGGGCATCGGCATCACGGGCACGTTCGTAGATCTGGACCAGTTCCTGGCCGTCCACTTTCATGGCCACGCCGCTGGGGTTGCAGTGCTTCATAACGGCGCAGGCGGGGCGCTGCAAGAACTTCAGGATACCGATGGCGTGTTGCATGTCTTCCAGGTTGGTCTGGGAGAGGCCGCTTTTGCCGGTCTTGAGGATTTCGTAGCGACCCAGGACCACGCCCTGGTTATCCGAGGGGCGGTAGAAGGCGGCGGGCTGGTGGGGATTGGTGCCGTAGCGAAGGTTTTCCACCTTCTCGTAGGCCCGACCGAGGAGGTCAAAGCCCTCGGGGAATTCCCCTACGGTCTGGGTGCGGTACATTTTTTTGAGATCTTGTTCGGCCATGAAAACAGCTCCTTTTGTGGCGTTGAGACAGGCGTGCGGGGCAAATCCACACACGCCCTGCCCAGGCGAGCGGCACAAAACAAGGTGGCTGGGCCACAACCAGGATTTATGGTCCTGCTCCGCCATGGCCCGGTTTTTTCCAAGCCAAGGCGCTAAGCACATCGTTTCCTCGTGGTTGATTCCACGCTATGTCGCCAGTCACGATGGTGCTTTCGGGAGGACGTATATTGTGCCACAGCCGGGGGAATGGGATAAAGGCGTGCGGCGACGGCATTCGCCGCCGGGAATAGCAAAGATCACAGGCATCCGGCTAAACGTTGAGTAATTTCAACGGTTTACAACATTCGTCGATGTCGTCGGTTATTCGCGCTTAACTCCGGGGATTTTTACATTGCACACGCCGTCCCGTCCGGGATGGAAGAGATTGTCCATCACCCGCACGTTTTTCGGAAAATGGTCGCTGTCGGGCGCGTACTCGATGTAGAGCGCAAAACGATAACGCGGTCCTTCTTGCACCAGCGCACCGTCCACCAAAACGCCGTCGCGGCCTGCGTTGTAGACCATGTTTCCCTGGATGAGGATGTCGGAAAGATTCGGGTTTGCTGTCAGTTGCTTGCCCATGAGAGAAATGGCACGGCTGCCCCCGGCATCAGCATGCTTGCCGCCCCAGTTCCAGTATTCATGGCCGTAGCCGTAGTCGGTGATTTGGTTGTTGGCGATGAGGATTCCGCTGTCGTGGTTCCCTGCTTTCGCGGGGGTGTCGTCCGTAGCGGGCACGGCATGTTCCGAGGCCGCACCGGGGTTGACGAGAATGCCCCACAGGTCGATATGGGTCAGGAGGTTGTTGGACACGATGATGTTGCGGCTGCCGTGGGTCATCTTTACACCCATCAGGCCGTGGTCCACGATGTTGTCGGTGCAGACGACCATATCCGAATGAATATCAATCCCCTGGGCGCAGTTCTGGAGGTAGTTCCCGCGAATCTGGGTGTGGTGCGTGGCGCGGGGGCTGGTGACGACAATGGCCGAACCCTGGTGCCAGTTGCTCACGTAGTTCTTTTCCCACGCCTCCGGGGGCATGAGCTTGCCCTTTTTCTCGGGGCGGATGGTGACTTCGCCAAGCTTGTATTGGGCCAGGGCTTCTTTCGTGGGCAGGAGACGGTCCTCGATAATCCGATTGGACGCAATGACCGTGCCGGTGCTCCGGTTTACGAGGATGCCCGTGCCGTCGATGGCGCGGAATGCGTAGCCATAAAGGGGCGACTGGGTGCGGTCGTCGATGGCGATACACTTGTAGTTGTAGACGAGGCAATCCTTGATGGTGACCAGGTCGCTGTCGCGCACCTCGATGGCCGCGTCACGGGCATGGTGATCCACCACGTGTACGCCGCGAATTTCGATGAGGCGGCTCATGTGAATAAAAAGCCCCGAAGCCCGCACAGGCGTATCCGAGGCGCTTCGGGTGAGCGTGATGCCTTCCAGGCGCACCCTGGCCGTGTTTTCAATCGTGATGATAGTGGAACCTGGCGCGGTTTGCTCGATGGTGCCGGGTCCATAGAGTCCGCTGCCCTCGGTGGTAAGATGGAGCGCCCCCTCAATTTTGTGGATTCCGGGGGGTACGAAAAGCATAACGCCGGGGTTCGCATTGATCGCTTCCTGGGGGGATGGATAGTCGGATAGGGCAATGGGCTGGGCGTAGCAATGGGCCGCGAAGACGACCATTAAGATCGGAAAAATATATCGAAAACTCACGAAAAACTCCAAGGCGCGCCTGTACGATACCGGGTACGCCGTGGTCACGGATACCCGCAGGAAAAAACCAAGAAAACTACTTGAACGACGCATGCCCACACGATACCATACGCGAATGATCTGTAGTACCGTCGTTACCAATTGTGTTAAGAAGTTGCGTACCCGAAAAGGCCTCCGCCAGTCCGATCTGGCCGAGATCGTTGGGGTCACCCGTCAAACCATCCTCGCCATTGAGAAAGGACGGCTCAACCCGTCCATTCTCATTTGTCTGCGCATCGCCGCCGCGCTGGGTGAACCCGTGAGCAGTCTGTTTTTCCTGGAGCCACCGGGTGCCGCGCTGGATAGGGACGATGGCGCCGCCGCCGAGCGGAATTAGCAACTACCTGCGGAGCAGGTAGCTTGAGGAAGGCACCAAAAAGGGGCCGATATCATCGGTAAACCAATAAGACTGCGTGCTCTATAGTCCACGAAGTGGACGGCGGAACTTAGCCTGGGGTGAAGCGAGGTACGAGCAAAACCCCAGGTATCAGTGTCTGTTACACCTCGCCAGCCCGCGTAGCGGGTGACGGAAAACAACCCATTGTTCCGTCGACCGCTTCGCGGGCTTTTCCATCATTTGTCCTTTATTCCCAAGGTTTCGCTCGTGCCTCGCCTCACCTTGGGCTAAGTTCCTGTGGTCCTCCGGGGCACCCTCGCAATCCCACACATTAGTGCCTCATTCTGGAAGAACCGCGACAAAAGACAAGAAGCTCTATGCGACCATCTCTATAGGTTTTTGTGTGGTAACGATTAATGACATGTTCAATGCCGTACTCAACTCTCGGGCTTTTTGGTATATTCGACGTCTGAAAAGGAGATGCCAAGGGTGCCACCCTCACACGCAGCCGGTTCCCGGCTAAGTTTGCGGGTGCGGGTTTACGGAGGTCCTTGCCTGGCTTGGTAACGCGCTTCGATAAGCTACGCAGTCTCTTTCTAGGACAACGTATATTCTGGTGACTTGCACCCGCAAGCTCCTCCGCGTGAGGGTGGCACCCCTGTTGATTTTTTGGAGTACGCATTTGGGTTGTGGGCAAAGCTCACCTTGGATACATGTCGAAATCGCGTTGGCATTTGCCCAGAAGATCTACACCCGTAAGCTCCCCCGCTTCACTCCTCCGCGTACGGGTGGCACCCTTCTGGCTCAATTCACGGCGACACGGTGACATCAAAAACAAGTACGTTTGTTTCGTCTCACCGTGCGTAGGGTTTCTTGCCCAGCATCAGCCCGCCCTTGGCATCGCCGCCCTTCCATAAGTCCCATTTGGGTTCGGCATAGGTTGCAAAGAATGCGTGGAGGCGTTGCTGGAGTTGGGCCTGTATGCCCGCGTGTTTGGCGCGACCATAGAGATTAAGCCGCTCGCCGGGATCGTTCTCCACGTGATAGAGTTCGTTCGGTTCCTCGCCAATGCGCTCGATGTACTTCCACGCCTCCGTGCGGATGGCGCGCACGTTCTCGAATTCGTAGAAGACCTCGTTTTCCCATTCGATCTTCTCACCGCGAAGTATTGGTGTGTAGCTGCGGCCGGGCGACGGAGGCTGGGCCGCCTGCTTCGATTCGAGTCCCAGATAGCCGAGGACCGTTGGGAGGAGGTCGTAGTTGCTGACCATGCGGTCCGATACGCCGCCGGGATCTATCGCCCCCGGATGGCGCACGATGAGGGGCACATGCATGGTCCAGTCATAGGCTGTGAGCGGGCGCGTGTGGTCGCCCATGCCCCAGAATCCGCTCTGGCCACCGGACAATCCCTGATCGGCCGTAAAGATAACCAACGTGTTTTCGTCCAGCCCAAGCCGTTGAAGGGCGGCCATGATTTCGCCGACACCCTCGTCCATGCCGCTCACTTCCGAGGCGTACTTGCGCGCCGCAGTAGGGTTGTTGAGCATCTTTCGGTTGTTGAGGAGCCAGGGGTGGGCCGTGTCGCGGGTGAAGGAGGGTAAATCTTTGTCGGCGTAATAATCCGCGAATTGATTGATGGGTTCCGTCAGAGCGCTTGTGCCCAGTCCATAGGGTCCGTTGTAGGCTAGGAAGAGGAAGAAGGGCTGGTCTTTGTTTTCTTCGATGAACTCAATGCCCCGCCGGGTCCAATAGGGGGTCTGGTGCTCTTCGAGGGTGGTGACTTCGCCATTTTCGATTATTTTCTGGTTCACAAAATCCCGGGTATGGCCTTCCGGCTTGGTGACCCAGAAGGAAAAGCCTTCCTGGGGTTTCATGTTGGCACCCAGATGCCATTTCCCGCTCAAACCACAGACGTAGCCCGCTTCGTTGAGGATTTGGGGCAAGGTGTCAAATTCTTCGAGCGTGCTGTAGGCCTCGGGACCCATCATGACAGACCGGTTGATGTACTTATGCACGCCGTGCTGGCTGGGCATGAGGCCCGTGAGGTAGGTGGCGCGGGTTGGGGAGCACACGGCGTTGTTGGAGAAGGCACGGGTGAAGCGGAGGCCCTCCCTGGCCATGCGGTCCAGGTTGGGTGTCTTGATGTCGGCGTTGCCATAACAGCCGAGGCTCCAGGCACCCTGGTTGTCGGTCATGATGAGAATGACGTTGGGTTGTGGGGCGGCCAAAGCGCCGACAGACGCGAGGGCAACAATTGCGCCAAACAACAGCAGGGTTGACTGTAAAAAGACGTGGTGTTTCATGCGGGGTGCTCCTCAGTCATCAATAAGGAAAAAACAAGGTCGTTTCACGTCGTTCCCACGAACGTGGAAATCCAGAACACGGCAGATGCACACCAAGTCGCCGCTGGATCCCCGCGTTCGCGAGGATGACGGTCTTTGGCTGTGGCCCTGCCACCTAGATGTAATACATATTGTCGCTGGCGGCTTTTTCCATCAGGTTGCGCACGGTCATGGTTGAAAGCACTCGGCGAATACCTTCCGCTACTTCTTCCCAGACGGGCTGGAGGATGATCGCCGAGCGGTCCTCCACGGGCAGCGGGCTGAGCACGGCGCCGTCGATAGCCTCGACGATGTCAAGGAGCCGAACTTCCTCGGGAGCGCGGCTTAGCAAATAGCCGCCCTGAGAACCCCGCAGGCTGCGCACAAGGCCCGCCCGCTTTAGCTGGAGCATGATGTGGACCAGGTATTTCTCGGGGATATGGCGCCGTTCGGCAATCTCCTGCGAAGTCACCGTCTGCTGTGCGGCGAAGTGTATACCCAGTTCCACCAGCGCCCGGCAGGCATACTCGCATCGTGCTGAAATATTCATCCCTGCTGATCACCTTGTCGCTCTACGTGATTTTGACTCGGATTGTACGCGATTATCAGGCCCCTGACAAAATGCGCCGCAAATGCTATACTACACCCGCTTGGGAGAGGTCGGTTCAAACGAGGAGATGCGGGGTCTATGCGAAACCAGACCATTCTGATTGTTGACGATGATTCTGTGAATCTGACCTTGCTGCGGTTGCTAATCAGCCGTCGCTACGACTATAAACTGGTTGAGGCCATCGACGGCGCTTCGGCGTTGGCCATTGCCCGGTCAAGCCCAGACTTGGCGTTGATACTGTTGGATGTGCGGATGCCGGACCTCAGTGGCATCGAAGTATGCCGCCAACTCAAGCAAGAAGATACCACGCGCGATATACCCATCGTGCTCATTTCTGCCGTGCATACCGATGCCGCAAGCATTCGTGAAGGCCTGGCCGCAGGAGCCGACGGCTATATTACCAAGCCCATCGAAGACAACATGCTTCAGTCCTGGATTCGGGCGGCCCTCCGCATCAGTGAACTGAAGCAAGCTTTGGATGCCAAGGCGGCACCTGTTCCAGAGGATATCGAGGAACTCTTACAATGCTTCACCAGGCTTTCCCATGATGTCAATAACTCCTTGCAGGGCGTGATGGCGTGCGGTGACCTGTTGAGTACGGAATTGGAAGATAACGCGGGGTTGCAGGGTGCTATCAAACGATTGGTGGAAAATTCTGAAAATATCGCACAGATGGTGGGCCAGGCGAGCCGACAAGCC
>JAJRPE010000184.1 GCA_024280935.1 Candidatus Hydrogenedentota bacterium
CGCGACGAAGTAGGGCGGGAAGATGGTCGTATGCCAACCGGGAACCACAGAGATGGCGAAATCGAAGGACACGATGGTATGCACCGAAACCACCAGCGGCGCGGACATGCCGCCAAGAAGGAGGTAGGCCATTTCGTAGCGATACCAGTGCCGTGCGGAGCCGCGCCAGCCAAGGGCAAAGATACCGTAGAGAAAACGGCCTATGCCTTTCTTGCTGCGGTCACGGAGTGTCGCCAAATCAGGAATAAGTCCCGTATACCAAAAAAGGAGGGACACGGTGAAATAGGTCGAGATGGCGAACACGTCCCACAGAAGGGGGCTGCGAAACTGGGGCCAGAGCGACATGGTATTGGGCAATGGAAAGATGAAAAAGATGGCCCAGGGCCGACCAACGTGCAACAGGGGAAAAATACCAGCGCACATTACGGCGACCAGGGTCATGGCTTCCGCAAAGCGGTTGATGGCCGTGCGCCAATCCTGGTTGAAGAGCAAGAGGATGGCGGAAATCAGCGTACCGGCGTGGCCGATACCAATCCACCAGACCAGATTCACAATGGCAAAACCCCAGCCCACGGGATTGTTGATACCCCAGAGGCCCAGGCCTTCCCAAAAAAGATAGCCGGTGCTCGCGCCAAGGATGCCCAGCAACATGAGGCCAACACCCACTGTGCCAAACCAGGGTTTGGGCATGGGCTTTTCAAGTATCACATCGGCGACTGCCGCCGAAATGGACTCGAAGTTGTGACCGGGCTGGGCCAGGGGGGCAACCACCTGAAGGGCAGCGGGAATATTTTTTGCTTCAACACTCATGGTTATTATCCGTGCTCCGCAGTGTGTGCTTCGGCATTCGAGCCCGACGCGGCCAACAGGGGCGACGGGTTACTCAGCTTGGCCAGATAGGTCGTGCGGGGGCGGGTTCCAATGTCCGCCAGCAGACCATAGTCACGAGAATTCTGTTTGCGCAACGACACACGGCTTTCCGGGTCGTTGATATTGCCAAAATCAATGGCTTGGGAGGGGCAGGCCGCCTGGCACGCCGTGCGCAGGGAGCCATCCTCAATAACCGTCTCGCTGCCGGTCTTGGAGGCGGCGACTTTAGCATCGATTCGGGCGCGGTTAATACGCTGCACGCAGTAAGTGCATTTTTCCATGACACCACGACTGCGCACGGTCACGTTGGGGTTGCGCATCATCTTCAATTGGGGCGCATCCTGCCCTTCGCGAATCTGGTAGTGGAAAAAGTTAAAGCGGCGCACCTTGTAGGGGCAGTTATTGGCACAATAGCGGGTGCCCACGCAACGATTGTAAATCATATCGTTGAGGCCCTCGGCGCTGTGCATCGTGCCACCGACCGGGCAAACCGGCTCACAGGGGGCATTTTCGCACTGCATGCAAGGCACGGGCTGGTGCGCAACACCCACGTCGTTGTACATGTCGCCCTTGTAATAGCGGTCAACACGAATCCAGTGCATCTCGCGGCCCCGGCTAACCTCTACCTTGCCCACGATGGGAATGTTGTTTTCCACCTGGCAGGCCATGGTGCAGACGCTGCAACCGTTGCAGCGGTTAAGATCAATGGTCATCCCCCAGGAAAGCCCCGTATAATCCTTTTCCGCAGGGTCATAGAGGGTGTTGTCCCGCTCGGGCGCATGGTGGCCCATATGCTTGGCAAATTCGGGATGGGCCTTGTACTGATCCAGCGTGTTCTCGCGAATCAGATGGCGGTCATGGGCCTTTTGGGCCTGCGTCTGAAGACTTTGTTCAATATTGTTGTGTTCTTCGGTGCGGGCCAGCAGGTAGGTATCACCCGTCTTGGCGATAGTCACACCCTCACTCAGGTGCCAGGGGGAATCACCATCCTGCAGGGTGTAGGCGTTAAAGCCGCGATCCTTGCCGATGTAGCCCGCAACCTGGCGGCCATAGCCCAGGTGAAGCGTTGCCACGTCCTTGGGATGGCCAAACATGAGCATCACCGCCGCCTTTACCTCCCGCTCACCCACCTTGATAATCACTACATCCTCATGCTCCAACTCCCGCTCTTTTGCGGTGGAGGGATGGATGTGAAGCGCGTTGTCCCACGTTAATTTTGTGAGGGGCTTGGGCAATTCCTGCAACCAGCCGTTGTTGGCGTGACGACCATCCCCAATCGTGGGATCGAGTCGAAATAGCAACGCCAGCCCTTCGGAATGGCCCGCAGCGGACTCTTGCGAGAACGTAGCCTTGAGCGCTACCGACTTTGCGGGAAACGCTGAGCCGTCCACAACACCCTTACTCAGGGCCACTTTCCACTTGGATTCCGACGCGGCACCGTAGAGTCCACGCCACCGGGCGCGAACCAGGTCGTAGTCGCTGGTCGCTTCGACACCCTGCAGGACCGCGAGAATTTCACTGGCCGCTTTACCGTTGTAGAGGGGCTTGATCAGCGGCTGAATGATGGAATGGGTACCGTCATAAGCCCGGATATCGCCCCAACTCTCCAGAGCGTGAGCCTCAGGGATTACCCAGTGGCACAACTCGGTGGTCTCATTCCGCTCCGCCGCGAGATGGACCCGCAGCGCCGCTTTGTCCATGGCCGCCGCAAAATCCACGGTGCCCGGCGTGTTGTACACGGGGTTGCCGCCAAGTATGACGAGCAGCTTGACCTTATCCGCGTTGAGGTCATCCACCAGATCTTTCAGCGATTGCGCCTGATCAACGGGCTGCGCTTCGGCAGATGCCACGTAGGTAACGAGACCAGAGTCTATCGCGCCGAGAGCGGCGTTGATAGCGTGGGCCAGGACATGAACGACCGGGGGCTGGGTGCTGCCGACCATGACGACGGCCCCGCCCTTGTGGTGGCTGAGATCGGCAACAACCGCATCAATCCATTTGCTGGAAGGAAGGGCTTGGACGTTTTCTGCATTCGCAGCAACACCGGAAACGCCAACCTGCGCCGCGATGACCCGGGCCAGGGTTTCTACCTGGCGGTACCGCAGTGTAAGAAGGTGGTCCGCCGATGCGCCGGTGAGTGTGGGAGAACACTCGGCGACATAGAGGCGACTCATCTCATCGCGGGCAAAATGTTCACGGGCTTCATAGTCGGGCGCATCCGCCTTGGCCTCGGCACTGCGAGACACCGCAAAATCGCGGGCGTAGCGAACGTGGGCCGGGCCTTCCACAAGGAAATTAGCATCCAGGGAGAGGATTGCTTTCGCCTTCGTAAAATCAATCTTTGTCTCTACATATTCGCCAAAAGCCTGCAACGCGCCTACGCGGGCATTGTTGCCACTCATGGGGTCATGTTGACGCCAGTGCATCTCGGGGAATCGCTGCTGCAACTGGGCCATCTGACCCTGCAAGGTCGGGGAGGTTATCGTCTCCGTAAGGATGGTCAAGCCCGCGCCCGCCGCCGTGTCAATCTCCGCCATGGCCCGCGCGATGTCGGCGACAAACTGGTTCCAAGTCGCCATGGTCCCGGCGTGGGAAAGGGCCTCCAGACGATCCGGCGAGTAGAGATCCAGCAAAGAAGACTGGGTGTGAATTCCTGTGGCACCCAAGGACGCCGGATGTTCTTTCAAGCCCTCCACATTGGTCGGGCGACCTTCGTAACTCGTGGTCAGCGCGCCAATGCCATAGCCCGCCATGGAAACAGCGGTGGCGTAGTAGTTGGGGCGGCCGGGAACAGACTCCTCGGGCGGCTTTACATAGGGCACCAGCTTTTCTTCTGGCTGCCGGGCACAACTGGTGAGGCCGGCCAGCATCATGGAAGCACCCATGGCTTTCATGAAATTCCGGCGACCGGCGGGATCCAGCCTGTCCGCGTCGGCAGCGGCGAATTCCTGGTGCGTTTCGGCATCGTGCGTCATGGTGCCGTTGCGTTCGTCGGCATGGCGCCAATAGGCGGCACCCTGGTTCTCGGACATGGAAACTGGGACCTCCTGGTCAAGAGCGGTATGATCTAAGTCCTTGGGGCTCATAGTGTTTCCCATTACTAACGGTGGCAGATCGAACAGTTGGTAAGCTGTTCTACATTCACGTTATATTCTTCAACCAGCTTCAACCCCGCCTCAAGGCGCTCGCCACGATCCGCAGCAGGCTTCCAGTCCACATCAAACACTTTGTCCTTGGGACGAATAAACTTCTCTGGTGCGCGATGACACTCTAAACACCAGCTCATGTGGAGCGTAGTGGCCTTCAAGGTCAGGGGCATCGTCTGAATTTCACCGTGGCAGGTCGTGCAACCAATACCCTTGGCGACGTGAATGCTGTGATCGAAATAAACGAAGTCCGGCAAATCATAGACCCGGGTCCATTCGATGGGCTTGCCGCTCTTCCAGCTCTCATGTACCGGCTGAAGCATGGGCGCGTCGGCAAGAATCTGGGAGTGACAGGTCATACACGTTTCCGTCGGGGGTATGTTGGCAACCCCGCTCTTCTCGACCGAGGTATGACAATAACGGCAGTCGATTCCATTGGCACCAACGTGACGCTGATGACTGAAGGGAATGGGCTGATCCTTGGCAATATTCACCTGGGTCAACACGGGCGACCGATAGATGACGGACGCGATGGAAACAATCGCCACTGCCGCCAGCCCTCCGCCAATGATACTGGCGCGGGCGAGCACATTGGCACTGCGATGAAACACTTGGGCCACGAATCAATTCCTTTTACCTGAGGGACACAACACAATTCCGCAGGGATCACCTTGCACTGCGGAGAATTGAACCATATAGAGTTTGTGATGGGTTCTCGCCCAAATAGCGCTCAACTGCGCAGGATCGGAATTATCTGACCTTGACACACCATAAGCGGACTTGGGGAATCACTGCTAATGAAGTATTTTTGCCACGTGGCAATCGGATACCCCTGCAAAAAACTTCCACAGGAATACACCGACACCTTGCTAAGCCTCGACCTGCCAGCCGAAATCACCTCGCCAGATCGACGCTCAAATCGATCATCAACGCAAAATACTCCCACCGTTCCGCCACACGCCATACCACCACCGCCCAATACCCGGTAGCGCGGAATCGGGATACTTATACA
>JAJRPE010000185.1 GCA_024280935.1 Candidatus Hydrogenedentota bacterium
ACCTTTCAGGGCGTTCGTCGAGACCGCAAGTTCCCTCCAGTCAGGAGGAAAGAATGACATCAAGAGATTCCAGTCCTCGCACATCATGAGATAGTCCTCCATTTCCTTAGCAAGTCTAGCAGGACTAAAAGAAAAAGTCAAGAACAAGTTAGCGCTTATGGGGCGTTGCCCTGGGCTAACCTGTTTGGCCCCTTCGGGGCGGTCGCTCATGCGACATGGCTGTAACGATTGTATGCGGATTCGCTCGCTACACCGTAGGCACCACTTCTTCCGGGCAAAGTTCTGGACGAAGCGTAGGCCCTTTGGGGTCTGCTATCGACAATAAATTATGAGTTTGGCGGCCCTGTTTATATTTTCCAGCGCCGTTGGATACCAACTGCATCTCAGGTGCCACTTTTTCCTGGCAAGGTCCCGGACGAAGCGTAGTGACTTACTCTCAAAGAAGACCCATAAAAACAAAAAACGTCACGTCATTCCCACGCACGTGGGAATCCAGAACGCGGCAGGATAGCACCAAGGCACCACTGGATCCCCGCGTTCGCGAGGATGACGGTATTGGGCTGTGGGGGATGCCATCTAGTCTACCGATGCAAGAATATCGTTCACCAACGATTGAAGATCGATGGCATCGATGACGCCATTGAGATTGTAGTCGGCCCGGGGACTATAGGGCGCACGGCCCAAGCCCTGGTTCACCAGTTGCTGGCCGTCTGCGGCATCCACTTCCCCGTCCCCATCCAGGTCTCCTACTTTGCTGATGGGGGTGTCCAGATAATGCCGGGGATCGCTGCCCGCTTCCGCCTCGGTAGCGTCGTCATAGCCATCGTTGTCCTTATCCCAATCGACGACATCAAAGAACCCGTCTTGGTCAATGTCGCCGGGATCCTCGGTATCGGCCACGCCGTTGCCATCCCGATCTGAGTCGGTCGCGTCTGGAATCTCGTCTCCATCATCGTCGTCATCCAGGAAGCTGGGAATTCCATCGCCATCCGGGTCTTGCGCCTGGAAAGCATCCTCCCATCCATCCCCGAGCACATCGACATCCTCGCTGTTCACAATACCATCGCCGTCTATGTCGCTATCCTCACTGTCCACCGTGCCATCGCCATCGGAATCAAGGGCGGCATAGTTGGCATCGCCGACGAGCATGCCCTCTTCTAACGTGAGTGCGCCCAAATCGGTGACGTCCACCGTGGCGGAGAATAGCGGTGTCTCCACATCACCCGCCTGAAAGCGCGCCGATGCCAGGAGCGCGGGAAGTTCCGTGTCGTCATAGGAAACGGCGGCCAGGGTGTAGTCTTGAACGGGTGCCACTATATCAAAGGTACCGTCGTCCATGCTGCTTTCACCGCGATAGATGCGGCCCCGTGGCCCCATCAGCAGCAAGGTCGCTCCCCAGAGGGCCTCGGAAACAGTGCCGCTAATCCGGGTCGTCTCGTCGACCCGGTGGTTGGGCATGCGCTCGGCAAAGAGGAAGGGGTCCGCCCAGATTCGGCGCACACCCTCAGCGCTCGCTGGGTCCAGCGTTGTTCCCATGAACGCCGGGCCGACCGGACCATCGTTGACGGGTGGTGCGGCGCTGTCTGTGCTGGGAATAGGATAGTTGGGCTGCCCCCAGCCTCCGGGGAAACGAAGCCAGCGGGTAGGATCTGTTTCATTGAGGCGAAGCAGGGGCATCAAGGCCATGGGCATTTTCAGGTCATAGTCTGGATCGACTAGCGGGGTTTGGGCATTTTCGGGAAGCATCCAGTATCCCATGCCGTCGTGTACATCGGCCCCGGTTTCATAGGATGTCGCGCCCGGCCCGAAGTAGAGGGCATGGCTTCCCTTTGCCACATAGATGACGGGACGATTCCCCTCGACAAGCTCAATCTCCTCCCAGGGACGGCTCTCCCCGCCGGGAACCGCCGAATCGACATTGGCCAGCTGCCACTGCTGTGACGTGGTGGCGTGGTACGGGAGACCGGCATCATTAAGGAGGATCTGAAAGACCTCCCAGTCGCCTTCGTGGCGATGGGCACCCGCCTGATCCAATCCCCATAGATCCCCATAGAAATGGAAGTAATACTGGATAGATAGATCTCTGGAATTGGCCCCAGCTGACTCCGAACTACCGCCAAGCGAAGCGACCGTGTAGTAAGCGACGGGCGCGGCGCGGTCGTCGGCTTGGGGATAAGCGTCAAAGAGGGTGTCCGTGTCTTCACCGGGTAAGTCGACAAAGGCCTCAACGTAGGGCGACTGGTGCAAGTCGAAGGGGGCCGGGGCAACACGCAGGGTCATGGTGTTTCCCAGGTCCAGGGTGGCGGTGCCAAGACTAAGTTCTACCAGGATGGGCGTAAAGAGCGCGTCCCGGTGGAGGCGGAGCACGGGCGCGTAGGCTTCTGCGAGCGACTCAGCGCTAAGATCCCCACTGCCCGAAAAGGATTCCAGGAGATCGGCGACGAGCACTGTGGTCCTTGAATCGAGGGTGGTCTCGGCGCTGCGGAGGACGAAGCGAAAGGTCCCATAGGCCGTGCCTGCCGTTAGATCCAAGCTGGGCGTGATGGGATATTCAATGCTGTGGACTCCCGGCTCCAGGACACGAAGGGTGCCGCTGTCTTCCGAACCCAGCGCCCAACCTTCGACCTGTTTGCCCGCCTTATCTGGATTGACCTGCAATGCGTAGGAGCCTGATTCCGCGATATAGAAGGAGACGGTGAGCGTGCCCCTTTCGCCAGCGATCCAGGCACCGTAGTCTATCCGGTAGATGCCCGTTCCCGGCATACTGTCGGCATCGGCGCCATTGCTGCCGAGGAACCATTCCACGTCATCGGTCACGCCATCGTCATCGGAGTCGGGATTCAGGGGACTCGTCTCCTCGCCCTCCAGGATGCCATCGCTATTGGTGTCCTCCTGCCCATCAAGCAATCCATCACCATCGCTGTCAGGATTCGTCGGATCGGTGCCCAGGAGAAATTCCGCCAGATTGCCCAGTCCGTCTTGATCGGGATCGCCCACCGCGCCATCCTCCCCCAGGGCACTATTGGGATCAAGGCCGAAGGTAAGTTCCCACTCATTGGGGAGACCGTCATCGTCCACGTCGCCCGAACCGCCGGTGATGCGAAGGGCACGCAATTGCCGGGGTATGGTCGCAGGATCTTCCCACACCAGAAGAAATTCGTTCATCACGGGATTCGCGCCCACGGCGGCGCTGCTGGCCGAAACGGGGCTGTCGGGAAGGGGCAATACCCCGCCCAGCGGTTGACCCGTGCCTGCGGTATGTTGGTAAACGGCCCCGGAATTTCGACTCCAGAGCAGGGTCACAAGTTTCGATTCTTCGTTGTAGGCCATTTCCACGGGCGTATCGGAGCGCTGATCGGCATCTGCGGTGTAGGCCGCGTCAATCGCGCCACTTCCCCGCACCGAGATGCTTTTCAGACGTGCGGGCAGGCTTGCAAGGGAGGTCTCCGACCAAGCAACGACCCAGCGATTAAGGGCGGTTGCCGCGACCACGCGAAGGTGATCCCCATTGGGCGCATCGTCGTCCAGCACGAGGACATCACCGAGCAAGGCGCCCGAGTCCCCATCAATGCGCATCGCCCGAACCTGCACCGCCGCCGTGTCGTCGATGCCGCCGACGATTTCACGCCAAACGAGAAGGTAGGCATTTGCATCCGACAGCCACGCCACAGTCGGATTGGATTGGTGATTATCGTTTAGCGCGACGAAAGTGGTGGAAGATTCTTCGCGTGAAGTACCGTCCAGACGAGCAAAGCCGACGAATGACGTGTCATTGAAATCCCGGCTGTAGGTTATCAACACTTCGTTGGCTGCCCTGTTATAGGCCATCGCTGGCACTGATTTGTCGCCCGCGCCCGTGGTAAAGCCAAAACCACTTCCGAGAGAGAGGTCGGCCAGGTCGAAAAACCGTGCCTGAATCAATCCGTCGCTGGTCGGCGTAGCCCGCTGCTCCCAGACAACCCACGCCTCCTGCGCTTCGTCGACGAACAGAACCGCCGGATTCGTGGCCATGCCGAGGGCCGATATGGAGACTTGCACCGGCGACCTGCGCGGCAACAGGTTCTCGTCGAAAAACATGGCCCGTACCTGCCCGTCTTCGACCCAGGATAGCAACCACAAATTGCGTGTGCTGTCGAAAGCAATGGCAGGGCGGGTCTGGGCATCGTCCGACGGAAAAAGGGGAAATGGCTCGTTCAAGTCACGGGACGAAAAAACGCTGGCCGTCACGTCAACCGTGGCCTGTTTCGGGCCAACGCCGTCGGGCACGAAGGTCACGGTCGCGCTGTAGGGGGATTCCCCCGCAAGAAGCGCCCCGGGATCGACCGCGATCACAATGTCGCTTGGGCCATCGCCACTTTCGGGCGAAACGCTTATCCATGGGGGTGTCTCGTTGACGCGCCACGTAAAGTCGTCGCCGTCGGGGCTGCCTATCGATATCATCTTGCTGGTGGAGTCGCCGCCCTCCACGACGGTAAAGGCCAGCATATCGGGGTTAAGCAGAAGGTCAACCTGATTTCCCTCGATGAGAAGGGTGAACACAACAGGCGATACTGGGGCCATGGCGGGCGCATCCACGGAAATCGCCGCCCGATAGGGACTATCGCTGCTGGTCAACGCCGATGTGTTTATGCGCAGGCCGATAGTCGCATCACCAAAGCCCGAATCCACATCCAGCGTTAGCCAGGCCGCGTTGGAACTCAGGGTCCACTCGAAGAAGGGAAAAGCGCCGCTATCGAGATTCAACGTAAGGCCGGTATCAAGCGGACCGCCCTCCGCAAGCGTGACGCTATCGTCACTCAGGGTGGCGACCACCACATTATCGGCTATCGTCGGGCGGACATCTACGTTGTCCAGCAAGCCGTCACCGTCCGTATCGGCTGAATCGGGATCACTCCCTGCGAGCGCCTCCTCCGCGTCGCTCAGGCCATCTCCGTCTCGATCCAGGCTGTTTCCGGCACCGCCCGCCGTCCGAATCCAGATTTCCAGCGAAGGGGTCACGCCACCCTTCGTGGTGACAACAGCAAGATCGCCCTTCGCCCCCAAGGTGCCCTGAAAATCGTTGCTTCCCGCGAAGGTAAATGTCCCCGTGCTATTGAGGGCGATTTGCCCGTTGTAAGCCGTCCCACCCAGCGTTCCAAAGAAATGGCCGTTGCCGCCCGCCGTGATAGTGCCCACATTGGATCGAGGTGTCGCCGTGCCATCGGCTGTAATCTGGTGGACCCGATAGGTACCGCGAAAATCGGCGACAACCGCATCGTTCTCGGGAAAACGACGGAGGTACAGGGCCAGGCCCCGGTAGCCCTCCGGTATTTCGCCATCATCGCCACTGCCAAGCTCTGCGGTATTGACCACGAGTTCACCACCAGCGACAATGGCGGCGTTGATCAGACTCTGGGGACCGAGGTCAATACGGCCATCCGACGCAACATCATACGAAAGAAATTGAACGGTCGCCGCTTCACGGATAATAAAGTAACGACCATCGCCAGACGAGGTCGCCACGCCAAAACTGGTCTGGTATAGATCGGAGGCGGTCCGCAGGAGGGCGTGGTAACTGTAGGTGCCATCAAAAACGCCATCGTTCATCCCACTTCCCTGTTTTACAGAAACCTGGAGACTGGCGTAGCCATCCGGCACAGCTGGGTCCGCGTTGGGCGTGCGTTCCTCGGTAAACACGGCCAACTGCCCGCCAAGACCAACGGAGCCTGAAAAGCCGCCATCGAAGTCATCCGAAAAAAGGCGGAAGGTGCCGTCGCTGGCAATTTCGTAGTTCAGCGCTCCCGAATTTGGATAGGTGAACAAGCGTCCCATGATGCCGTTGTCGTTAAAGGTTCGAAAGCCGCGCCCGAGTTCTTGTTGATCACTGAATATTTCATAGAGGTCGTGGGCATAGTACGTCCCGCCCAGCGAATCGCTGTTGGTCGTCTGTTTCGATGCCGTCACCCCATTCAGGCACAGCGCAGCAAGCGCCATGGCGATCACCACCCTGCGCAAACGAATTGTTATGGGTTGGATAAGACTGGGATGGGACATGCGAAGTTCCATGTTCGTAAACGCGGGCGCGGTATGACAGCTTGCCCGCGATGCCCTTGCTGTTTTCTTCATAACCCGCCCCATACCATAGCATGGAATCGACTGTCTGCTACAGGCAAAAGCCTGGGTACAGAGTTTCTCAAGGACGTACCCCCGCACAAGACCACCGGGGAGCAATTGCTCTCCTTGAATTGCGAAGTTGGATGTCGTATTGAGTTTTTCCTAAGTGTTCACGTGGCACCCGAAGGTAATTTTTACGGGGGCAAGGTGATATCAAGAAGAAAGCGGGGGGTGCGCGATCACCACGGAACTCTTTCGCTACGCACACGCACCAACTGTCAGGAATCGTTGATACCCGCCTTTTGGAGATCGTGCGGCACGACCGGGCTTCGTTGTGCTCGGTGGGCACTTTTTGAGGTAGAGATTTTTCTATTTCCCGGTGCTATACTGCCCGACAGAGCGTGCGACGTGAGTCGATCAGATATGCTAACCCATCGCACCAACACGGAAGGACTCCGGCCCAAATGTTTAAGAAAATCATCCTGACCGCTGCGGTTATTGCGACGACTACCATCGCCCACGCCGCCGATCCCATACTCTTTGGCCCCTACATCCAACGGGTGGAAACGGAACAGGCCACGGTCATGTGGATCACCGGCGACCGCAAGGTGACCCTGTCGGGCGGCGGCGGCGAGGCGCGGACTCGGGATAACTACCGAAGCAACACCATGCGCTTTGACAAGCTCAAGCCGGATACTGAGTACACCTATGAAATCGAAGGCGTAAAGGGAAAATTCAGGACGGCGCCCGAAGGCTCAAAAAACTTTCGTTTTGTCGTCTATGGTGATACCCGGACCGACGAAAAAATGCACAAAAAGATCGTCGAGGCGATTCGCCGCCAGGAGAACGTGAGCCTCGTGTTAAACAGCGGTGACTTGGTCACGAAGGGTTCCATCCTTGACAATTGGAAGCGCTTCTTTCGCTCCGCCGAGCCGTTGATGCGGGAGACCTACTACGTGCCCTGTCTCGGTAACCACGAGGATAACGCCCGAGAGTATTTCGACTTCTTTGACCTGCCGGGCAACGAGGAACACTTCAGCTTTAATTGGGGCGGCGTCCATTTCGTGGCGCTCAATACCGAAGCGCCCGACGTGCCCGACGGCACAGATGAGATGGCGGAGAGCAAGATCTGGAATTCCAAGATCATGTGGGAATATTTCGCCAAACAGCGGAAGTGGCTGGATAATGATTTGGCGCTGAACTACGGCGCGGACTTTTTCGTCGTGTTTTTTCATGTTCCCTTTTACGACAGTAAACTCTCCCGTCGTGAACCCCAAATCGAAATTCGCATGGCCTTCGCCGACATCCTCGAAAAGCACAACACGGAGTTGGTGGTCACCGGCCATACCCACAATTATCAGCATCACAAAAAGGGCATGAGCCACTATGTCGTGTCCGGCGGTGGTGGCGCGAGCCTCTATGACCTGGGCGACAGCATCGGCGTGGGCGCGGAAGACGTGGAAATCGTCCAGCAGGAGAAGGTGAACAATTTTCTCGTCATCGACATGGAGGGCTGGAAGCTGAATATCAAGGCATTGCGCGACGACGAAACGCTGATCGAAACCTTCTCCGTGGAATCACAGGCGGGCCTTCGGCTGGTGAAACGCCGTGTGGCCTCCATCGGCGGTTTGCCCTGGGAGCAGGATGACGACGACGAAGATGATGATGATGGAGAAGACGACGATGACGTGGAACTTGAATACAACATCGAGGTGGAAAAGTAGGCTTCTTTGGGTCGATATAACAGGAAGTGTTCCGGCAACTCTATGGTGGAGACCGAAAGTCCCATCGAAAAATGAGCAGCCTTCCGTACCATCGACTTCATATCCGGCAGATCAGGGGATATGAATAGTCCACTTCGAGGGTGTACAATCAGGGGAACACACGATAGTAAGGCTTCCGGCGTATGGGACGACTGGTTAACGTGAGTGGATTGAAATACAATGATTCCTTCTTTCTATATAGAAAACTTCCGTTTGTTCAAACGTCTTGAGATTGAGGAGCTTCGTCGTGTTAATCTGTTCGTAGGGAAGAATAATGCGGGCAAGAGCGCATTTTTGGAAGCGATATACCTATATGGAAATTCGGCATCTCCCCGAGTATTACTCGAATTGATTGAAGGGCGGCAAGAGTACTGGGAATCTCGAGATCTGGAGAGTCCAAGAGGTCTGGCGCAGAGTCCGCTCAGGCACTTGTTTGCCGGTCACGAGATACCTGGCCTATTGGGCGAGGGTTTTAGGCTTGGGTTGAGCGAGGTCGACGAAGGTGTATTGGAGGTAAAGACCGCCGCTTTCTATTTCGAAGAGTTCGAGGATCGTAGAATTCGAAAGAGAATTGATCCTAGTAGGGTCGCCGATTATATCAATGACCCCATGGAAATTCAGTTGGTGATGGAGTCAGAGGAACGCGCTCGCCCCTTGCTTTTGGGCGATGGTTCCGTTCGAAAGTTGAGGAGGAATCAGCTTGCGTCGGATCATGGTATTCAAGGTTCCCTATTTCCAGTAGACGATGCGCCAAGACGTACCATTCTTGTTCCTACTCGTGGTATATCGGATGCCGTGGTCGCAACGTATTGGGACATGGTAAATCTCACGGTGTTGGAGAATGAAGTTGTGAGAGGCCTTCAGGTTATTGAGCCGAGCCTCATCGAAATTGGTTTCGTTGAAAACGTGGGAGATAAACTCAATTCCAGTGGGGGTTCTTTTCGGCAGTCCTATAATTACGGAAGAATACCTATGGCGAAAATTCAGGGGATTTCTGATCCGATTCCTCTAAAAAGCCTCGGTGATGGCATAACCCAAGTGTTTCATATGGTGCTTGCCATGGTAAACGCCAAGGGCGGCACTGTTTTATTGGATGAATTCGAGAACGGGCTACATTGGTCGGTTCAAGAAGATGTTTGGAGAATAGTTTTTGATTTGGCGGAAAGGCTCAATATTCAGGTCTTTGCCACCACGCATAGCCGGGATTGCGTCGAAGGTTTTCGTGGCGCTTGGTCGGAGTCGGAATCATCCGGCGCTTTTTTCAGACTGAGCAGATGTGGCGACGAGGTCGAGATTAAGCCCTATGATCTTGAAACGCTCTCGGATTCCATAGAAACAAGCGTTGAGGTGCGGTAGTGGGGGGCATACGCTTTGATATCCGTGGCCCAAGAATGCTTCTGTGTGAAGGGAACACTGATTGCCACGTGATTTTGTCTTTGTGCAACCATCATCAGGTTCCCGAAACGTTCAAGCTGTATTCTTGCGGGTCCGATGAGCGTGTAATAAAAATGGCCGCAGCACGTATGGCTTCGGAAGATGCCGAAATAACGGGTGTGGTCCTTGACGCTGACAGTCCGGACCTGCGGGGAAAGTGGCAAAGTTTGCGGGATCGTCTGAATAGGGGAGGTGTTGCTATCCCCGCCGTTCCCGAACCCGGTGGCACCATCATCGAGCAATCAGAAAAGCACCCTCGTTTGGGAATTTGGTTGATGCCAGACAATAGCGCCGACGGTATGTTGGAAGATTTTTGTGCGTCCCTGGCAGTACCCGAAACGTTCGACTACGCTCGTGCTTGCGTCCGTGACGCAAAAGATCTGGGGCATACGACGTTTAAGGACATGCATCTTTCCAAGGCGTGTGTTCATACCTACCTCGCATGGCAGGACGAACCAGGACGGCCTCTCGGGCAGGCGATTACAGCACATAGCTTGGATCCAAAGCATGAGCTGGCAGCGTCCTTTGCTGAATGGCTCATGGAACTCTTTGGGAACGGTAGTTAATTTATCCTGTTCAAGCGGCGGTTCGCCGTGATACAGGTAGCCGCAAGGCTTGTTAGTGGAGGCAGGGAATCTGTCCGTTTCCGGTACTGTGTTGGTATTCTTCGGCCACGGCCATCAAGGAACCGAGTACCAGGTGCTCCAAGGATACACCAAGTTCTGCCGCATAGCGATTGAGTGTGGATTCCAATGCGGGCTGGGCATCGAGTACCGACTGGGCTGTGTTCTTCACGTCTTCGCTGATAGTGAGCGGTGCTTGCATCTCTATGGGCCTTTCGTCGGATGCCTCAGGTGTACAGAAGTTATCGACGGGCACAGGGAATACTTGAGCGCCTTAATCTGGAAAAACCGCTACAAAAAAACAAGAAAATTCTCCGGCAATGGATGACAAGGACCATAGATCTTGGTCGTGGCCCGGGTACTTCAGTTCACAAAAAGAGCCTCTGGGTGCCACGGACAAGCCCTGTGGGGCTTGCCCGTGCGAAACATGGGAGCGGCTAAACACTTGGTTCTTGCCTGTTGGACATGTTTTCCAAGCACGGGCAAGGGCTATCGCCCCTTGTCCGTGGCACCCCGAGCAGTCTACAGGTTCTGGTTGCGGCCAACGGCTGCCCTACGCCCCTGATTTGGCTGCCGCGTAGGCATCGGCGAAGCGTTGCGCTTGGGATTTAATGCCCACGAAATCGCCTGCCGCCATCAGCTTCTTCGAAACCAATGCCGAACCCACCCCGACTGCGGCGACACCTGCTTCGACGAAGGTATGAAGGTTGTCCGCGTCGACACCTCCTGTAGGCACCAGCGGGATTTGGGGCATCGGGGCCTTGACGGCCTTGATGTAGTCGAGGCCGCCGAGGGTGGCCGGGAACACCTTGATCAGATCACCGCCCAGCTCCCAGGCGCGGAAGATTTCCGTGGGTGTCAGAGCGCCCGGCAGCACGGGTACGCCATAGCGGTGGCCCATGGTGATGGTTTCGGCCACGGTGACCGGGCAGACCACATATTCGGCACCCGCGAGAATGGCCAGGCGCGCGGTTTCCGCATCGAGCACACTGCCTACGCCCAACAGCACATCGGCACCTTCGAGTTGGTGACTGGCGGTCTCAATGCACGCCAGCGCTCCCGGTGTCGTCATCGTGATCTCTACGCAGTGGATGCCCCCTTCAACCAGCGCTTCCACCGCACGGACCAGCGTGTCGCCGCCCTGGTCGGCGCGAATGATGGCTACGATGCCCTTGTCCTTGAGATACTGAATGCGTTGATGGCGGTCCATGTGGCTCGGTACTCCCGTTGGTCGCTTTGTCGATTGAAAAGGGTAATGTGCTATGCTCGCTGCTTGTTTGCAACACGCCATGATTATGGCAGAAGACGGGAAAGGTCTGCATCATAATGTTGACATTGCGGATGCGCGTTGATACCTTAGTCGGGGGAAACTGCTATAAAAAACACGAAAACGCTGTGTCATTCCCACGCACGTGGGAATCCAGAACGCGGTGGATTAATATCCAGTCACCACAGCTTCTTCGCGTTCGCGGTGATGACGGTCCTGGGTTGTGGGCGAAAGCTTGTCTTGGTGGCACGCCCAATACGCTGGTGGTATTCGGACTGGTCTTGATCGCTATTCTGGGTAGCATTGGCGACGGGGTTGCGGCACCGTTGCGCGGCTACACCATCCCGCTGGTTGATCTGGCAGACCAGAATGCCCGGCAGGTCATCGTAGACCGTGAGGAAGGTCAATACCTGGGGCACCCCACCACGGTGTTGTTGGAAGACAACAAGACCATCATCACCGTCTACCCGAAGGGACACGGCAAGGGCGGCATTGTCATGAAGCGGAGCACGGATGGGGGCAAGACGTGGGGTGAACGCTTGCCTGTTCCAGAGAATTGGGCCACGTCCCGCGAGGTGCCGACGATTCACCGGGTCATCGACCCGCAGGGTGTTAAGCGACTGATAATGTTTTCTGGCCTCTATCCCATCCGCATGGCGGTCTCTGAAGACGACGGCACCACCAGGTCGTCCCTCGAAGCCATTGGTGATTTTGGCGGTATCGTGGCCATGGGCTGCGTCGAGCGCCTGAAGAATGGCGACTACATGGCCCTGTTCCACGACGACGGCCGATTTATCGATGGTAGCGGGAAAAAACAAAAGCCGCCTGTCTTTCTGGTCTATAAAACGCTGTCGAAGGATGGCGGACTCACGTGGGGTGCGCCCGAGGTTATCGCTTCCCATGCCGAAGCCCATCTCTGCGAGCCGGGCATATTCCGCTCTCCGGACGGCAATCAACTGGCGGTTCTGTTGCGCGAAAACAGCCGCAAGCTCAATTCCTTTCTGATTACCTCCGATGACGAAGGTCTCACCTGGTCCACGCCACGCCAGTTGCCGGGCGCTCTCACCGGGGATCGTCACACCGGCAAGTACGCGCCCGATGGACATCTCTTCATATCCTTTCGAGACACCACGCTCGAAAGTCCGACCAAGGGTGATTGGGTGGGGTGGGTCGGCACCTACGATGATATCGTGGCGGGGCGTGAGGGCCAATACCGTGTTCGGATTATGGACAATCACAAGGGCGCGGATTGCGCCTACCCCGGCGTAGAGGTGCTGCCCGACGGCACCTTCGTCACAACGACTTACGGACACTGGGCACCGGACGAGAAGCCTTATGTTGTCAGTGCTCGATTTACGCTTGACGAACTCGACGCGTTGGCGACCACACCGTAACGGATGGCGTTGGAATACAGGCAATTAGCAATTAGTGCCTCAATCTGAAAGAATTGCTATTAAAAACAAGAAGTTTTTTTAATGCTCCTCGAAACTGTAGTAAACATTGACTATAACGTTCCTTTCAAGACAGACGAACATTTTTAGAATTTAGTGCCGTCTGCGGTCAAAACTTAACCTTTGCGTCTTTGCGCCTTTGCGTGCCCCAAAAAAAGATCGCACGCAAAGGCGCTAAGGCGCAAAGAAAAGAAACATTTCACCACGAATGGACTTGGAGCAGCCTCTGGCCGCAACCAAAAATTTGACCACAGATGACTTAGAGCAGCCGTTGGCCGCAACCAAAGGGTGCTCACTACGGAAAGGTGTGAATGTAGGACATCCGTCCCGGTTGTCA
>JAJRPE010000008.1 GCA_024280935.1 Candidatus Hydrogenedentota bacterium
GTTGGCGATGCCGTCGAAGTGCAAAGCCTCAAAGAACTCTGGGGCGCGGAAGACTGGCAGCCCCAGCAGTGTACCCTCGGCTCCGTAAAGTCGAATATCGGCCACACCCTCACGGCAGCCGGTTCGGCAGCCATGTTGAAGGTCTTGCTGGCGCTTCGTCACAAAGTCCTCCCCCCCACGGCGAGTTACGACCACTCTCCGGCAGGTTGGTCTCTCGACACGAGTCCCTTCCAGGTTCGGACAGCAGGGGCCGACTGGAAACATTCGGGTGCGCGCCGCGCTGGTATCAGCGCCTTCGGTTTTGGCGGCATCAACGCCCACGTCTTGATTGAAGAATGGACCGCGCCCGAGTCCGAACTACAGGGCAACTTCGAGCCCCTTGAAGGCCCCGATTGCCCCATCGCCATCGTCGGCATGGATGCCCACTTCGGTCCTTGGAAAACCCTCCGCGCCGTCCGCGAGCGCCTGCTGGGTGGCGGTGTCTCCCATGCGCCCGAATCCCCGGAACATTGGTGGGGCGTGGAGCAGAGCGCCTGGTATCGTCGCGAGGGCCTGAGCCGCAACACCTTCAAGGGCTATGGCATCGGCGAAATCACCGCCCCCATGAACCGCTTCAAGATCCCCCCACGGGAACTCGAAGAGATGCTCCCCCAACAGTTGCTCATGCTCCAGGTCGCGGTGAACGCGTGGGAACATGCGGGCAACACGGGCGATGGCGATGCGAAGACCGGTGTCTACATTGGGCTGGGCCTCGACCTTAACACCACGAATTTTAATGTCCGCTGGTCCCTGCTTAACAAGGCGGCACAGTGGGCCAAACAACAAGGCGGCGACACCAGCCCGGAAGCCATCGCGGCCTATCTCGACACCCTTCGCGACGCCATGGGTCCGGCCCTTTCGGCCAACCGAACCATGGGCGCCCTCGCCAGCGTGGTCGCCAGCCGGATCGCCCGCGAACTTCGTTGCGGCGGTCCCAGCTTTGCCCTCTCCAGCGAAGAATGCTCCGGTATGCGCGCCCTGGAAGCCGCCGTGCGTGCCCTCCAGCAAGGCGAACTTAACAACGCTATCGTGGGTGCCGTTGATTTGGCGGGCGACGTGCGGGCCATGTTGGGCACCCACAGTCACAGCCCCTATTCGCCCACCGGACAAGGCGCAGCCTTTAACACCGGCTCCGATGGTGCGCTCTTCGGCGAGGGCGCAACCGCCTTCGTGTTGAAACGCCTTGAGGATGCCGAGCGGGATGGCGATATCGTCTATGGCGTCATCAAGGGCCTGGGCAACGCCGCCAAGGGTGGCGTGGATACACCACACGACGCCTCCGCCTACCAGACGGCCATGAAGCGCGCCTACGAAGACGCCCATTGC
Source organism: Candidatus Hydrogenedentota bacterium (assembly GCA_024280935.1). Taxonomy (GTDB): domain Bacteria; phylum Hydrogenedentota; class Hydrogenedentia; order Hydrogenedentales; family JAEUWI01; genus JAEUWI01. Next base: position 1,366 of record JAJRPE010000008.1, read on the forward strand.
CCAGCCAGCTCGGTCGCCTATGTGGAAGCGAACGGCAGCGGCATCGAAATCGAAGACCACTGCGAAGCCGATGCCCTCGCGGGCTATTTTGTTTGCGAGGATGACTACAGCGACCTCCAACATTGCTACGTGGGCAGCGCGAAAAACGATATCGGCCATACGGGCGCGGTCGCCGGACTTGCCGGTGTGTTGAAAGCCACCCTGTGTCTTTACCATGAGATGATTCCACCCTTGCGCGGCGCAACCAGCCCCTTGGAATCGCTAACGCAAGAAGACAGCCGCCTGTGGGTTCCCGAAGGTGCGCAGTATTGGATTCACGACGAAGCGAGTGGTCCCCGCCGCGCCGCCGTGAGCGCCATGACCCCAGGGGGCAATTACACCCACATCGTGCTGGAGCAAGCCCCCAATACCCCCGCCGCAGCGCGAGTAAGCCAGCCTCTGGGCGACCGGGACGAAGCCCTCTTCGTCGTGGGCGGCGAAAGCACAGCGGCGCTCTTGCGCGGACTCGATGCCCTGAAGTCGGCCCGGCAAAGCGAAGCCGCCGTCCCCATCGAAGCCATCGCGCGGAGCTGGTGGCGCAGCCATCCCCTTTCCGCCGCCGAGGGCCAGCGACACGTCTCCATCGTGACCCGCTCGGTCTCGGAGCTGCTGGAACAGATTGATTTTGTCCGCCAGAATCTCGAAAAGACTCCTGAGCAAGGCATTGGCGGAATTCACAAACACCCCTCGGCGCTCCTGGCGCGGGACCGTATTTTCTATTCCCCCGCGCCCCTCGGCACGACGGGCAAAGTCGCTTTTGTCTTCCCCGGTTCGGGCAACCACTACGCGGGCATGGGGCGTGAGCTTTTTGCCCAGTGGCCCGCCGTTCTCCAGCACCAGCATACGGAGAACGACTTTTTACGGCAGCAGTATCAGTCTGACGTATTCTGGAAAAACGACACGGGCGACCTCGCCAACAATCACAAGGCCCTCATCTTCGGGCACGTGTCCCTCTGCACCGGCGTGAGCGATTTGGTCCGCAGCTTCGGCATCGAGCCGCAGACCGTCATCGGCTACAGCCTCGGTGAAACGGCGGGACTCTTTTCCATGCGGGCCTGGCGTGACCGCGACCTCATGCTGGACCGAATCGCCGACTCCCGACTCTTCACCCACGAACTGGCCGGAGAATGCGACGCGGCCCGTCGCGCATGGCAGTTGCCGGGCAAAGATACGGTGGACTGGGTGCTGGGGGTCATCGACCGGCCCATGAAGGTGGCCAAGCAGGCCCTCAAGCGGCGCAAGAAGGTCTACCCCCTCATTGCGAACACCTTCCAGGAATCGGTTATCGGCGGCAACCGCAAAGCCGTGGAAAAGCTCATCGCCAAGCTGGAATGCCAGTTTATTCCGCTGGAAGGCGTCACGACGGTCCACTGCGATATCGTGAAGGAAGTGGAGAAAGAATACCGCGATCTCCACCTCTTCCAGACCACACCGCCTCAAGGCGTGCAGTTTTACAGCGGTGCGTGGGGCAAGGCCTATCCCGTGACCCGCGAAAAGGCCGCCGATTCCGTGTTGGCCCAGGCCATCGACGGCGTGGACTTTCCTGCGGTCATCGAAAACGCCTACGAAGATGGGGTACGCTTTTTCATTGAGGTGGGTCCCGGCAATTCGTGCAGCCGCATGTGCAGCCGGATTCTGGCCGACAAGCCCCACCTGAGCCGGGCCGTTTGCTATGACGGGCAAGATGCCACCTCACTCTTGCTACGCACGCTGGGCCACCTTGTTTCCGAGGGCTTTCCGGTCAATCTCGAAGCGCTCTACGGCCATGGGGATATGGTTGATATGGCACCCGCCGAAGACAAGCCGATGGTGCGGGTGCAGGTCGGTGGTGATGTCTTTGTGGTGCCGAAGGCCCCGAGGGCCGCCGCAATCACGGCGGATGCGCGGCGTGATCACGGCAGGGACCAAAGAGACTTCAGGGACCAAAGAGACACGATGGCGACGCAAGCCTTGGCACCGGGGCAGACAGCGCCCTTGTCCACATCGTCCACCAAGTCCACGTTGTCCACAGAGTCGCCGAAGGTACCCGTATTTGCAGCAAGCGCGTCGCCCTTAATCGACGGTATGGCCCAGGCCGAAGCCGCCACGGCAGCCGCCCATGCGCAGTATCTGGCCTTCGCGGAATCGCTGCAGGGCACCCTGGCCGAGGGTATCTCCTGGCAGATGCAATTGTTAAATCAACCGGGTGCCACATTGACGGCACCGCCGGATCAAGCCAACCGAGCAATTTCAACGCCTTCGGCAACACCACCCCGCACCGACATCGTATTCAGCCGCGAGCAGTGCATGGAATTCGCCATTGGCTCGATAGGCAAAATGCTCGGCGCCCAGTTCGCTGCGGTGGACACCCATCCGACGCGGGTGCGCCTTCCCGACGAACCCCTCATGCTCGTGGACCGCATCACGGCGCTCGAAGGCGAGCCTTGCTCCATGACGTCGGGCCGTGTGGTGACGGAGCATGACGTGCTCCACGATGGCTGGTACCTGGACGGTGGCCACCTCCCCACATGCATTGCGGTGGAAGCGGGCCAGGCCGATCTTTTTCTTTCCGGCTACCTCGGTATCGATTTCGAGACCAAAGGCCGGGCCAGGTATCGCCTCCTGGACGCGGAAGTTACCTTCCACGACCACACGCCGATGGCGGGCCAGGTCATTCGTTATGACATTCACATCGACCAATTTTTCCGCCACGGCAACCCGTGGTTCTTTAAGTTTCACTTCGACGCGACCATCGATGGTAAGCTCTTCCTTACCATGCGCGATGGTATTGCGGGCTTCTTCACGGACGATGACCTCGCGGCGGGCCAGGGCGTGGTGGACTCCAAACTGGATCTCCAAAACAACACGGGGGTTCTTCCCGCCGACTGGGTAGGCCTCGCTCCCATGTCGCCCACCCAATA
>JAJRPE010000186.1 GCA_024280935.1 Candidatus Hydrogenedentota bacterium
CGCAGAGAGCACAAAGAAAACAAAAAAGCGGTTCTTTGAGTTCTTTGCGCTCTTTGAGGCAAAAACCGGTCTTGCTCGCTTGGCCCCGATACGCCATCGAAACCGATGAGATTCCGCCAATTTCGGACTCCCTGACGCCGACGGAATCGGACTTGGCACTGTCTCGTGAAGACCCGAGTCGGGTGCCACGGGTAGGCCTCTCAGGGCTTACCCGTGTAAATCCCAACAGCAAACCATCCAACTCCAGGGCCGCCCCCGCGGTTCTACACGGGTAAATCCTGCGGGCCTATCCATGGCACCCGCAGTGGGTGTTTATTGGATGGCGTGCCAGGAGTAGGGACCGCGTTTTGATGCTGAAATGATGCCCGAACGAAAGTTACGCCTCAACATATACTTCCTCCTCGGTGGCGAAGTTCGCCTCCCATTCATCGAGTGGAAACTGGACTGCATTGTACGTTGAAACGGCCTTTGTCACGCGAAGTCCTGCTCGGACGGTGAAATAGAAGAGCACGGCGCAAAATGGAATCATCAGGTAGAGGTAGTTCGTCATATATTCATCGGCAAAGCTATAGGTTAGCGTCACCAGAAAAATGCTTCCAACGACGAGCATTATGGTCCGCACTTGTACTTCCCGGGACTCAGTGAGGAATTCTTGATAATACGCTTCCAGGTGTTCTGGCGTGAGTCCGGGCCACCAAAGGTCCAGGAAGGGTCGCCAAAAATTCTCGGCGTAGTGCTTATGGTCGAAATTCGCCTCCTTGGGAACATGCTCGCTTCCATCGAACAGTACGAGACTCGTGCCCGCTTGGGCGAGCGCAATGCAATCCCAGCGCTTTATGAATACGGCGGGGTGTCCCCCGCGTTTCAAAGCCAGCGTGTTGCTGTTGACGATGATGCGGTAGTGAATCTCGCCAAACAGGAAATTTGCAACGAAACTCCGTGTAGCATGGACAAGCGCCAAGAGAGAAGCGAAGGCAATGAGGCCAAAAACGGCCAGCGACAGAACGGAACCTTCAGCCTCCTGTAGCCGCAGCCACGCAAACGAGCCAGTAACAAGCCCGCCCGCGATTTCGCTCATGAGTGCCCGCCATCTCTTTCGCTTGGCCTTCTTGCTTATCTCATAGACCAACATGGTGCGACCCCATCATTTCAGTCTTTGGTGTTGTGGTCCCCGGCAGTTCTATGGCTTCGTGGCATTTGAACCGGTGTTCCCAAGCGGTAACCCCAAAGAAAAGGACGAGCCACAACAGGAAACCGGGGCCGCTCCAACCAGCTTGTACAAGGCCATCGACCCAATCCGGGTACTCCACAAGATCCGCCACGAGCAAGAGAATGGTGGGCAGCACGAAAACCAAGAGCCATACAATATCTATTGCTATTCGTTCGCGCCATTGCTGCTGGGAAGCCCGTTTCCAAGCATTCTTCAGATCGATATCAGGCCACCACGCGCTGAAAACCCCTCGGGCAAGGCTAGTCGATATTCTGTGAAAATGCGAGGGTCGTGTCGCACGGATGGGAACCCGTGTGCCATCCCGCAGTACAAACACTTCGCGGAAGGGATAGTAGGCGCGGCATTCTTCCCGGAACACCACGAAATCTGGCTTGCCCGGTTGTTGAACAGTCAGCTGCGCCCCGTCGAAGTGAGTCTTTCGGCGCAACCCGTCCTGGAAAATGTCGTTACGGTAGCGGTAACATTGTCGGACTGCATCCGCCAGCGGAAAACATGCGAGTCCGACGAGGGAGAGGCCCGTAAGCATGGATGACGATGGCCCGGTGAAGGTCACGAAGAGGATAAGGGCGGCGAGGAGCAACATGGCAAAGATCCGCACAGAATAATAGACGGCGAATATCTTGATCCAGCCTTCAGGAAAACAGGACGTGCTTTGCATGGCTCAACTCCCTCTCTGGTACCGCAGGGCCATCCTAGCGCATTTTTTCGCAGCGCGCAACTCTATCGGGGACTGCCTCGCCCAAGTGCACGTGGCGTGGTGGAGCAAACTTCGGGGCAACCACGTTATCCTGCGCTAGGTGGAGCGCACCAAATCAGGCGGGGCTGTCCCCAAAAACATCAAAGGCGCGACAACGTAGCATAGGCGTCCCGCCTGTGTTTTTTTGCGCTGAGAGACGTGAAGAACGCTTCAATCTCCCCCGGATTCGGCAGCCCAGAACGTTGACAAGCTTCGGACATGATACCGTTCAAACGCTCCCGTCAGGAACCCAAGCAGGAGAATGACAGGCTGGAAGCCTAACCCACGTTAGCGCGTTGCAAGGCATCCAGGGGACTGGCGCGGACCAATCACCTCCGGGCACGCTGAAAAACGCAACTTCACCCGGTGAACCGTGCGGAAACAAAGGAAACTCAAAGGTCCGTGGCTGTACCCAAAACAAATATCGCCTCTGCTTCTCTATCCTGGGGACAGCCCCGCCTGACTCAGGGTCTTTGTTGTATACCGTGGTAAACTTGTCCGCCACGGCGCTCTACTTCACCATTCCTCGCGCCCTTGGGCGAGGCAGTCCCCACTACTTAATCGAATCCACCGTAAAGGTATCGTACTTAATACTGGCACCCTTTGGTCCTGTGTAGGAGTAGGAAAGATGAATGTTGCCGTCCGAGCCTTCCATGACCGTGGGGTAGGCAAAGGAACGTGATCGGTCTGCGCTTGATTCGAGGGTTTTCTTGTGGGGCCAGGTCTTGCCTTCGTCTTCGGACAAGGCAATGGCCAAATTGTGACGACCGTTTTCGGCATCGTTGTAGACCATGACCCAGCGCCCGCCCTTCAGTGCGCAGGCCGAAATACTGGCACCGGGATTGGGGAAGTCCATGTCCGTGCCGATGGTCCAGGTCTCCCCCTGATCGGTGGAAGTGGCTTCGATGATCCGCCGGGGATCCACACCGTTGTCGCGCATGTAGGCCTTCAGCGTGCCATCCTTGCGCTCCACCACGGCGGGCTGGATGTTGCCCAGGCCCACGATGGGTGCGCTGGCCGCCCAGGTTTTACCCAGGTCATCGGAGTAGGCGACGAGCGACACGTTGAAGCCATCAGAATAAAGGGGCAGCACGATGCGGCCCGATTTGAGGGTGAGCACGGGTGTGCGGGGCATCCAACCAGCATCCCGCTTGATGGGGTCCTTGGCACTCTCCACCAACATCCGGGTATAGGCGTTGGCGTATTCCGCCCACATGGGTTCGGGGTATTGCAGCTCCTTGAAACCCACCTTCATGGCATCGGCAAAGCCCTCGCCCGGCTTCAACAGGATGATGTCCTGCCAGTCCCAATTGGGTGCCCCAGCGTCCTGATAGTCTGTGCTGGTGCGATATTTGAGGATGCCCCGCTCCCATCGATTCGTGTGGACCACCAACCAGATCAGCCAGAGTTTTTCCTCTGCATCAATAAAGAGGACCGGATTGCAATCGGGGAGATCCAGCGTATCGGCCATCTCGAATACAGGACCCCACTCCTTGGCGCCCTTCTTCAGCCGCGCACCGCGCAGGCGAACATCGTTGGATTTTCGCTCGCCAGAACCATAGAACCACGCCGCAAGGTAGTCCCCATTGGGACACTCCACGATAGAGCTGCTGTGGACGTGTTTTTCCTGGGCCGGGAAGATGAGGGTGGGCTCGGCATGAGAGTGTTGCAACATCACCCCAGCGGTGAGCAGGGCAAGAAAAAGAGACAGACGACACACAGGAATTCCTCCGATCATTTGGATTTATCGAAATTATAGATTAGAATGGACACAGTAAACCTGATCGGTGCTAACCTTGTCAACGTATTTACGCGCAAGAAGTCGACGAGGGTGCCACCCTCACGCGGAGGAGCGAAGCGGGGGAGCTTGCGGGTGCAAGCCACCAAAATAGGCTCACAATACCGAAAAACAAAGGAGATGGGTTGTCGGAACGCGATCCCAAGCCCAATGATGGTGCAGAGCTTTTCCGCATACCGGCACCCGCAAACTTAGCTGGGAACCGGCTGCGTGTGAGGGTGGCCCCCTTGGCGCTTCCTTTGCTGGCACCGGGCACTACAAAAAACGAGAATTGAGCAATGTCTTGAACTTGAGCAACCCAAAAGAATCCTCCAATCACGGCGCCCTCCGCCTCGCAAGTTTCAGCCTGTGGATTAACCTTGTCCTCGCGGTGGTGAAGGGCACGGCGGGTGTCCTTGGGAATTCCCATGCCCTCGTGGCCGATGCGGTGGAATCCCTCCTGGACGTCTTCAGCGGGGTGGTCATCTGGGGGGGCATTCGGATTGCCACCATTCCGCCGGACGACGACCATCCCTATGGCCACGGCAAGGCAGAATCCCTGGCGGCGGTCGTGGTTGCGGGCGGCTTCCTGGTGACCGCCGTCGGCATTGCAATCTCCAGTATCTGGGCCATGGCGGAACCCCACCAACCGCCCGCCACCTATACCCTGCTGGTGCTCGTGGGGGTCATCGCGCTTAAAGAAGGGATTTTCCGCTATCTTTCACGGGCCAGCCGCGCCCTGCACAGCACGGCCCTCAAGGTGGATGCCTGGCACCACCGGAGTGATGCCATCACGTCCGTCGCCGCCTTCATCGGAATCAGCATCGCCCTTCTGGGCGGCCCCGCCTGGAATACCGCCGATGAATGGGCGGCGCTGCTCGGCTGCGCGGTCATTGCCTGGAACGGCCTCCGGCTGCTGCGGCCCGCCATCGACGAGATCATGGATGCCGCGCCCGATCCCGATATCGAAATCCGCGTCCGCGCCATTGCCCAGGCCCAGGCGGATGTGACCTCCCTCGACACGTGCCTCGTGCGAAAAATGGGCCTCTGCTTCTTTGTCGATATTCATGTAGGCGTGGAGGACACCCTGACCGTCGCCGAAGGCCACCTCATCGCCCACCACGTAAAGGATGCCATCCGTGAGGCCATCCCGGCCATCCACGATGTGCTGGTCCACATTGAACCCGCGTCGCGGCATTGCCTCGATAAGGCACTAAGGGACGGGAGGAATCTAAAGTGAGCTCCGCCGACAACCCAAAGCCGTCATCCCCGCGAAAGGGCCTGTCGAATTACTCAGTAGCGCCTACCGTGCGGAAGGAAAGCCCGTATTCGTCATCCTCGCGAACGCGGGGATCCAAGAACGCGAACGCACAAGCCGTCGAAACTCACTGGATTCCCGCGTTCGCGGGAATGACACCATGGCCTAACAGTACAGAAATGTAGGATTTGTTCGCTCCTTATACACTAAATCGACAGGCCCGAACGCGGGGAGCCAGCGATGGCTTGGTGCAAACCTGCCGCGTTCTGGATTCCCACGTGCGTGGGAATGACGTGGCCCTTTTATGGGCCTCCCTGGAGAATAAGGCGCTGAGGAACAATGTCTGAACCGCTGTCTTTTCACCAGGGAGTCCTTCGCGACCCAGGGTACAACCTATGCCCCAACATCGCGCCCGCATCAAGGTTAATCCCCCGCGTCCAGAAACGTCTGATTGCGCTGGGTCTGATCAACAGTTCCGTTCCGCTGACCACGTTGCATCAACACCTGCCGCCCGAAGCCATGGCGCTCAACGAGCATTACAGCAACGCGGTGAGCCGTGCCTTTTACGCAACCGACGATGGAATACAATCGGCCTACCTCGACCTCATTGCGCACCTCTACCACCACGTGGTCCCCGGCGATTTTCTCTTTCAGGCCCAGCCTATAGTCCGCTTTCATTTCCCCGTGCCCTTCTCCCCCGCCATGCGAACTCGGAATGGCCTTCCTCGCCAGCTTCACAGCGATATCCTCGGGGGGCATCCCCCACGGATGATCCAGGGCTGGATGGCCCTTTGCGACTGCGTGCGGACTGCCGCGCTGCAATGCTCCAGCCGAGAAGACGGTATAACCCTCCTCCAACGCTACCGGGATAACCTCGGGCCTGATGATCCGCCCTTCGCCGATTCGCTCCACCACTTCTATGCCGCGTGGGACAGCATCCCCGGTTATGGAGATGCCCTCACAGCAGCCTGCCAGCCCGTGGAAATGAGCGCGGGCGATGTGTTGTTCTTCGATCCCCACTGCATCCACGGCGGCACAGAGAACGTCGAAGCGACGACCCGGGTCAGCATGGACTTCCGAATGCTACCCGTAGCGTTCGAGGCGGAGACGATGGCGAGCGCCGATACGCCCACGCAGAAGCGCTTTCGCCGGGGGGAACTGTTTAACGCGCAGAGCGCCGGGGAGCTGTTTGGGTAGCCGTAGCCAAGGAGGCCGGACATTCCTGTCCGACACAAAGGGCGCGTTGCTCAAGCAAACACACGAGAAGTCACATGGATTCGCTGTTCAGGGTGGCAGAATCCTGATTCATGAACCAAGGTGAACTTTGCCCACAACCCAAAACCGTCATCCTCGCACACGCGGGGATCCAGTTTATGCCCGCCCCACCAGGTATCAGGCCCTACGTCATCCTCGCGCACGCGGGGATCCAGTGGTGTTACAATGTGCTCCTGCCGCGTTCTGGATTCCCACGTGCGTGGGAATGACGTGGGCTTATTTTGTTTTTTACAGCGGTGTCTTGCCTGTGGTTTTCACACAGGCGAGACGCCTGTGCCACACTGCCCCCTACTCCGTGCTCACCTTTACCCGCGACAAATACACATCAGCCTTGCCGGGCTTCTCGAAGTACGCAGTCACGCCTTCGTGGGTGGAGTAGTAACTGACCAGCACTTCGTCGCCTTCCGCCACGATGCCCATGTAGGACGAGTCGCCGTGGGTCTTAAAGTGGACCAGCTCTGTGAAACCTTTTCCCACCACAAACTCCCAGAGGCGACCGGTTTCGGTATAGCGCCCGTCGGCCTTCTTCAGTCGGTCCCGGCCTGTTAGAAAGATGCGCCCGTCGTGTTCCACAGCGGCGGGACAATGAAAATACAGGCTTTCGTCGAGGACATCCCACTGGGTCAGGGTCGCCGCGTCGGACTGAAGCACAATACCGGCACGGAAGCCGCCGAACTTCGCCAGTTCCGGGTTGGGCGTGCCCGTGTAGTTCCTGCGTGCGAAGAGCAGGGCCTTGCCGTTTTCCAAAAACAGAATTTCCGTTTCATTGGCCCACAGGGTCTCCCCCTGCACCTTGGCCGGTGGAATGGGCGTCGACAGCATATGCCAGTCGTATCCGTCATCAGAAACAAGGATATCTACCCCGCAATAGCCCGGACGACGGACGTAGGCGGGGACGTAAAACTTCCCGTCGTTCATCTTGGGACGCCAGAATATATAGCCCGGTGCCATGAGGGTGGCATCGCTCCAGGTCGCACCGTCGGTGCTGGACCACGCGCAATTCGCGTATTGAATCGCGCCCTTGGGACGCTGCCGACAGTCCACGGCATAAACACGGATATCCTTGGGCGTCACCAGCAGCTTGGGATCACGCAGATCCACGTCCACCTCGGTGAAACGGGCGACTTCCTCCCAGGTCTTGGTGTCCGTCGAGCGAATCACCACGATAGCGCCCATCACCCCATGACTCGCCCCGCCGTGGGAGATGGCGCTGCGAAAGACACAGTAGTATTGCCCCTGAAACTTTGCGAGGTCGGTGAAGGCATTGTAGGTGCCGTCGTCGTGGATCTTGGTCAGGGATATTTCCTGGGCATCGGCGGTGGCTACGGCCACCACGATGATGAGTGATGTGATCAGGGCAACGATACGGGTTGTTTTGGATACCAGGTGCATCGATATTGTCCTTATTATTTTTACTCTCCCACGCTCTGCATGGGAACGATAAAATGTAAGACAGATGTTTCATCTGTCACGACAGCCGAGACGGCTGTCCTACTTTCCCCTGCGGTACCCCTCGTTCGCTAACAGAGGGAACCTCCAACAGAATGTAGGATAGGCATCCCGCCTGTCTCAGGCCATTGGCCCGTAAAATAGACAACCGAGACGGTCGTCCTACTTTCCCCTGTGGTGCTCCCCGTTCGCTAACAGAGGAAACCTACAACAAAATGTAGGATAGGCGTCTCGCCTGTCTCAGGCCATTGGCCTGTGAGAAAGACAGCCGGGACGGCCATCCTACATTCTTTTACGGAACCAACATCGTAAACCAACGCAACACCGACACGCAATCTTCGTAGCCCCAGAAGGCTCCGTAGATCGTGCCGTCATCCCGCCGCGTAAGGGTGGGCGCCCCGAAGCGAAGCACGGCGAAATTGTCGGACATGTTGTCTGTTTCGCCGGTGAGTTTGGCCGCTTGCTGGCCCCAGATGGGTGTAGCACCGCTGTTGACCCACGTATCGCCTTCGAGGTGGCTCAGATTCGCCCACAATCCCGGTTGGTCCATGCGGCGATAGACACTCAAGATGCGGCCATCTTCGAGGAGGATAGGCGTCAGGGTTTGGCCTTGGAGGCCCGTTGAAGCAAGCGGTGTCCACGTTTTTCCGCTGTCGCTGCTTAGGGTGTATTGGTTTTCGCGGTCTGCTTTTTTCTCGTTGTCATAGGCCCAGGCCACCGCCAGCAAGCGCCCGTCGTTGAGGGCCACAATCTTCGATTCCCAGAAGAAGGCCCCGTTGCCGTCCTCGTGCATCACGTCCATGTAGGTCGGCCAGGTCTTGCCTTCGTCCTCCGAAATCCACGCGATCATGCGGAGGCCGCTCGGGCAATTCCCGGCCCAGTCGAACCAGGTCGATGTGGGCCAAATCCAACGTCCGTCGGGCAGGACGGTGATGGGACAACACAACTCAAACTCCGGCCCCACCAAGGGCGGCGTGAGCACCTCGGGATCGGTCCAGGTCTTACCGTAGTCCTCGGAGCGAAGCAGGAGCGTCTCTCCCGGCGCGAAACCCATGGTTTCCGGATTCGACAAGCCGTCATCCAGCAGTTCCCGGCG
>JAJRPE010000187.1 GCA_024280935.1 Candidatus Hydrogenedentota bacterium
TCTCCCTCGCCTTCTCCCTCGCCTTCTCCCTCGCCTTCTCCCTCGCCTTCTCCCTCGCCTTCTCCCTCGCCTTCTCCTTCTCCTTCTCCTTCTCCTTCGCCTTCACCTTCACCTTCACCTTCACCTTCACCTTCACCTTCACCTTCGCCTTCGCCCTCGCCTTCTCCCTCACCAGGCACTGCGGTGGCCAAACTCAGTACATTCAGGGTCAATAGTGCGTCCTGGGCATTCAGGAGGTCGCCGCTGGTGGTGCTGACCCCCATGCTGGTCAATTGTGCGCTATGGCCGTTCGTGCCTGTCGTCGCGGACCAGATGTCCGCGTTGGACAAAAACAATCCAGCGCCACTTCCGTTTGTGGTCGCGCCCGCCGTCATGGACAGGACACCGAGCAGAAACAGCAAACAAGGTGCCAATCGATAATTCATCATGTCTCTATTCCTTATAGGTAAGGCGCTTTCCCGCCTGACTTCAATACGTATTGTTTTGATCTTACGGATAGGCCACGCCATTTTTCACGCAATAAAGCACCGTGGGACTGCCCGTAGTCGTGAAGCTGCTTGAACCACCGCTGCAGAAATAGAACGCGCCGCCTGTGGCGTCTCCGTCGATGCCGCCTAAGGAACCGCCGAAAGCCCGAGTGCCGCCAGTGCAGTTATTGAAGGTGCCGCTGAGCACGCCGCCATCCGCACCGCCATCCCCGCCACCGAAGGCGTAGCTGCCACCGGTGCAGTTGGTGAAGATGCCGCTCGCCGTGCCACTGGGCGCGCCGCCTCCCGCGCCACCGAAGGCATAGTCACCACCAGTGCAGTTGGTGAAAGTGCCGCTGGCCGTGCCGCTGACCGTGCCGCCGAAAGCGCCGCCGAAGGAACCCTTGCCACCGATGCAATTGGCGAAGGTGCCGCTTGCGCCCCCCCCGGCACTGCCAAAAGAGTTACCGCCACCAGTGCAGTCGGTGAAGGTGCCGCTCGCCGTGCCTATGCCGCCAAAAGAAAGCACGCCACCAGTGCAATTAGTGAACGTTCCAGAATAGACAATACCAAGCCGCATCGACACCGCTCTTGACTCATTGGCTCTGAATTCGCAATTACGAATTTGGGTGTCGGGCTTATTGCTGTCGGGAAAATAAGCGGCGGGATCGGTGGCATCAAAAGCGAGACTGCCGCTGGAAGGGTTACACTGGATAAGCAGATTCTCAATGCGGATGTCACCGGCGGTCTGTCTCAATACCCCGGTGCCGGGGCCATTGGAGGTTCCGTAGATGTACTGCGTGTCGCGGGCCGTGGTCAGGCCAATGAGGTCTACAAAGTTCGTATCCAGTGTCAATTGATTCGCGCCCATATCATACTTTCCCGGAGGCACGATCACCACAGCGCGATTACTCCAGTCGAGCGCCTCGCCATGGGGTGTCAGCGCCTTGGCTTGCGCGTAGGCGGCCAGAAGGTTCGTGCCGTTCGTCGTCGCGCTGCTCGTCACCGTGACCAATACATGGGCCTCGCCCACCCGAGGAAGCACGTCGGCGGTGGCCGCTTTTGTCGCGATGGCGGTGGTGTTGTCTGCGATGTCCTTACCGTTGGCCGAAGTCTCATTATCAAGGATGACAATATTCGAGGTGTTCGTGGCGATGCTGGCATCTTGCGTTGCCTGGGAAGTATCCACACTGGACGTATCTGCCTTGGTCGCGATGGCCGTGGTATTGGTTCCGATGGCGGCGGCATTCGTCGCAATCGCGGTATCCTGGGTCGCCTGCGACGCGTCCACGCCCGCCCCATCCGCCTTGGTCCCAATCGCCGTTGTGTTCGTGGCGATATCCGCATCATTTGCAGCAATCGCTGCGGCATTCGTCGCGATGCCCGTCGTGTTCGCTGTCGTCGCCGTCGTATTGGCGTCGATGTCCGCCGCCTCCAGCTTGGCGTCAAGCTGGGTTTGGAGCGACCCGGAGACACCGTCCAAGGCCTGAAATTCCGTGTCGCTGACGGAGCCATCGGCGATGGCTGCGGCCTCCACATGCATCGCTTCGCCCGCCTGGAGGGCAAAGGGCACGCTCTCGACCTTCACCCGATCCGCGAACCAGTCGTCGACATCCACACCGTTGGGCACGGCGTCGCTGTCTACGGCAATGGCATACCACACGCCACTGCCCGAGAGGACCTCTGCTGGTGGCGTTACGGAGAGGGAAAACACACCCTCGGCAGACAAGGTCGTTGTCCCTGTCAATTCCCCGCCCAACGCCGTTCCCTCCGTCTCGGCATCGTAGAACTGCACGGCAAAGTCGCGCACGCCGGTCAACGCAAATCCGTCCGCATCCAGTAGTTGGCCCCGAATCGGGATCGTCCCCGGGGCGGCGGACGCCACAGTGCTGAATGCGAACGCCGCAAGCAGGGTGAACGCAATTGGTAGATGATGTCTCATTGATTTTCCTCTTTGCTGAATTCAGCAACACGTAATTGCTGGTACCTCGCTTTATATACTTCACTTCGCTATCACCGGGATCGCAGCCCAGCGGCAACGGGGTAGGTTTGCCTACGGATAGGCCACGCCGCCTTTCACGCAATGGACCACCGTGGGACTTCCCGTGGTCGTGAAGCTGGAAGCGCCACCATCGCAGAAATAGAACTTTCCGCCGGTTGCATCCCCATCGGTCCCGGCTCCAAAGCTAGAAGCTTCCGCCGTACACCTCGTAAAGGTGCCACTCACGATCCCCCGATAACCGAAGCTATTGACACCGCCAATACAGTCGATGAAGGTACCGCTGGCCGTGCCTTGCTCACCGAAGCTAGAGCCACCGCCACGGCATCGGATGAAGGTGCCGCTGGCCGTTCCGTAGAAGCCGCCAAAGGCCCGTTGTTCGCCGACACAGTCGATGAAGGTACCGCTGGCATCACCCTGGTAGGCGTAGGAGCGCTCGCCGGCAACACAGTCGATGAACGTGCCGCTCGCCTCCGTGGTACCGAAGAGAAAATCGCCTCCGGTGCAGCGGGTGAAGGTGCCGCTGGCCGTCGTCTGGCCTCCAAAGGAATAATCGCCCGCAACACAATCGGTAAAGGTGCCACTGGTCACCTCCCGGAAACCAAAGGAATAGGGACCGGCGGTGCAATTGGTGAAAGTGCCGGAATACTCAACGTAGATCCGCATCGACACGGCGTCGACACCGTTTGCCTTGAATTCGCAATTGGTTACACGTGTGTTTGGTTTGTTGGTGTCGGGGTAATAGGCGGCTTCCTGGCTGAGTCCGAAGTAGAAGCCGCCGCTATCGAGGGTACACTCGACCAACAGGTTCTCGATGCGGACATCATCCGCCGTTTGGCCCAAGACCCCGGTCCAGGGGCCATCGGAGGTGCCAACGATATACTGGGTATCACGGGCTGTGGTCAGGCCAACGAGGTCCACGAACTCTGTGTCCAGCGTAAGCTGGCTTGTGCCCAAATCGTAGTTGCCCGGAGGCACGATCACGACAGCACGGTTGGTCGCACTGAGCGCCGCGCCGTGGGGTGTCAGCGCCTTCGCCTGGGTATAGGCGGCCAAGAGGTTCGCGCCGTTCGTCGTCGCGCTACTCGTCACTGTGACCAGCACATGGGCCTCGCCTACGCGCGGCAAGACATCAGCCGTTCCGGCTTTTGTCGCGATGACCGTGACATTCGTGGCGATATCCGTGTCGTTCGCCGTGATGTTTGCGGTATTCGTCGCAATTTCTGAAGCGTTCGTGGCGATGGCGGAAGCGTTTGCCGTGGCCGCAGCCGCAGCAATCACGATGTCACCAGCATTTGCGGCCACGCCCGCAGTGTTCGTGCTGGTCGCAGCGGTATTCGTGGCGATGTTCGTCGTGTTCGCGGCGCTTGCTGCGGCATTCGTCGCTATATCCGAATCATTGGCCGAAATCGCGGCGGCATTCGTAGCAACGTTCGTCGTGTTCGCTGTAATCGCCGTCGTATTCGCGTCGATGTCCGCCGTCTCCAACTTGGCGTCAAGTTGGGTTTGGAGTGCCCCTGAAACACCGTCGAGAGCCTGAAATTCCGTGTCGCTGACGGAGCCATCGGCGATGGCTGCGGCATCCACATGCATCGCTTCGCCCGCCTGGAGGGCGAAGGGAACGCTCTCTACCTGTACCCGGTCGGCGAACCAGTCGTTGGCATCGATGCCATTGGGGACGGCGTCGCAGTCCACGGCAATGGCATACCAGACGCTACTGGCCGACAGGATCTCCGACGGTGGCGTCACGGAAAGGACAAACAGGCCCTCGGGAGTCAAGGTTGTCGCCCCCCCTATCTCCGCCCCCAGGGGCGCACCATCGGTTTCGGCATCGTAGAACTGAACGGCGTACTCGCGCCCGCCCGTGAGCGCGAACCCGTCCGCATCCAGCAGTTGGCCTCGAATCGGAATCGTTCCCGGTGCCGCCACCGCGAGGGAGCTGAATGTAACGGCTGCAAGCAAGACGCACATAAATAACGGATGGTATCTCATCTTTTGTCTCCTGTTACGCTACTGTTTTCCGGTTCTTCCACATAGCCCGGTGTTTGTTCTTTTTGCACCCCAATTGTCGTTCAGTTTTGTTTTTCAGGTCTGGAAAAAATAATTGTGTTAATCCCTCGCTCCAGGCAATCGAACATACACCGATGCGGCATGCTCCCCAAGCGCCCATCCCAACGGGCATCAAATTATGGATAAAACTATCCACAATACCCGCCCTAGCTTATGGATAAAAACATCCACAATATCCCCTATATTATCGCCCATATCCTCAAAATTAGCAACCTAAATTACCTGACACCTAAATTACCTGACACCTAAATCACTTGATACTTAAATCACCTGACGAACCAAAATTAGCGACTTCAAGATCTTCGCTCTTGGGGTATGATGGACTCGGTAGTGTCGTCGGAAAAGAGGAGTTTCCCCATTGCAGCAGTGGTCCCACCCCGTGCGGAAACGCGTTTGGGTGCCTTGTTACGCCAGGACGGGAAGCCTGCGACACGGTAGCTTTCTCGTCGGCGGGAAACTCACCACCGCGCGATCCCGAGGCACGAGGCTTCGTGTGTTTTGGGTGGACTCACAGCCCCACGTGCGTTCCATGACGCGCCGAGCGGCTTGTGTCGGACAGGAATGTCCGACCTCCTGTTTTTCGGGCTGGGCGCAAGCTACCCGGATTGTCGCTGCAAGAGCTCTAGCACCGCTTCTTCTTTTTCCTCTGGAAAATCCAAAACCTGATCCAGAACGCGGGCCACCCGGGTGGGTTCCGAGGCGACCAGCTCCTTGAGAAGGGAAAGGGTGAGTCGTTTACTGCGCAGACTCGCGGTTGCAAATTCTGGAAATATCTGATGAAGGTGAGTGGCGTAGATATCAAAGATACGTCGTTCATTGATTTCCCCGTCGTCCGTCGTATTCCCCGCATATGGGTAGATCGCATCGGCCCGCCACTGCGCCAGGGTGTCTCCAGCGCGCTTCGCTTCCTGTAGCGTAAAGTGCTCGCGCAACTTGGCCCGCACCTGATCAAGTATCTGCCGAACATCGGAGCACAACTCTCCGGCTTGGAGAAGGCCCTCCCGGTCAAGGACGGTTATATGGGAAGATTTCAGGTAGGCGCTGTAGCTGAAGCCGCGAAAATGAAGGCGCGGCAGCGCGTTGTGGCGCGTGAATCCGTGCTCATCGCAAAGATAGACCCCGCGCTTGCCTGGCAGATTCCATTCCACCACCTCCAACTCCGCCGTCACCCGCTCGCCGTTCTCCATGATCATCTCGTCCAGCGGGTACCGGGCAAAACCGTGCTCCGCATTGGCCGGATCAAGGACCACATCGTTGTAGACGATTCGGACCCCCGGATACTGCCGCAGATAGAGCGCAAAAATATCGGTAATTTCCTGAAGCGCTTTTACCCCCAGCAAAACACCGCAGTTCAAGGGCGGATTGAGGATGGAAACGGTCATTCCAGTTTTTGCGTCGGCCGCGCCTTTGGCGTTGCTAACCATAAACTGCCCCAACTGGTCGGCGGCTCCAGAAATACTGAACGCGTAACGGTCCCCCGCTTCTTCATAGACGGTGTTCCACGAGGCATGGGAACCCAGGGTAAAGGCCCGGAAGCGTCCTTTTCCGTACTTTCCGTGAAGTTCGCGGTGCAACGCGTGGGTCCGGCCATTGGGGCGTTTCCAGGAACCGCCCAGACTCTGAAAAACCATCACGCCGTCGTCGTAGTGAAGTCCGTTCCCGTCGTCCACGATGTGAATCGCTTCAAGCCCTTCCAACTCATTCTGCTCGAAAAGGACTTTCACTTCCTTCGCTTCCGCATCCAGGGCGTTCCAGATCAACTCCGCAATAGCCGTCATGGGCTTGGTCTTCGCCAGGGTCTCCAGATGGTCGTCGCGGACCTGAACGGTAATGGTTTTCAAACGAATAATCCTTGTTGATGTCCGTGCAGCACCTGGCAAGAAATGCGCAACCAACGGCGTAGCGAAGTGCATCCGGGAAGGGCTGGATCATAGCATCCGACACCGATCTGCCTCAACATAGGGAACTGTTCTCCAAAGAGATAAGGGACGTGAATGCCAAAAAAGACAGGGGTTCATTCCACAACCAGCTGTCTGCTGCCTAGAACACAACCTGCGGGTGCCACGGGTAGGCCCGAAGGGTTTACCCGTGTAAAACCCGAGGTCTCATGAAACTGGATAGTCCCTTCTTTGTCGGCAGCTACTACACGGGTAAAGCCCTGACAGGCCTAACCGTGGCACCCGACGTATTTCTTTTGAGGGCCTTCAAAAACAAGAGAAGCCAACGTCATTTTCGCGAAACCTCGATGGCCCGGCCATGCCAACGCTCCCCTATAGTTTCGCCGGACACATTTCGCCGCCCACCGTTGGGATCACAAATCTCGAACTCGTCACCCACGCGCCCCATAAACGCCACCGCGTGCGCGTCAGGCTCGCCGCCGACTTCCACAAATAGCACGGCGGGCGCATGGACCTTACTCAGATCGCGATCGGAATGGAATACTTTTCGCGCTTTCAGGCCCAAGCTTCGAAATCCATGAACCAATTGGGCCGGACTTGTACCCGCCCAAGTTGTGTTCATGAGCGTGATCATATCGGCTTCGTTCATGTCGATTCCATACTTGCGTGCGATATTGGCCGCCGTGGCCGCAGCACAGGTGGAGGGATTTGACTGGAGCACGACACCGTCCCTCTCCATATCGCTGATATCGCCAAGGTTGGGCTGCACCGATGCCCGTATGAGGCCGTCAATGACCACGATAACGATCACGCTGAACACAATAAGCGGTATGCGGATGGGATGCCGCTCCAGAAATCCGACGGTCACGATCGCGGCCATGGCGAAGGTGGCAAAGAGAATCTTCAAGATCCACAGGGCGGGAATCAGGTAATACTCCACGAATACGGGCAACATCCATGCTATCCGGGGATTCCCGGTCACGGTGGATGTCGTAACATGGGCCACGAGGAAGAGGAGCATACAAGTGGGGATGAGGGCGCAATCCCGAACACGCACCGAGCCGGCGAGTCGAAAGCCGCGCAAAAACAGCGTCCGACCATGCCTCACGCCCAGCACACCGGCAACAAGGGCTGTTAGAATGGATATTGCCAATGGCAACTCGAGCATGGGGCCTCCCACAAAACATCTGAATCCGGTCAACTACGTTCCACACCCTCTACTTTAAGGGTTGCGCCCATCCCGCGCAACCCATAGAAAAGATTGGAATAGTGTCGTCGGCCTTTCGGTCCAATTCTCGCTATCCGACACTGACTATCCGACACTGACTACCCGACACTGACTACCCGACACTGACTACCCGATCACTTGTTTTACGCCAACCTTCCCCATACAATAGTCTCAGTCTGCGGGGGAGCCGTATCGGCGATGCCCGTAAACGTGATATTGGAGTACCAAGTATGGCGATGATATTGATCGCGACGATGGACAGTACAGAATTCACCACTCTTTCGGCGGAAATTGAGGGGGAGGGCCACGATGTCTTGTGGGCATCGGATGGAAAAGAGGCCGTTGAGCAGGCCTTGTCACAGCGGCCTGCCGTCGTTTTTCTGAGCAGCGCACTCCCCGTTTACGACGGATTCGAAGTCGCTGAAATCCTCCGAGGCGCCCCCGATGTGCCCCGCGCATTGCCCCTGTTGCTCCTGAGTGACGAGGCGGTAGAACCCCATCGCTTTGAGCGATCTGGATTCACGGAACAGTTTCCCAAGACCCATGGGCACCATGATGTTCGAGAAATCCTGGCGCGATTCACCAACGTGGCATAGCCTCCCGGCATCGGGTGTGATTTACGTAAGCGTTCACGACTCGAGCACCTTCAGCCGAAAAAAAGAATCTCCGGGTGCAGGTTCGCGGGGGCTGTCGTGCTCCACAGCTTGAGTCCTTACACGCGTGCGGTCTCTCCCTGAACATCGCGTCAGGTCTTGGTGTATTGCACCCGCAAGCTCCCCCGCTTCGCTCCTCCGCGTGAGGGTGGCACCCTTGACGGTCCTCTGACGGACCTCGTGGTGAATATTGGGGTATGGGCGAAGCTCCAGACTTCCTGAGCCCGACAGGGTTTTTGGGTAATTTATCGGGATTTGGTTTGGCACTTTTATTGATGGGGAACAGGTTTTCTGGTCACTACGTGACCATCACAGGCGAGACGCCCGTGCCACCCTCGCTTCTGCGAATCATGCTTAAATCAACAAGGGATAGGGTGGAACAGCCGTCTCGGCTGTATTGTCACACCGAAAGGTGTGATGGTGAAATCATGTCGGAATGGGCAAAAAGCGCCAATTCAGATTCCGCCGGGAACAGGAAGTCTGAGCTCACTTTGGCTTATGAATTAACCATGGGTATCGGAAAACTTGCACAAGCCCTACGCAAGAAAAGGGACAGACCCGTCTGCGCTCGTACCCTCTTGCGGCGCGTTTTCGACCTCGCTCCGCTTGTGTCAGTCCCTTTTTTTGCCTCGATCACGGGCCAAAGTTTTTCCGCACAAACGTCTCGCCCGAGAGCAGCCTGCCTATCTTGTCCCGAATGTGCCGCCGCTCTTGGCCTCCCGCTTCCGATCTGTCGAATGCCTCCATGCCTCGCCCTGGAAAAAAATCGGCTGTTGGCTTTAACTTCTTCCTTGCAACCCGTTCCCAGTACATCCGAAGGTATTCAAAATCCTCCAGCCCGTCGCGCAACGCAAAGAGTCGGCGGGTCGGTAATAGTCCGTCCGCGCCCACCCCGACCAAGGCAGCGTGCTGTGGCGCGGCGCGGTTCAGCGTTGGCGCAAGAATCCCCCGAAAACCCAAGGCCCAACAACGCCAGGGGAGTGCCCTGGCCGCTTCATTTTCTTTCGTTCCGAGATTCCACGCGGGGTAGTTGGGCGCAGTCGCGTCAAGCCAGGAAATCACCGGGTCCACCGGCGTATCCACCGTCACAAGGGCATCATTGTTGAAGAGCACTTCGGCGATTCCGGCACGATCCAAATCGTGCGAAGATGCAAATTGCAGCCGCACCGCACGACATTCACGGGGATAGCGAAAAGTGCCAACCGTGAACGAAAGATTCGATTCACTGTTCTGCGTTGCGGGTTTCCATTTCACCGTGGCCTTGGTGAATTCTCCCACCCGGTAGGCCGTCTCCACGGTAGGCGGCTCCATGGAATTGGCGACACCGCTCAAGATCGTGAGACTTTCAATTCGATAAAGGTCGCGAAACAATACTTCCATCCATGCTTTCTGATCTATTCCCGAGGCGGCGGGAATCCATGCCGTGGCCTCACTGCCATCGACCGCCTCGGAGGCCAAGGTCTGATAGGTCCCGGTCACATCGGGGGTTCCTTCGCTCCCCACGCACATGGAAACCGCGCCCTGATCATAGCGTTGCAGGGAGCGCCCCGAGGCAAGCAGCTTTAGTAGCCCAGGCGATGTCGTTTCGGGCAAAGCCCAAATGTCGGTATAGCGCTCGAAATGGGGATGGGCGGGCGCAGCCAAAATGCGCATAACGCGATCATCGGCGCGGGCAAACCGCGCATAGTCCTGCCGAATACGGTCCCAAGTGACTCGCGGCCCCATGGGTGCGGGGATCGCCACCGGCATCGCTCGCACACCATGGGCATCAAGTCCGCCAAGTAAAGCATGCATATAGGTCTGAAGCTCGTCTTGCGGAAATTCCGGCGTGGGGAGGGAAAGTCGCGAAGTCAA
>JAJRPE010000188.1 GCA_024280935.1 Candidatus Hydrogenedentota bacterium
GGCAGACAACGAGTTCACAGGCCCGTGACGCTTACGAAGAAAGATGCCCACCCACCTGTACCGACGATCAGCGGCTCCTCCAACCCCTTCGTGCCATCGGGCACTCAGCGGGGGCTTTTTCTCAGGCTGGAAGCCTAAGCTACGTCAGCGCACTTTTGCAGATTCAAGGTGATTCCCAGTGCAGGGGACCCCTGGCGCACAAAGGTGTCTCGGTGCCTCGGCACCGCTTGCGTTACTGTGTTGTCACTTGAACAGGCGGTGGTATACGAGAGTGGCACTCTTAACACTTCCTTTTGTTTACCGACGATATCGACCCCTTTCAGGAACCCTCCTCTATCTTCGTAGCGGGCTGGACAGGACCCGCCGCCATGGGATACCCTTTCACGATGTATTAGACGTGGCTACGGTCCGAATGGACTCCAGTCTCACCTTGAACAATCCAAGCCAGTTTCTGGAGGATGGTATGAATTCAGTACGCACGATACTTTTGCAATGCTCGCTTGTGGCGGTCGTTTTGGTTATGGGAATGTCCGCCATGGCCGAAGATGGTTTCACCCCATTGTTCAATGGCAAGGACCTCACGGGCTGGACGGGTGCGCCGGGACGCTGGACCGTGGAGAATGGCGAACTTGTGGGTTCCACCAAGGGCGTGAAGCTGGAGCACAACACCTTTCTTTCCACGAAGAAGTCCTACAGCGATTTCGTGCTGCGCGTGAAGGCGAAACTTATTAATCACAACAGTGGCATCCAATTTCGCAGTGAACAACTTGAGGACTTCGCGGTAGGGGGCTATCAGGCCGATTTGGCAGAGAAGACCTATTCGGGAATGCTCTACGAGGAGCAGAAGCGGGGCATTCTTCCCTATTGGAAAGCCTACACCGAAGACGAGCGGGCGGCGGTCTTTGCTGCTGCCAAGCCCCTGGGCGAATGGAACGACTACGAAATCACCTGTAAAGGGGACCGGGTAAAGATTGTACTCAACGGCTATACCACCCTTGATTTCGTCGATCCCGAAGGTGCCAAGGCGGGCATTATCGCCCTCCAGCTCCATGCCGGTCCTGAAATGGAAGCACGTTTCAAGGACATTTCCATCAAGGAGCTGGGTAAAAAAAAACTACGCTGAAAGCAGGAGAGTTAATCCCTGATTTTGAGGCCCGGGAAGAGAAGCTGGCCTTCCTGGGGGAACGGTTTCGCCTTCCCGACGGCTTCACCGTTGAGGAAGTCGCCAGCGACGCGCTAATCGGCTCGGTAATCAACATGACCTTCGATCACCTTGGGCGCCCCGTCATGGGTGCCGAGGATGGTGGTGTTCGCATTCTGCTCGACGAGAACGGGGATGGGGTCTACGAGGCCCAGAAGAGTTTTTGCGAGCAGGTCACGCGCATCATGGCGCTCCACTATCTGGCCCCCGGCGATCTGCTCGTCCAGGGCAACGGCGCGAAAGGTCCGGGACTCTATCGCCTTACTGACGAAGATGGCGATGACGAGGCGGACCAAGTCAAACTCATTATGCGATCCGACGGGGGGATGGGGGAGCACGGTCCCCATGCGGTGTTGCGCGGCCCCGACGGCTATGTCTATATTCAATACGGGAATCACGCCCATCCCATGGTGGATATGAACCCTCTTTCACCGAGCCGCGATCTCCGGGAAGACTTTTTTCTGGATCGTTATGTGGACCCGCGGGGTCATGCGAACCACATCAAGGCACCGGGTGGGACAATCCTCCGGGTCGACCCCGAGTTCAAGGACTGGCACCAGGTAGTGGCTGGGTTTCGCAATGCCTACGACATGAGCATGGACCAGACGGGGGAACTCTTTACCTTCGATTCCGACATGGAGTGGGACTACGGCTTGCCTTGGTATCGGCCTATTCGCGTGATCCACGCTATTCCTGGCGGCGACTATGGCTGGCGCACGGGTTCTTCCAAAAAGCCTGGTTACTATCTGGACACGCCACCGGGTGTTGACCGTGTGGGACGGGGTTCACCGGTCGGCGTATGCTTTTACGAGCACGATGCCTTTCCCGCCCAATACAAGGGCGCTTTTTTCATGGGCGATTGGGCGCGGGGCCGTATTCGGGTGATTTTTCCGAAGGCGGCGGCGGGGAGCTATCGGGGCAAGACCGTCGATTTCCTCGTGGGTGAGCCGTTGAACGTGACCGACCTGGATGTGGGTCCCGATGGGGCGCTTTATTTTACCTTGGGCGGGCGGGGCACCCAGGGTGGACTCTACCGTGTGACCTATGGTGATGGCGCGGCGGCGCAGGCGGCACCAACGACCATCAAGGGCGTGCTGACCCAGCCCATGCCCCGTTCCGCGTGGGGTCGCCACGCTATTGCCCAAGCCAAAGAAACCTTGGGCGACGAATGGGCCACCGCTCTCCAGAAAGCGGCTCAAGACGCCACGCTGCCGGGCACGGAACGAATTCGTGCGCTGGAGGCACTCCAGGTTTACGGACCCCAACCGGATGCTGCGATGCTGATCACGCTTGCACGGGATGCCGATCCCCTGGTTCAAGGCGCTTCGGTGTTTTTGATGGGCTGCGGCTCGCTGGAGACCTATCGCGAACCCTTGATCAACGCCCTTTACGACAAGAACGCGACCGTCGTCCGCCGCGCCTGCGAAGCCCTTGTGCGGTCAGGCTTGAATGAATCCACACGCGTCGAAACGCACGAGGGTCTGATTTCAGGACTCTATCTATTGCTGAATCGTGAGGAACGCATCGTGCGTTATGCTGCGCGTCTTGCCTTGGAACGGATTCATCGCGATCTGTGGGCGGAGCACATGCTCGACGATGAATTCGAACGCCGACCTCACGGTGTCTTGGAAGGTGTTTTAGCGCTCATAGAAACCCAGCGTGCGGCCTCCCATGCCGATGCGATATTCGAAGAACTGGAAGCGCTCAGCCGTCAGAACATGGACGAGGCTATTTTGCTGGACTATCTTCGGGTGCTGCAGATGGCGCTTATTCGGGATGTGACGAGCGGTGATCGCCTTGCCCAGTTCAAGGCTACCCTGGGTACGCGGATGTTGGCCCAGTTCCCCGCCCAGGATTGGCGGGTCAACCGCGAGCTGCAGGCGGTGATCGCCTATCTGCAACCCCCGGGAGCTGTCGACGCGCTCTTGGCTTACCTGACACCCGATAAGTCCCAGGAAGAGCAGATTTACACCATGTATGCCCTCAGGACGATCTCCACAGGCTGGACCGAGGCAACGCGCAACCAGGCGGTGGCCTGGTTTGACCAGGGTCGGGAAATGGCCGGGGCTGCCAGCATGGAAGGGTATATCAACAACATGTGGAATAGCCTTTTGGCCCATCTGCCCGAAACCGAGCGGGTGGTGGCTCAGAAGCGCAAGGCCCAGGCCCTGAAAGCCCGGGCGGAGGCCGCCACAGCCTTGCTGACTCAGATCGAGGGTGAAGCAGGCGAGGTCAAGTCGGACCTGGCCCAGATGAGTTTTGAAGAACTGGCCGACTATCTCGAATACGATCCCATGGCGTACCGGGAACAGAAACTGGCCGATGGCGAGAAGATATTCCTCCGGGCACGGTGTGCCAATTGCCACATCTTCGGGACGAAGGGCAAGGGCGGCGGACCCGACCTTTCCACGGTTACCAGCCGTTTTCGCCGCCGGGACATTCTGGAAGCGATTATGTATCCCTCCAAGGTGGTGTCGGATCAATATACCGGCGTGGAATTGGAGTTGGAAGATTTCAGTATCATCACGGGGATGGTGGTGGGCGAGAACGATGAATCGATTACCATCATCACCGTCCATGGTGAGCGCATGGAAATCGCCCAGAGCGAAATTGTGGCACGGGAATCGGCCAGCCAATCCATTATGCCCGAGGGACTTCTGAACACCATGACGCTCCAGGATTTGGTGACTTTGATCTACTTCCTGGAAAATGGCGCCGAATTCTAGGCCCTTGAGGGCCTGTTATCGACAAAAAAATATGAGTTTGGCGGCCTTGTTTGCATTTTCCAGCGCCGTTGGATACCAACTGCACCGCAGGTGCCACTTCTTCTGGGTAAGGTCCCAGACGAAGCGTAGTGCCTTAATCCGGGAAAACTGCGGTAAAAAAACAAGATAAGCCCACGTCATTCCCACGCACGTGGGAATCCAGAACGCGGCAGAATCACATCAAGTCCGCACTGGATCCCCGCGTTCGCGGGGATGACGGTCCTGGTTGTTGGCCTGCCACTTTGGTGTCGAGAATCGTTGCTCAAACATCAAGCCCGTCGGATGTGCCGCACGATGCCGAGATACGAGGTTTCGTGCGTATGCGTGAGTTCTTTTTTGCTAAGCATTCACAACCCATGCTGCCTTGACCCTGAAAAACGACCTGTGGGTGCCACCCTTACACGGAGGAGCGAAGCGGGGGAGTTTAAGGGTACAGGTCATTTGGTCAAGTGCCACGTCAACAATAAAGGTGGCGTGTCTGATAAAATCACACCCATGCTCGGCATTTACCTCCACATTCCCTACTGCAAGACCTTATGCCCCTACTGCGACTTCGTTAAGGAACGCAGCCGGACTAACGTGCCCGAGGCTTTTGTGGAGGCCCTGTGCCGCGAAATCACCGCCTTCGAGGGACCGCGTGTAGCCGAGAGTGTCTTTTTCGGCGGCGGCACGCCATCCCTGTTGACGGCCAAGGGGCTGGAAGCAATCATGAAAGCCCTTCACGCCCGATTTACACTGGATGGGGCCGAAATAACGCTGGAGGCCAATCCTGACGACCTTTCGCCCGAATTAGTGAAGGTCTGGCGCGCTCTGGGCATAAACCGGGTCAGCTTGGGCGTACAGAGCTTTGAAGAGCGGGTATTGCGCTACCTGGGTCGCCGTCACGATGTCGGAGCCGCCCGCCGCGCCTGCGAGTGGGTGGGAAATACCTTTGACACCTGGAGTTTGGACTTGATCTTTGGCGCACCGCCCATTGAGGCTTGGGAGGCTACGCTGAAGGAGGCCGAGGCCATCGCCCCCCCCCACATTTCGGCCTACAATCTCACCTACGAAGTCGGTACGCCTTTCGGGAAGCGTGCGGACCAGGCTATCCCTGATGACGTGGCCCTGCGCATGTTTAAGGAGGCCGATGAAATCCTGGGCGGCTACGACCATTACGAAATCTCCAACTATGCCAAGCCGGGCCACCAGTCTCGTCACAACCTGATTTACTGGCACAACGAGTCCTACGCGGGTTTTGGCACGGGCGCTTATTCCTATATAGAGGGCGTGCGCGCACGGAACGCGGTGACGACCGATGCCTACCTTCGGAATCCGGGCGAGAAGGTTGAATCTGAACATATCGCCGGGGATGCCGCTCGCCTGGAGACGTTGATTCAGCATTTTCGTCTGGAAGCCGGGATGAAGAAAGCCTATTATCAGGAGCGCTTCGGGAATGCGGTGGAAGACGATTTCGATTCGATACTGGATGTCCTGATTGCCCGGGGCTTGCTGGCAGAGGACGAAGATCGCATCTGGCCTACCGAAGAAGGCTACTACCTGAACAACGAGATCGGATTGGCGCTGATAAATTGAGTTGTGGGGGCTGGAGCCATCAAAGAGGCGGTTGGTTGTGCTATTGTGAGAAAATACATGATGGGTTGAATGGCAATTTGGTGAAGCTGGTACACCCCGAGGAACTGTCGGCGATCATAGAAGCGTGTCTGGACGTTTGAAAAGGACTATGGAGCAGGAAGCGTGACAAAATTGGTCCAAATCATCACCGTATTTCTTTCGTTTTTATTGGGCGCAAGCGGCGCAGTCGCAGAAGACAAGGATATGTCGTGGCTTAAAGGGAGCGACTGGGTGGTTGACCCCAAAGGTCTGTTGGAGACGCTTGAACGCGACGCTATTCGCGAGGCGGCCATGGGTTGCTTTACTGATTCTGGTGTTCCCTTGCGTGTCGTTGTGGTGCCTTCCCTTGCGGAATACGGCGGGCAGGGGATGCAAATTGATACGTATGCGGGCTTCTTGCTTGAAGCGACGCAGCAAAGTTTGTTGTGGGATAAGGCGGCCCAACAGGACAATGTATTGTTGCTGCTTCTGGTGGAGGAAGAACGACAGCTTCGGGTCGCCCTTGGAAGTGCCTGGGACAGCCAATTCTTTGCCAGCAGCCGACGGGCGGTAAAGCAGGAGCAGGACAAGATCTCGCCAGGGCACAGCGCTACGAAAGCAGCCTTATTGGCGACCAAGCACTTGGCGGGCATGGTCCGGGTTTCCAAGCGCAACGGAGGCGGGGCCTTCGGCATGTATGCTATTGCCGGTGGCCTGCTGCTTATTTTGATGGCGGGTTTTGTTATCTTCATGCTGCGGAATGGTTCCGGTCACGAGGGGCTTCAAGAGGCGGTGCGTGACGGGTCCAACACGCTGATTCGTCAGAAACTGAAACGCGGTGCCGATCCCGATGCCTTTGATGATCAAGGGTATACAGCGGCCATTTACGCGGCAGGCCAGGGTGAAATTAATACCTTAGAAGCTCTTCGCGAGCATGGGGCTGATTTGGGTCTGGCCACGGATCAAGGGGAGACGCCCCTCTACGCCGCAGCCCAGAACGGTCAGACCGAGGTGGCGGCTTTCCTGTTGGCCCAGGGCGTGCCCGTTGATCCCCTGACGATACACAATGAGACACCGCTGCTCATCGCAGCACGGGATGGCCATATAGAAATTGTTGCGGGGCTGCTCCACGCCGGGGCGGACGTAAACCAGCAAGACAACCGTGGTTGGGGAGCGCTCATGATTGCCCTCCGTGAGAAACACGGGGAGGTGGTTACCCTGCTGCTCAGCCACAATGTTGATGTTAATCTGGGGCCAAAAGACGGGCCTCATGCCCTCATGATGGCGGTAAAGCAGGAAGATGAGGCGTTGGTGCGCCGTCTCATCGAACAGGGTGCCGATGTCCATCATGAAGCCCGCGATGGCATGTGCGCCTTGCGCATTGCCGTGCTGCGGGGGGATCAGCCCATTGCGCGGCGTCTGCTAAATGCGGGTGCCAATGTCAGTGCCCGGTTTTCCAACAAGGAAAAACCTGCGGAGATGGCCGAGCGCCAGGGCCACACCGAACTCGCGGCCTATCTGCGCAAACGAGAGAAGCGGCTTGCAGCCTGCATGGATATTCTTGAAGTCGTGGCCCGGGGCGATCTTGCGCGGATAAAGGAGATTGTGGCCCAGGACCCGCGAAGTGTCAACGTACACTCCAAGCGGAGTCGATGGACCCCCCTGCTTATTGCGGTTCGTGCGACGCAGTTGGAGATCGCGCAAACACTGCTGGAGCATGGTGCCGATGTA
>JAJRPE010000189.1 GCA_024280935.1 Candidatus Hydrogenedentota bacterium
CGGTGGGAACGACACGGGTAAGCCCTGAGAGGCCTACCCGTGGCACCCGACGGTTGCCTTTTATGGGCCAAGACACTGCGAGGGGTGAACGCTTACGAAAAGTTCACGCTTTGCATCGCCAATCCCCCGCACAGTACCATGTTCCCTTCACGGTCTACGACGGGGAATGAGGGATTTCGTCCATGAAACAAGTGCTGGTCAAGGGAGGGAAGGTCCATCTGGAGACCGTCCCCGCTCCCGCGATGACGGCAGGGATGGCCCTGGTCCAGGTGTACTACTCCCTCATCAGCTCGGGCACAGAATCCGGCTTTGTTTCCAAAGGGGGGACGACCGTCTATGCCCTCAAGAAGGCCAGCGACCCGCTCAACATCGAAAAGGTGAAGCGGAAACTGGCGAGCGTGGGTCCCAAAGGAACCATTGATGTCATTAAGAACAAGCTCTTTGCCTTTCAGGTGCCGGGCTACAGCACGTCGGGGGTGATTGTGGCGTGTGGCGCGGAGGTGCCGGGTTTTCGAGTGGGTGACCGGGTTGCCTGTGCGGGGGTGGGCTATGCTTCCCACGGGGAGTACAACGCGGTGCCCCATCAGCTCCTTACGCCTTTGCCCGATGGGGTGGGCTTTGAGGGGGGCGCTTTTGTTGCGCTGGGCGCTATTGCCATGCAGGGGGTTCGCCGCGCCCAACCGACCTTCGGCGAGACGGTGGTCGTTCTCGGCCTGGGCTTGGTGGGCTTGCTGGCGCTCCAGATTGTCCGGGCGGCGGGGTGCCGCGTTATCGGCTGTGATCCCATCGAATCTCGGCGCGATCTCGCGGCGGAGCTTGGTGCGGAAGCCGTCTGCGAACCCAATGCGCTGGATAGCATCGTCCACGAATGGACGGGAGGTTATGGTGCGGATGCGGTCATCGTTTGTGCCGCGTCGAAGGACAGCGCCATCGCGAACCAGGCCATTGATCTGTGCCGGCAAAAGGGCCGGGTCTCGGTCATCGGTTCGGTGGGCATGCACCTGGAGCGGGAGGGACTCTTCCGTAAAGAAATCGATTTTGCCCTGTCTTGCTCCTATGGTCCGGGACGCTACCATCCCGGCTACGAAGAAAAGGGATTGGACTATCCCATTGGCTACGTTCGCTGGACGGAAGGCCGCAATATGGCGGAGTTCCTCCGCATGGTGGCGGAGCAGAAGGTGCAGGTTACGCCCCTCATCTCGGTGGTCCACAGCATCGATGAAGCGGCTACGGCCTACGAAGCCGTGCTCAACAGCGGCAGCGACACCATCGCCGCCCTCCTTCGCTATGGGGAGGGCGATGACACAGCCCCACATATACCCACACCCACCTTGTCCCTCAAGAGCAATGTCGCGCCCTCCGGGAGCATCGGGCTCGCCGTGGTGGGTGCGGGAGCGTTCGCCCAGGCCGTCCATCTGCCCAACCTCAGAAAGATTCCCGGATGCCATCTCGAAGCCGTCGCTGCGCGGACGGGCGTATCGGCAAAACAGGCGGGGGACCGTTTCGGTGCCCGTTATTGCACAACGGACGATGCAGCTATTCTTGCGGACGATGCTGTGGATGCCGTGGTCATCTGCACACGCCACCATCTTCATGGCGAACAGGTATTGGCGGCGTTGGAGGCAGGCAAGCATGTTTTTGTGGAGAAGCCCCTGGCCCTCACGCTGGCAGCCTGCGAAGCCATTTGTGCGAAGGTGGAAGAAACGGACCTCCTGCTCAGCGTGGGCTACAACCGCACTTTTTCAGTCCATGCGCAGGCGGCGAAATCGGCGTTGACTAAAATGGCCGGACCAAAGCAGGTGATATACCGGTGCAACGCGGGTATGTTGCCCCCCGATCACTGGGTGCTCGATCCCGACGAAGGCGGCGGGCGCATCTTGGGCGAAGCGGTGCATTTTTACGATTTCTGCTGTTGGCTCCTCGATAGCGATCCCGTTCAGGTTGCGGCGGAGGCCCTGGGCGAGGCCGCCAGACCCAACGATCTGACAACCCTCCTGCGTTTTTCCGATGGCTCCCTGGCGACGATTATCTATTGCACAATGGGTGCGCCCGAAGCGGGCAAAGAACGTATCGAGATTCACGGCGGAGGCGGCTCTATCGTCATCGATGACTTTCGAGGACTCCAGTTTTACAACGTGCCGGGCAAATCCATTCGCGCCGGAAAAGAAGACAAAGGACAACGGGCCTGTTTGGAGCACTTTATCCGCGCCGTTCAGGGCGAGGGTACATTGCGGGTAACGGCAGCCGAAGGTCTGCGGGCCACACGTATCGCCTTGGAAGCACTGGCCTCTGCGCAAGGGAGTACTAATTCGTAAGCCTCTGCCATTGCCAATGCGGTTTCGACATGTATCAACACGTGGGATTGTGGCGGTGCCCCGGCGGGGCACAGGAACCTTGGGAATAAGGGATAATAATTGAAAAGCCCGCGAAGGAGTCAACGGAAGGAGGGGCATTTTCCGTCACCCGCTACGCGGGTTAGCGAGGTGCAGCAGCACAGATACCTGGGGTTGCGCTCGTACCTCGCTTCACCCCAGGCTAAGTTCCGTCGTCCACTTCGTGGACTATCAAGAGCACGCGGAGTTTATTTGTTTATCGGCGAACCGGCCCCCTTCAAGGGCCTTCTTCAAGTTACCTGCTCTGCGGGTAGTTGCTGACTGTTCTCCAGAAAGATCAAGACCGTCCAAGCACCAGCGTAGGAAACCCTGCCGTGAAAATATGCATCCTCAATGTCTTCCACGAGGCCTTCGACAAGCGCATGTACCACAAGGTGGGGCGCAGTCTCGCAGAGGCCGGGCATCTGGTTGTTTCCATATGCCCCGAGGGAAAATTCTCGGGCAAGAAGCGAGACGGCATTTACTTTCGCTATATTCCCGCCGCGATTTCTTTGCCCCAACGGCTGTACGCGGTATGGCAT
This sequence comes from Candidatus Hydrogenedentota bacterium, assembly GCA_024280935.1. Taxonomy (GTDB): domain Bacteria; phylum Hydrogenedentota; class Hydrogenedentia; order Hydrogenedentales; family JAEUWI01; genus JAEUWI01. The sequence goes on from JAJRPE010000189.1 coordinate 2,915, forward strand.
CTCTTTCAGGCGGGGCGCAAGGAAGAAGCCGATATATATCTGGCTCCCGAGCCGGAATCCTGGGTGGCGGCGTTGCTCATCAAGCTATTTCAGGGCGGTCGCGTTGTTTTCGATATGCATGAACACGCGGCCACCAAGTTCGCCCAGTATTTTCCCGAACCGATGCGCCCGCCTGTTGTCGCGGTAACGCGCTGGTTCATGCGCCGTTTCGCGGGCTACACCGACCACATTATTCTTACGCGGGAGAGCTTTGACCCGGAATGGGAGGGCTTGCCGACCCCGCGCACGGTCGTTATTAACAGCAACCACCTCCAGCCCCGTTGCACCGATATTCCGGCGGAAGTCCAGGCGCAATTGGGCACGGGTCCCATCGTGCTTCACCAAGGTGTCTTTGGCGACATTCGTGGCGCGTGGCAATTGCTCGATGCGATGAAGAGCGTGGTTCGCGCTGTTCCAGAGGCCCGGTGTGTCATTCTGGGCGACTATGTTTATGGAGATTTGGCAAAATATAAACACGCCGTGAAAGACGCGGGGCTGGGAGATACCTTTCTCTTTATCGATACCGTGCCCTATGAAGAAGTGCCTGCCTACATTGCGGCTTCCGATGTGGGGCTTATACTCTTTCAGCCGGGGCGTGTGAACCACATCCTCGCCATGCCCCACAAGCTCTTTGATTATATGCGGGAAGCCAAACCCGTCGTGGCCCCTGACTTCGCCATTGAGGTGGCCCATATCCTCGATGAAGCCGATGGTGGTGTCCTGGTGGAAGTCACCGATCCCGAAGCCATCGCCCGCGCCATCATCCGCCTGCTGGAGGATCGGGACCTGGCCCAACGGCTGGGGGCCAACGGGCGCAAAGCCGTTGAGGAGCGCTACCACTGGAAAATTGAAGAGGTGAAATTGCTTGCCGCCATTGATTCGTTGCGGGAAGCGTAGCGGTTTTCGGCATTGACGAAGTAGGCCATATAGGGCATACTCAGGCCATGTTGGCGCTGCTCAAGCATCAATTCTGTCGGACGTGCCGCGCGATCCCGAGGTACGAGGGTTCGTGCGCTTGGAGCATCAGCACCATGATACTCCAAAGCACCTTACGTGAGCGGTGCAACCGTGTTTTTCTTACCCGCAGTGACTCGTGCTCACACCAGCGCACGAACCCGTCAGGACTCGTTGAGACTCGCCTTTTGGGGATCGCGCGGCACGCCACATAGTGAATGTGTACATGGAATGACACCACACGATAGGAGTGCTCACAATGGGCAACACAAAGACACCATCGGCGACGATCAGTTCTGGAAACACCTTTAAGGACTTGGGCATTCCTAATCCTGAGTTGGCTAAGATAAAGTCCGATATTGCATTGGCGGTATACCGTGCGATCCAGGAAAAGGGCCTTACTCAGAAAGCCGCTGCTTCCATTATGGGCGTGGATCAAGCCAAGGTATCCGCCATAGTTCGGGGCATTACGAAAGGCTACACGGTGGAACGGCTGATGCTTTTTCTTAACCGGCTTGACGTAGATGTCGATATTCGGCTGAAACCCAAAGCAAAGCGAAGCAAGGAAGCCCGCACACGCGTGACAAGCACCTCATGAGTATGCACAAAAATATTTCTACATGCCTCCTGTTAGTTTTCCTCGGACTGGCTCTCGTTATAGCGCTTTTTTTCGACGTAGTATTTGCGTCCTATTTACCGCTCGTCGCGTACGTTGGCTATGGCGTTGCGTGGATAATAGTGGTTGCTCCGCTCATGTTGAAGTGGCCTTCGCGGGTGAAGAATATTTCGCTCATATTCTTTCTTGTAATAGTGATGGTGCTCTATCTAGTGCCAACGAAGCGGGAAGTATTCTTAGAGGAATTGGCCCGCATCCAGCCGGGGATGACCGAAAGCGAGGTTGAGGAGATAATGGGACACTATGTGAAAGGCTCGGGCTGGCCCGTTGCGTCCAACACACCAGGGACCTTGGTGGCCGTAGGTTCAGACATCAATACTCCAACCAAGACCTCCGCAGCGGGAGCGCTTTCGCTTGAAGACAGCGTGATATACCGGCACACCGCGCTGGGCAGTCGCAGTGCGGACTGGGGCGTCGTCACCTACGAGGACGGTCGGGTGGCGCGCATTGAGTTTCTTCCAGATTGAAACTCGCTTAGAAGCAGAATAGCGTTCATTCCATTTCTACCCACACGCGCCTCTCTGGTACACTCACCCGAAGTAACGTTTAGATTGCCCCAGCGGAAGAGGAACGTGTGAGCGAATCATCTAAAGAGACCCGCGTGTCGGTCGTGGTGCCGGTCTACAACGAAGCCGAAACCATCGCCGACATTGTGGATCGAATCCGTGCCGTCGAAGGCATTGCGCTGGAGTTGATCGTTGTGGACGATGGCTCTACCGATGGTACCCGCGAGCGACTGGAAGCGATCCGCGACCGCATCGATACGCTGGTTTTTCATGAACACAATCAGGGCAAGGGCGCGGCGCTCCGAACGGGCTTCCAAAAGGCCACCGGGGAAATAACGCTGGTGCAGGATGCCGACCTGGAATATGATCCCCAGGAGTACCACCGCCTGATTGCGCCCATTCTCTCGGGCCACGCCGATGTGGTCTACGGTTCGCGGTTCATGGGCGGCGATTCCCACCGCGTGCTCTACTTCTGGCACTCCGTGGCCAACAACCTCTTGACGCTGCTGTCCAACATGCTCACCAACCTGAACCTCTCGGATATGGAAACCTGCTACAAGGTATTTCGTACGGAATTGATCCAATCCATCGATATCCAGGAACGAGGTTTTGGGGTCGAGCCGGAGCTTACGGCCAAGGTTGCCCGGCGCAAGGTTCGTATTTATGAAGTGGGCATTTCCTATTATGGCCGTACCTATGAAGACGGCAAAAAAATTGGCCTGAAGGATGCCCTCTGGGCCGTGTATTGTATTGTGCGCTATAATCTGTTTTCCTAATCGTTCAACGGGGGTAAGACTTAGAAATCCCGTTGGACTGAATGCCCGGTGCTTAAAAGGCCAACAAAGAAAGATCAATCGTGCCGCACGATCCCCAAAAGGCGAGTATCAACGAGTCCTGACGGGTTCGTGCGTGGGGTGCTCTGGCGTATCACGCTCCAAGCGCACGAACCCTCGTACCTCGGGATCGTGCGGCACGTCCGCAGTTTGAGCAGCGCCGCCATAGCCTGTGCGATACTATAGCGAAGTCGTTTAGTGCCTCAATCTGGAAAAACTGCCACAAAAAACAAGAAGATTTTCAGGCGGTGCTTGATAAGGACCATAGATCTTGGTTGTGGCCCCGCCACTTTAGTTCAACGATTGCCTATTTTCTCAACCTGGCTGCCCCATGAAAAAACTGATTATCCAGATACCCTGCTTCAACGAAGAAGATACCCTGCCCATTACCTTGCAGGATCTTCCCCGTGCGGTGGCGGGTTTTGATGTGGTGGAGTGGCTCGTTATTGACGATGGCTCGACCGATGGCACCGCACAGGTTGCACGGGATTACAAGGTGGACCATATCCTTCGGATCAACGTCCACCGGGGCCTGGCCCGGGCGTTCACGGCGGGCCTTAATCACTGCATTCGGGCCGGGGCCGATGTCATCGTGAATACCGATGCGGATAATCAATACAACGCGGCGGATATTCCAGTCCTGGTGGCACCCATCCTGGCGGGCACGGCAGAATTCGTTGTGGGCGAGCGACCCATTGCCGACATCAAGCATTTTTCCCCGGCGAAAAAGATACTTCAGCGGGTAGGCTCCTGGGTGGTGCGCATGGCGAGCAACACCAGCATCCCCGATGCACCGAGCGGATTTCGCGCCATGACCCGCGATGTAGCCATGGGCCTCAATGTTTTTGGCAACTACACCTATACTCTCGAAACGGTCATCCAGGCTGGTCGCAAAAACATGGCGATTACTTCCGTCCCGATTCGCACCAATCGTGATCTCCGGCCCTCCCGACTGGTCAAGAGTCCGGCCTACTATATTCGGGCATCGATCGTTACCACCGTCCGTATTTTCATGATCTACCGGCCTTTTCGTTTCTTCGTTATTCCTGGGGCGATTTTGTTTTTCATTGCCCTCATTCCCAGCATCCGATACAGCTACTTTCACTTCACTGGCATTGGGGGCGGACATCTTCAATCCCTTATCGGGGCAGCAATTTTGTTTACGGCCAGTTTTGTGCTGATTGTCGCAGGGTTTCTCGCCGAATTAATCGGGGTGAATCGACAGTTGTTGGAAGAAATTCGCTGGCGAATGCGAGAGCGCGACTACGAAGCGCAGCGTGAACGGGATGAGTAAACGGCGGAGGAGTGAGGGCGAAGCGGTGAGGGTCACTGTCTGTAAGAGGGCGGGTTTTCTTGCCCGCCACAAAGTACATGATGCGTCAGCCGACATCTCTGCAGCCCATGACTAAGAACCGATGGCCTTTGCTGGCATCACGTCGCCTTTATTGCGGACTGGAAAGTCCGCACTCCTACCCGCCGTGAACACCTCCCCCTTTTGGAGCAGAGTTCTGGGTGCTGCACAAATCTAAAGACAGAGGCTTCAGCCGCAACAGGAAACTGTAAACGATGTGCCCGGCCTAAGACGCAAGCCCTGTACCCGGACGACCAGGGCCAGCATCCACCTTGTCCTTCTTCATAGATTCAGGACCAATTACTTCACCGAACTGCTCTTCATCTCTCATGCCATCGGTGACAAATGAACGAATCGTCAGGTAGGCATAAGCGGGGTCAGTTTGTATGAGCTGCGGTAAGACTTGCGCCATCCCGTCCATAGTTCGTACGAGCTGTTCCGCCTTCTCTCCAAAAGCGACAAGCTCTTCGTTGGACTGAAGATGACCTCGCCACAGCGCTTCATACAGCAACGCTCCCGCCGTGGCCCGCTTGTCCGCTTCCGTTCCGAGCACCCATTGGTCCGTCGTCACATCATGCAGAGAACCCCCGACAGCCCATTCAGGCACACGGTCCTTTGATGTGTCAATCGTAGGCGCGCATCCCAGCATGTGGAAAAGCACAAATGCGATCAACGTTGTTTCCCGTATTCGTTTCATATAAACGCTTTCCCGAATATTTTCTTTACCTCATACCCGAATGGTGCTTAGGAACAATGCGTAAACCTGCCCGGCATCACCACCTCCGCTTCCCGGCCATCGCTAAACCACATCGCCTTGCCATCGCCACACAGAGCACTTTCCCCGTCTGCAACGGAAATATACATGCCTTCGGGCAGACCCAGGACTCCCAGTGACGGATTCCGCCGCACAAACTCCTTGAGCCGTTGATCACGACTTTCGCCGCCATGGCCTTCCCGGGATTCGGTCCTGTAGTGGGGGTTGATCTGGAAGGGGATGAGACCCAGGCCCTCGAAGTTTTCCGGGCACTCGATGGGCATGTCGTTGGTCGTCATTATCGTGGGACACGCCAGGTTAGCCCCGGCGCTCCAGCCAATGTAGGTCGCGCCGCTGCGGACCGCTGTCCCTATCGGCGCCATCAAGCCTTCCCGCTGACAGGCAGCCAACAGAGCAAAGGTATTGCCGCCCCCGACGATAATACATTGGGCATTTTTCAGCGCATCGACTTTGTCCTCGATAGTGTGAATGCCAATAATCGCTGTCTTTGCACTGGAGAGTCCTTCGGAGACCATCGCGGTGTAGGTTTCAAAACCGATATCTACTGCCGCGTAGGGTATGAATAGCGCCTCATCAATTCCCGCCAATTGTTCTGTGATGTGGGGCTGTGCCCAGGCAAGATAGGCTTCACCGGGCATGGTGGAATTACTTAGCAGGAGCAGTTGATGGGCTGCGTCGGCTCCAGTCGCGTATCGGTCCAGCCGCGCTACAATTTTATTCGCGGATTCGGCCACATCCGCCTCGCCTGAAAGAACCAAATCAGCCTTGGACTTACAGGGTTCCACATATTCCTCGTGCATGGGGCGGACGTGATCCAGATACTGTGTCACCACGCTTTCGGTCGTGCGACCGCGCTCCGCCACATCGCGCTGGAGCCGTCGAATAAAGCGAATGTCGGCCGGAACGTCCACAAACACGCATAGATCGAAGAGCGCATGAAGGCCGGGGTCCGCCAGGGTATTGATGCCCTCGACGACGATGACAGGGCGGGGCGCAATCGTTCGGGTCTCACAGCGGCGTGTGTGGGTCGCAAAATCGTATTGGGGCGCGGCAACCGATTCACCCCGGCGCAATGCGGCGACATGTTCGATGAGGAGCGCCGTCTCTTGGGCGTCGGGATGGTCATAGTTGACCTGATTCCTCTCCGCCAAGGGAACATCAGTCTGATCACGGTAATACCAGTCATGTTGCAAGAGGGCCGCATCATTTCCCAGATGCGCCAACAGCGCCTTCGTGACCGTGGTCTTTCCCGAACCCGTGCCGCCCGCCAGTCCGACAATTTTGGGCAGCACCTTATCCATTGTCCAGGGCTTCACTAAGCAACACTTGCATGTCCTTCGAAAAGGTCATGTCCAGGGCGAAGGCGTGGGCCTCTTCCGACATCTTTCTCCAGGTTCTGCGGATGATGTAGACCATTTTTTCGCGATCAGTCTTCGCGGCAAAGTCATCAACATGAAACTCCAGGAATACCAAGCAAGCGGCGTCTTCGAGGGCCTGGCTATCGGGGTCGTCATGGAGTTTCTTCTTGTGGAGCAGGAAAGAGACGCGCTTAATCGTTGCCCCGTCCACGCCAAGCTTCTGCATGATGGCCCCCACCTTTTCCGCGTGGAAGGTGTAAAGTTCCCGTCGCCAGGTGAGATAGCCTTTTCGGTCCATGGGGTAGCTGTCGCGGGGATGTTCCCACCGGCAGATGTGTTGGGCACGGGCCGCAACTTGCAGGGCGGCATCCGCGTCAGGGCGCAGTTCGGACAGCCACGCGCTCATACGGTGACTGTAGAGCAACTCTTTGGGATGGGAGGCCCCTGCCCAGGTCTCCTGATTCGGGTCGGCGCTGTTGGCCAGGTCAATGTCGGCTAAGATATGTTGGAGGGTGTCGTCGTTCATTGTTTTCTCCTCGTTCGGCCTCCCCGTGGCCGCTGCCGCATTGTACCTTCATGGCACAACCGAATTGAAGCGTTCGTGTATGCCCAGCGGCGTGGCTGGAAACCAACCTTTGCGTCTTAGTGCCTTTGCGTGCCAAACAATAAAGAAGGTCTCACGCAAAGCCGCGAAGGCGCAAAGAAATGAAAAAAGAAGTAGGCGTTCACGGGGAAGCTCAGGGACTGACACGCCCCGAACAGCGCAAATTATTTTCGTTTACCCGAAATAGTACGTATCTTCTTGGCTCAAGGGCAAGCACGTTAACGGGCGTGGCTGTCCCGACGTTGGTGGAATATCCACAGATTTCTTTGCCAACGTCGGGACAGACACGGACCTTTGAGTAACCTTGCTTCCACAAGGTTCCGTGATAAAGTCGCACACCGCTGTGCATACCGGAGGTGCTTGGTCCGTGTCAGTCCCTTATGAGCCTGTGAACGCTTACCAAAAAGGATGCCTGACAGACACATTCTTATCCGCCAGAGTTGGCATTTCTATTTCACTGTGCTTAGATTTGAGGAAATGATACAACCCCGATCATCGGTGAGGTTGATATAGTATTGGGTGCAGCCTTCGGGCAGATTGACCGTGACGGTGTTTGCGGCCGTGTCGAGGGTGGCGTCGCCCTGTTGCCATTGCTGGACAAGATCGAGGAGTTTTTTCTTGTTGTCCGCATACGCAATGGGGGTCGTGCGCCAGTAGAGGGTGGCACCGACGATGGGGGCCTGGCTCTCGTAGCGCATGACGATAGCACCGTTTTCGTTTCGTTTCGGTTGTTCCGCGATGCGGGCGAGGGCCGTGCCCTGACCTTTCAGGAGGTAGTCCGCAAGGGCATAGATCGCCGGCACTTTCTCCGGGAGCCAAGCGGGGGAATGGCCGTGGGGCATGCGGTGGTGGATGGAGAGGGTGGACGCGGCCCCCGCACTGATGTGGGACCGGTTCATGGTGTCCACGGAGAAGTGGGGATCGTTGTCGCCGTTGATCCAGAGCATGGGGATGGGCGCGTCGGTAAAGAAGCGCGCGGGATCCCAATATTTTCGTTTTTCCAGGGTGGCATCGTCTTTTGCGCCCATGCGATTGAAGTATCCCTTGGAGTCATAAAGGTAGCCGCAACCGTAGACCGGTGCCGCAAAGACGAAGCGGTCGTCCAGGCCCGCCGTCAGGCTGCTCAGCACGCCGCCCCAACTGATGCCCGTGAGGCCAATATGCTCGGCATCGACCGTATCGAGGGAACGAAGCAGGGAGTTGGCAAGCATAATGTCGGCCACGGCGTGGTACATCCATTGCTGGTCGCGGGGCTTGTCCTGGTCGTCGAACATGCCGGTGTGATTGGGGCCGCTGAATTCATGGGCGTCCCCCCGTTTACTGGAGCTTCCTTCGGGAAGATGGCCAGTGAGGTCCATCGATATGGCGACGTAGCCCTTATCATTCCAAATCTTGACCCAGTCGTGGAAGGCCGTGCCGCCGCCCCCGTGGGCGAGGACCATGGCAGGCAGTTTCTTGCCCTCCGGTGCGTCCGGGATACCCAGATAAGCGAAGGCGCGGGTGGGCTTCCCCTTGTAAGGCAGGGCATCGTAGAAGATGGCCTTAATGTTTCCCTGGTCTCGTTCAGGCACGGAATGTGTCGCGGGAGCCTCGTAAACCGTATCGCCGAATTGTTGGAGCAATTCGGCGCGATTGGAGGCGGAGTCCGCGTGAACGGCGAGACCAACGACTAAGACAAGGCATAGGCCAATCGCGTGCAGGTGCCTTTGATGCATGTGTTTTCCTTTTGTAAGCGTTCACCGTCTGCTCTGGGTCCTGCGGGCAAGGGGGTTGGGCTTTCCAGCCCGACATAACGCGCACAGTGGGTGTCGAAAACGCACGTAGTGTTCGTGGTGATACGTTGATTGCCCAAGACGGTGTATAGTGTTTTGCCGCTCAAATCTAAAGCAGCTACATGTGTCGGTGGCGGGCCTCATGTCCGACGTACCTTTTGTGTCGGGCTGGAAATCCCAACCCCCTTTGCCCGTGAATGCTTACTCCTTTTTTATGCTGTTCTCAGGTCGTTGATGGCCGTGGCGAAGCCTTCGATGGTGTTCTCCACCAGATCCATGGCACCGACTTCTTCTCCCAGCTTGATGCCGGTACGCTCCGCCGGACCTCGGGTTTCCTTGATGGTGTTGCGGACTAAGCTGTTGTTGGCCGTAACGCCTTGGATGTCCACCGCAATGCCTGTATCGCCGCCGCTATCGATGATGCGGTTGTTTTCGATGCGATTGCCCTTTGCGGTGAAGCCTTCGCCGCGCTCGGGCCGAAAGACCAAGCCGTTGATGCGGCTGTTTTGAATGTCGTTGTCGATGACCAGGTTCTCGTCGTCATGGGGGCCGATGGAAACACCGTAGTTGCATTCCGAAACCTGATTGCCTTCTGCCAGGCCATACTTAACGCCCCAACAGAAAAAGATCCCAATATTGGAGCCAGAAACACGGTTGTTGCGCAGGCGGGGACGCTGAGCGCCCGAACCGGGGTGCAGGCC